>NZ_CP110009.1:2102905-2428311 GCF_025947305.1 Flavobacterium sp. N3904
AAACGCGTCAAGAATAAGTACGAAAGGGCAATTAAAACCCAATATTCCATCTGAACAGCCTGGAGGAACAAAAGAATTGGAATTGCTTCGCATGGGAGATCGTAGAGTTTCCATCGAAAGTAATTCACCTCAATTATTGATGGAATTTCAAAGCGGTCCAGACGCTCCATTAAAACCATTAGAGTT
Source organism: Flavobacterium sp. N3904 (assembly GCF_025947305.1). Taxonomy (NCBI): domain Bacteria; kingdom Pseudomonadati; phylum Bacteroidota; class Flavobacteriia; order Flavobacteriales; family Flavobacteriaceae; genus Flavobacterium; species Flavobacterium sp. N3904. Next base: position 2,103,092 of record NZ_CP110009.1, read on the forward strand.
TGTTACTGTTCAAGAAGCACCTATAGACAGTTATGTTACCATTGATGCAACTGGTGCAGGGCAAGCGTATTCCTCATGGTCTTTAGAAACTACTGATCCAGACGGACAGATGAAAACTTTTGGTCCTTATACGCAAGAAAAAGTAAGTATTCCTGGTAAAAGTATCATGGGAACTCGTTCTGAGGGTGATTATAAAGTAAAAATGATTGGGACAACCAAAAGTGGTAAAATTGAAGAAAAAGTAACCACAACTCACATGGTGCTTTGGACACCTTCTAAAACAGAAGAGGGTCTTAGATATAGTATAATTTTTGAATTTAATAAATCAAAAGCAATTACCATGTATGAGAAATATTTGAGAGAGGTTGTTACGCCTAAAATACCTAAAAACGGTGTTGTCATCATTCATGGTCACACGGACATCATTGGTGAAGAGTCTTATAATTTGAATTTATCTTTGGACAGAGCCAATGAAGTAAAAAGTATTATCGAAAATGCTTTGTCGAATTCAGGCAGAAGAGATGTAAAATTCGAAGTGCATGGTTTTGGAGAAGACGAAAGTATGTCTCCTTTTGAAAATAAGCTTCCTGAAGAACGTTTTTATAACCGTACGGTGATAATTGATATTGTTACGGCTACAAAATAATAAATAAATTTGGTTAGTAATACTCTTTTAGAGTTTAAAAAGACAGGGATTTAAGTTCCTGTCTTTTTTTTGATTTAAAATCCAGAAGAATTTGATATTCTCATAATTTTAGACTCCTTCTTACAAAAACACTGAAAAATAGTTTAAAATATTTAACTTCTAAAGAGTTGATAAAAACAGGATTTGAAGAATTAAATCGATAGTAAATTATATACAAAGGATGTCCGTAATTGGATGTCCTTTTTTAGTTTTGGTTTTGTTTCTTGTTTTGTCGGTGAATGGTCTCTCTATGAATCGTAACAATTTGACTTATGAATATTGTAGGGAATAAGATGCCTGCCAATCCTTCTAAAATTGAAAAAGATTGTGCAATTGGCGTATTTGGAGTGATATCTCCATAGCCAACGGTGCAAAGGGTTGTGAAACTGTAATAGATAAATTTATAGGATATTAGCCCTCCTTTTTTAATATTCTCACTAATAGTATAAGCATTATGGTTTATGTGGAATATCAAACCATGTATAAAAGCAAATAACAAACCTAAAAGTAAAAAACAAGCTATGCCCCCCTGAATCCGGTGAATGTTTTTGTCGTTTTTTTCAAATACTTTGAGTAAAAAAACGATTTCTAAAAACAAAAATAGCGATACCCATAGCGAAGATGAAAAAATCAGCCAAAATTCATTTTTAAATTGAGCATGAAAAAACTCAATTGTTACAATGATAAAAGCCATTGTAGCCGTTATATACTTAATGGTTTTACTGGAATCAATTGAAAATACTCCAATCATTATGTTTGTTCCCAATAAGATCGCCACTATGAATTGTGCCCAATATAAATTTCCAAAAATGGGCACTATAAAGAAAATTATAAGCAGCAATGAAATCAGGAACACGGGAAAGATTTTCGATTCTTTATTTTGAATAGGTATTTTTATCATGGTTTTTTAGGAATATCTGAATCAAATTATAGCTGACATCAAGGAATATAATAAACACTTTAAAAGTAAATAATTTTTGTTTACAAAAGTGTATTTAAGTAAAAAACCCTTAAACGATTGATGTTTAAGGGTTTGTTCTTGTAGCGAAGATGAGACAATTCTCGAACAATTTATTAAGTATTTATGTTATTGTAAAACTAATTTAATCGAAATATCTTTTTTTCACTATTGAAATCTATTTCTATAGAATCCTTGTAAATCTTTTTTACGGTAATACCTTCCGACTCCTCATTTAATTTTAGTTTATGCAGTTTTTTATCAATGTTTACTAATAATAGTAATTCATCTTTTCGATCTTTAGAATTAATATAGCCATGATATGAAATAACTGGCCAATTTAAAATTTCTACATTTTTAATTAATTCGGGTTTTAATTTCTTTTTTATAATCGGGCTTTTAAAATGCGTTTTAGGAGCTAACGAAGAAGTTATTATTCTACTTTCTTTGTTTAAAAAAGGATCCCTGTCAATATGATTGATAGAAAAGGTGTCTTTATTTATCTGATTTATTTTTAAATTTGAATTGTAATTTTTCGAATGATTTGTTTTTTTATCTAAAAAAAAATATTGTTTTAGCGTTTTTGATGCCACTAAACCCCATACTGTCAAAACAATTAAAATTAAAGCGATATTAATTTTCTTTTTCATTAGGATGGTTGAGAATTATTATTTTACTATAAATTTGAACGCGGTACTATAGACACTTATGTTTCCAGCCAAATCGGTTGCTTTAACTCTCCAATAATAACTTCCAATTGTTGTGAAAGCTTTATCAAATGTCGCTGTTGAAACGTCATTTTTTTGGATTATAGTTGTAAAATTTACATCGTTTGCAAATTCTATAGTGTATGTAATAGGTGATTGAATAGCACCTACATCGGCTAGGATTGACCAACTAAAATTAATTGTTTGGTTTATTGTAAATGTTGCATTTTGTATGGGAAGAGTGTTGCTAGGTTGATTAGGATTAGTTCTATCAACTGAAAATGTACTTGTACTAAATGGTGTTTCAGATGTGCCATTTACTCCTTTTATTTTCCATTTATATTTAGCTTCTGCACTTAAATTAGTGTTATTTATTATAAATGTTGGGTTCGTAATATTTGTTTCTTGAAAAACAATAGTTTCTCCATTGGTCACATTTAATAATTCAAACTCGTAATAATCTGCCATTGTAAGTACTGCCCAATTACAAGTTATGGTGCTGTTTTTCGTATAAAAATTGTCGGCTGGGCTTTTTAAAATAATTTGTTGATTACTTAGATCTGTTGATTCAATTACAGAGAAATCAGCTTGAAGAGAGTAGGAAGATTGATATGCAAAATTTTCGCCCCTTATCCTCCATTGATATTCGCCATGAGGAAGAGGATACGTTAAACTCGTTTTAGTTATTAAGGAATCTAATATTTTTGTTTTATCTGTTTTAAAAATTTGTATGCGATATTTATCTGAGTCAGTAAGACTATTCCATTTAAAAGTAACTACATTACTTTCAATTTCTTCGTAATTTATGGGAGATATAAGTTCTACCATATCATTTGTTATGTCCTTTTCCAAAACATCATCGCATGAAAACAAAATTAATGCAATTGCTATTAATGAAACTCTATTTATTTTTTTCATAATTTTGAAATATAATTTTAAAATGTAAAAGATCTGTTTTGTTATTTTTTTTTGAGACATAGAAATGCATATTTACAATTCTTGAATCACTAAAATTTTTCTCAAAATCGTATCCTAATTGTAATAATTGGTTTATGTTACCGGTAACGTCCAGTTGATTTGTGATAATGGTATGATTTTCATCTTGAAAAAGGTGTATTGGCTCTAATACATTAATTGATACTTTAGGGTGTCTTTTTGCTGTAAAGTTTACAATTTCTTGCTGTATTACCTCTTTTGACACTCCCTCTTTACCTATTAGTCTGTCTAAATAAGCCACCTCTTTGGCCAAATTACTTGAATTATTCGCTTTTTTATTTACATCTTTAATTTTTTCTGATAAAGCATTATGTTCTTTTATTACTTGAATTAGCGTACTAAATGACCTTTTGTATGCTGTTATCGCAATTATAAAAGTCAAAAGGAGTAACGCTAGAAATTTTTTCTTAAAGGAATATTTTTCAAACATTTTTTATTGTGATTTTTATTTCAAATTGAGATTTATTTTTTTTGTCTTTTTTCAAACTAATAATTTCAAAATTCCCTAACCAATTCATTTTTTTTAGACTTTCCATCCAAGTGGTAAATGAATATTCATTAAAAGTTTCTCCTTTTACAGTTATTGTGTTAGACTCAAAAATTAATTTTTGGTTTGATTTTGATTCCTTGGTTAGAGGAGTTATTTCTAAAACGGTTAATGAGACATCTTGCGGAACTATTTTAATGATTTCATAAGAATAGAAGGAAAGGAATTTTGAAGATGAGAAGCCTGATTCTAATAGTATTTTCTCTTTATTTTCTTTTTGTTTTTCTAAATTTAATGTTTGCTGATAGTTTTTATCTGTGTATATATTTTGAATATTCAGAGCTGTGTTTTTTGATGTATAATACTGAATTAAAAAGAAACTTATCAAAAGCGAAATCAAGAAACCAACTAGAATTGAGATTCCAAAATATTTAAAAGCTTTCTTGTATATAATTTCGTCTGTATTTAAAGTCTCAATTTTTGTTTTTGAAATTTCTTTAGATTTTATGAAAAAATCAATTACTGTGGCATATAAAGGCAAGTATATGTTGGTGATTGTCTCGGTTCCAATGATGTAATTTTCTTTTTTTGCAAAATCAACTTGTTTTTCAAAGTTATGTAGTTTTTCATTTTTGAATTCTAATAATAAATCATTAGAAAGGATTGCGTCTTTTTTTATAGAATTTATTAATAAAGCTGATAAAAATGAACCTAAATAAACATCTATTATTTCGAAATTGTTCTTTTTAAATTTTGATATAGTGTCAATTATAATATTTTTTCTGCAAAAGCTTATAAAATCAATATTTAGACCTTTTACACTTGTATGGTATATTGAGTTTAAATCAATGTTTTTATACCAACTTACATCTGCTTCATTATTGAAATCAATGGCTTTATTTAATACTCCCTTTCCATCAACCAACAATAGTAACGGCAAATTTTGATCTACGTTTTTTTTAAGGTCTTCAAATTCTGTAAATGAAGCCATAGAAACAATCGTTACTTTATTTCCCTTTTTTTTAACAGTTAAGACATGATAAAACTCTTCATTTTCGTTTTTAATGAGACCTATAACATGCAGTTCGTTAATTTTTATTATTTTGGATAGAATCGTAATCATTAATATACTACAGTTGGTTTGATAAATAAATGTAATTTTGAGGTACTTTTCCCTTTTTGGCGACTACTGAAAAACCATTTAATGATTGGTATTCTTGAAATTATAGGTGTTCCAGTTCCAGAATTTTCTTTTTTTAATTCATCTAGTCCTCCTAATAAAATCATTTCATTATTTTTTACCCTAACAAGAGATTCAAATTTTTGTGTTGCTTTTCCTGGAGGAGCATCTTCACCAGCTCTTGCTAAAAAAGAACTTTTTTCGACAACAATAGTTAGAGTTACATTTTCATCCGTTGAGACAAAAGGCTTTATTGATAAACTGAGATTGGCATCGGTCGATTTCCAAACACCAGAATTTAATACATCATTACCAATACTGTTGTTTATAAGTCGATTAGTTTGTTCAAAATAATAACTGGTTTCGCCAATTGATAGTTTTGCCTCATGACCACTTATAGTCGCAATTTTTGGTGTTGATTCTACATTAATTATAGAATTATTTTCAAGTAATTTTAAATTGGCATAAAATGACTCTGCTACTTTTCCTAATTTAAAAATACCGAAACCATTAAAGGCATCAATTAAACTATTTATGGATGATGAATTTACTACTACATCTGTGGTGGGGAATATTGTTCCGCTAGTTACTACCTTGTTTAATTTGTCTATTCCAGCCTTCATGCCGGTTTGAATAGAATAGGATTTATTGTATTGGACAATAATTACCTCAATTTGAACCATAGGAACAATTTTGTCTATTTGCTTAATGTATATTTTTAATTCTTCAACAGTATTTTTTGATCCAGAAACGATTAATCCATTTAATTCAGTGAATTCTTTTATTTCTAATTTATCTGAAAACACCTTAGGTAGAGATCCAAGAACGAGTTCTATAGATCTATTTTCCATTTGTATTAGTTCAGTTACTCTTAATCCTTCTGTAATTTGCTCTCCTATTAAATAAAATTCCCCCTGCTTTTTGAAGGTGTATTTTTTGCCTTCAAGAATTTGTTCTAAAAGATCGTCAAATGTTATATTTTCTACTGAAAGAGTAATTTTTTCGTTTTCAGGTTTGTTATAAAAAAAATAATTAATTTTTAGTTTTTCCGCGGATTCGGTGATTAGGTCAGCAATATCAGCAGCGTATGCTTTTACAGATAGCAACCCGTTTTTAGTAGTCGAAACGTCATAATACCCTGGAAGTCCTACAGCAGCTTTAGGTTGTTTGGCTTTTAAATTAGAACTATTGTTTAAGGAATTTGCATTTGAGTCTGTATTGTTTTTTTCGATATAATAAAATCCATTATCGTCTACAGTTGCCAATAGATCATTTGATTTCGCAATCATTTGTATCACTTGGTCAAATGGTCGATTTAATATGTAAGAGGAAACGGTTATATTTCTGATGGTTGGAGCCAAAATCAAATTCTTACTTGTTTTGTCTATAATTGTTTTAATGACGGATGATAAAGTGTCATTTTCCAATTTAACGGATAAAAAATCATTTAAAGGATTGTACGTAACATCAATTATTTTTGCTGATTTTTTTTGAATAATATTTTTTTCAATTCTTTTGTTGAAAATAATAATGTTATTTCTAAAAGTTACTTCGAGATCATATTTTTGAACTAAATGTATAAAAACATCTTTAACTTTTACATCAAAAAAATTATTCGATACCATTTGATTTAGACTCTGATCCACGTCAACATTTAATTGATGATCTTCTGCGATAGTAGAAATAAAGTCATGGAGTGTAAGGCCATTTATATCTATTTTTATTGATTCGTCAAGCCCTTTATTTTGTGCTGACATTGCATCAAAATTTTTAACTAATTCATTTATGTCTTGTTGTGCAATAATAGTGTTTGTGAAAAATAAACCAATTAGTACGTAAATAATTTGTTTGAACATTATATATTTATTAAAATAGAATAAATTTCTTCTAGTGCTGTTTCTCCTTTTGATAAGATATCAAATGCCTTTTCAGACAACGATTTGTAGTTATCATTAGGGTTATATTGTTTTGATAATGTATTGTTTTTTATGGCTTCAACGATAGCGTTTTCAATTGGTAAAACTTCATAAATAGCTGTTCGGCCTTTATAGCCAGTATGATAGCATTTATTGCAACCTACAGCTTTATAGTAGCTAGAAATTTCATAAGGAAATTGGAAATTACTTGGGAAATCACTTTTATTGCATTTTATTTCTTTCTTGCAATCATTGCATAGCTTTCTTATCAATCGTTGCGCTACCGAAAGGTTTAAAGTCTCGGCTATCAAATAAGATGGAACCCCCATGTCTATTAACCTTGAGATGGTTCCAATTGCAGAATTGGTATGAATGGTCGATAATACTAAATGACCCGTTAAAGATGCTCTAATTGCCATCAAAGCTGTTTCTGAATCTCGAATTTCTCCAAGCATAATAACATCTGGATCCTGTCGCAAAAACGATTTTAAAGCAGCTGAAAAAGTAAGTCCAATATCTTCTTTTAATTGAACCTGATTGATTCCTTTTAATGTATATTCAATTGGATCTTCTACAGTAACAATGTTTCTTTTACTGTCGTTGAGCAATCTAAGAGTAGCGTATAGGGTAGTTGTTTTTCCTGATCCAGTTGGGCCACTTATTAAAATAATTCCGTTCGGTTTTTTTACGGCTTCTAAATAGTTTTGTAATTCTTCTTGCTGAAGACCAAGAGTATTCAAATCTATATTTGATGCATCTTGTCCTAACAAACGCATAACTATTTTTTCGCCAAATAAAGTGGGTAAAATGGAGACCCTAATATCAAATGAATCATTAGTAATTCTTCCATCTTGTGGCAAACGTTTTTCGGTAATGTTAAGCTTAGCTTTTATCTTTATTTTGTTGACTAATTCCAGATAATTGTCTCTTTCAATTTTATATCGCTCGATTAATTGCCCATCAATTCTAAAACGAATTCTGGACGAATCTTCATAAATTTCAAAATGAATATCACTGCATTTTAGAGATTTTGCTTCTGTCAATAAATTTTCAAGGAAATCACCTTTGTCAACATTAATGGATTTACTTGAACTAGTAAGCCGTTCTTTGCGATAATAAATGGATAATGCTTTTTCAATTTCTGATGAATCAAACGAGATTAAGGATATGTTTTTTCCAATAAAAAGTTCTAATTCTTCTTTGGTATCCAGATTGTTATTCGATTCATCTATATAAAGTTCTAAATTAGAATCAGACACAGTTTTTGGCAATACCCTATACTGATTTGCGATGTCATTGGACAAAATATGCTGATTTTCTGGATGAACTATTATAGTTTGCATTATATTAAAGAGATTTTCGGGATGCTTAATAAACCATCCATTGCAAGAATTATGAATAAAAATAATGCCGAAAATCCAGCTAAAGGTACCGTATTGTGTTTTATTTTTTTTCTCAATGTAAATTGCAAACAAATGGCAAAAATCATTGAAAGTATAAAAAAGAGAATGTAGTTTTTAAGATTGAATAATGGAGTAATGCTGATGTAAAATAACAAATCACCCAATCCAAAATAGTTCTGAAAAGGATTTAAAAAGTGTTTGTTTTTTAAACTCATATAAAGGGTTAATATGCTTAGAGTTATTAGAAAAAAGCATAAGTTTAGAATCATGATTTTATTTGAAAGTTTATTTTCTTGATTTATTATAAAATAGGATAACAAGAAAATCAGTGTAGGCAAAACCACATGAATTGCTCTGTATTTCCAATCTTGAAAAAACAGCACTAGTAGACAAAGTAATAAACCTATAAAAATTATATTCAATTTATTCTTTTGTTACTTCTGTTAACATTTTTTTACTGTCAATTTCCCAAGTGTTTAAAGCTCCATCTCCATCCAAATCAGAGGTTGCTGTTGCTCGAGCCAAAAAGGAATCATTTGAAGCTTCTACAATTTCAATTTTATATACCGCCTGACCTCCTTCGTCAACTGTAAGTTCTGGCTCAAAACCAAGCTCTTCTAGGTTACTTGAATATTTTGAATGTCTGTAGAAATGACTTTTTTCTAAGCCATAAACTTGATTTAACATCGCTTGAGCCTCAATCGCTTTTGCTTGACCAATAACTGAGGTTTGATTGGGTAATACCATTAAGAGTAGTATACCAATGATACATAAAACAATCAAAATTTCAGTTAAAGAGTAGGCTTTAACCATTGTTGTTTTAGTGTTTTGAAAGTATTTTTTAATATTATTCAACATCTTTATGTTATTTTATTCGTTAAAAATTGTTAATTTCAAAAGTGGCAAAAATACAAATAGTAATGAAATTATTGTTATTTATTTATTATTTTACTTAAATCAAACATTGGGGCATACATAGAGACCATTATTACTCCAACAATCACTCCAATTACTATAATAATCATAGGTTCCAAAATGACACCTATCATCTTTGTTTGATGGCTAATTTCCTCATTATATTGTTCTGTTAATCTTTCAAACATAGTTTCAAGTTGATTCACTTGTTCAGCTACTTCAACCATAGAAACCATTTTATTCTCGAATACATTGTGTTTTTTTAAACTTTCATGTAACGAAGCACCTCTTGTTATGTCTTCTTTTATTTCTTCAATAGCAACTTCGATAGGATAGAAGCCTATCATTTTTGCGGTTAATGTCAAAGAATTTATTAATGTTGTTTTAGATGTAATTAATAAATTCATTGCTTGGCAAAAGCGGGATATATAAATTTTTCGAATTAAATTTCCAAAATAGGGTGTTCTCAAAATTATTTTTGTTGTAAATGCTCGGTAATTTTGATCTTTTTTAAGTAAAGTATGTGCAGCGATTAGCCCAATAATAATGGCTAGTACGACCGTAAAAATTGCTCCTGAATGATTTGATAATTTTATAATGATTTGAGTGCTTTTTGGTAATTCACTTCCAAATTGTCTAAAAACAGAACTGAACATTGGTACTACTTTATTGAGCATAAAATAAAGCACTAAAAAGGTAACCAACATTACAATTGCTGGATAGGTCAACACAGAGATAATTTGCCTTTTCATCTGAATTTTTCTGTTGAAATATTTTTGCAATTCGGCTAAAACTTCTTCTAGTTTACGGGTTTCTTCTCCTATTTGAATGCTGTAATATTCGTAAGGTGAAAATTGATTTGTCTCTTTTATTGATTCATAAATGCTTCTTCCTTCTACAACTTTATTCTTTAATTCAATGATTATTTCTTTTTCAAATTTATTGGAAGACTGGTTGCCTAATATTTCTAATGCTTTTTTAAAATCAACTCCTGATTTTAAAAGCATACTCAACTCTCTGTAAAATACTTCTTTTTGTTTATCTGAAAGTGATTTTGAAAACTGAAGATTAATACTTTCAATTTTAATTGGTTTTTTTTCAGATTTATATGTGCTTAAATCAAGACTCATTTTTCGTTGTTTTCTTTTAATAATAATTCATTTGCATAAATGCGCTTATAGAATTTCAAGTCCATTTTGTTTTCATTTATTTCTATATTGAATTTTAATTTTTGAAAAACAAATTGTTCCGATTTACTTTTTACTGTATCAATATGTATTTGATTAAGCTTAATTTTAAATGTATCTATAAATATTTCATTATTTCTCAAAGTATAGTCTTCAAGAAAACTATATTTTATGTTTTCGCCAGAATAACCTTTAAATGTAATTTCATTATCAAAAACAGTCATTTTTTCGTTTTCAAAAATATCTTTGTTGACACTATAAGTCAATCTATTTAAATCACAGATTGATTCATTTTGATTTTTGTAATCCATCATTCTTTCCGTTACAATAGAAAAAACCACAAATATTATGCTCATAATGATAGCGGTTATAGCCATACCGACAATAGCCTCTACTATAGAAAAGGCAGATATCATTTTTCTGTTATTCATGATTATTTTGAATGTAAAAACTTTTTTCAAACTCAAACTGTGTGCTGTCTTTAAAGCGGATGGTTGTTTTTTTTAGGTTTTCATTAATGTATTCCTCTTCAATTAAAAGATTCTTATCCTCATTTTCATTGAGTAAGGAGTCATTTTTTATTTGTGCTATAAAGAATAATTCATTTACTTTATTTTGGGTATTATAGAATTTTGCAGATGTTCTTGGTGTAAAAACTGTTGCAAAAATCAGTATTGTGAAATAAAAACATATTGAAATAATAGTCAAAGCAATGACTGATTCCAATATAGAATTTGCTCTTAAACTATAATACTTTTTTAATGATGCCATGAGATACATTTTTTGAATCAAATATTGGAATTGATATAAAATAGTTTGGTCTTTTTTTAGCATTAATTTCTATATCCGAAATAGTATTGTCATAGGATGCAGATTCTGTTTTGTAAAATAAACGATTGGTATATACAGAACCGTAAACTTTACTTTTTAAAAATAATTTTCCCGTGCAATAAATGTCGCCAAATAGCAAACCTTCTTCATCTATTTCTATACTATTTTTTTCTATCATTTCGTTTGTGTTGCCAAATAGAACAACAGCGCCAGTTATTTCGCATTCTTTTTTTATTTTTATTTTGCTATCATCACCATTTTCGTTGTAAATGCATAGTACAGAAGGGTAGTTTAAAATAACATTTTGTTCCAATTCTATTCTTTCAGTAGCAAAAGCTTGAACGGTTCCCTTAAATCCAGATTCGAATGTTATTTTTGGTGCAATCAATATTACATCTTCTAAAATGGTATTTTTTTTAATATGCAAAGAATCTTTGGAGCGTATAATAAAATTGCCTTTAAAAATCACATTCGAAACAATGGAGTTTAGATAAATTTCTTTAGTTGTATTAAAAAAAGAGTTGAAGTACAAAGAATCTTTTGGTTTTTCAACATCAGATAAATTTGTTTTTATAGTTCTTATTCCATTGAATATTTTCTTAAAATCAGGATTGATCTCTGGAAGTTGATTTTCAGAAATTGTATTTTTCCCATCGATTATAAGTTGATTGGGTCTATTGTTAATATAAGCAGTTTCAATATAGGTTGATGGGAGTGAATTGTCTCCAATTAATTTTACCGTACCAGTATAAGTAAGTGATTTAGAGAAATTGGATAAAAACAATGCTGTATTATCTTTGGTATAAAGCCCGATAAAATGTGCAGACTGAACTGTGTCTTTATTTGTTTCTGATTTTACTAACAAAAGATTTAGCAGACCATAGGGTTTTGTTGTATAGCTTCCTATAATGCCTGATTTTTCATCTTGTATGGGTTCTTGTAATGTCTCTTTATTCTCTAATGCAAGATTAACTATAGATTGATTATTAATGTATAACTCTTCCTGAAGATTATAGTATAAATTGAGTTGACCGTATAAATTTGAAAAAAACAATAGAGCACCACAAATTATGGATACAATCAAGCAAATGTAAATGGCATATAGTAAACTGTGGGCCTTAACCATAGCTTATTCGCTTGTTTTTTTACTGAATAATTTATTATAATAGCGATTAAATAAATTTTCTTTTTTAGGTGTAGTCCCAGAGTTTATATTTTCTTTTTCTGTAGCTTTTGCCTTTTCTTTCGCTTCTTTTGCGGCTTTTTTATTTGCTTTTGCGGTTTTTCTTGCGGTTATTTTAGCTTCTTTGGCTTCTTTTTCGCTAAGCTTTGCATTAGTTTTTTCATTTTCTAATGCTAATTTTTGGGCCTTTACATAATCTTTTTCTGCGTTTTTCGCGGCGGTTATTTTATTTTTTTCAGATTCTATTGCCGCTTTTTTAGTAGCATCGTCTTTTAGCGTTTGCAGTTTCAAGGTTAATTTGTCTAATTTCGATAATTTTTGTTTTTTCACAACAGGGATTCCATCTCTATATTTTGTAGTGTCTTTTTTTACAAAATCATACCATATTCCTTGTTTTTTGTCGTTTTTATAACAACCGGTTTCTGCAACAAGTCCATTTTCATCATATTTATAATACATGCCAGTTCGTATGCCATTAGCCCATTTTTGAGTGCTTTCTATTGAGCCATTGGGATGCCATGTTTTCCAAATGCCTACTTTTAAGCCATTTTTAAAGTTTCCTTTTTCGGCTATTTGATTACTATGATACGTTTTTAAAAATACATCATTTAGTAATTCTCCTCCAAAATCACCTTGAGCACTATGTATTGCACCGCCTTTAAACCAATAATATACTTTATTCGCTTTTGGTGTTAAAGTTTTCTTAGTAATATAGAATTCATATCTAAAATCTGCATCACTGATTCGTTTTATCGAATAAGGGTCTGAAAACGATACTAGAAATAACGCAATAAAAAAGGAAAGTAGAGATAATGACAGTTTTGTTTTCAAAGCAGATTATGTTTAATAATGGGCACAAGATACTATTTTATAAATTGTTTTTCAAAAATTATTGTAGTCTAAATATTATTTTAGTTTCAATTAGTTTTGTGTTTTTTCAGCATTTTTAGGTTAATAGAATGGAGTCTCAATTATTATTCAATTATTAATTTTTTTACGGTTTTTTTATCTCCATCAGTTAATTCCAATATATAAATACCAGTTTGAATTTTATTCAAGTCAATGTTTTTATTGAAATTTGATTCGTTTTTATAATTTTTATAGAAAATTTGTCTTCCCAATAAATCGTAAACGGAAAGTTTTATATCATTTGTACTAGTGCTAGTAAACTGGATATTAAAATTTCCTTTATTTGGATTTGGATATAAATTATATTTATCGACTTCAAAATTTGTAGCCACCAAAGAATTTGATTTTGTACAGATTGTTAATGATGCAGATTCTAATATTCCTGTATCTCCCGGAGAAAAGTCCCTTATGCGTAATGTCCATTTACCCTCTGGATTGAGATTATTAAAAGCGCTTAATGGTTGAGCAGGAGTAACTGTTTGTAAAGTCGTTGTAGTGCAAGAAAGAGAAATTCCTGAATCATCATATTTTAAAAATAACTTATTGTTTGAAGCTCCGCAAAAGCTATCAAACAATTTTACAGCTATTCCCTGTGGATTAACCAATTCTATTTGAACATCTGGCAAATAGGGATGGGTAAGTTTTATTTCTACATTTATATCAGCTACATTTTCTGTAGATGCGGGGACGTCTAATGTTAATGAACTATATACTTCGGACTCCGGTATTGCAAAAGGGGTTGTAAAAAAATATGTGTTACAAGAAGGTTCAATTGCATCTTTAATGGAAAAAGATTGGCTATTCACAGCATAATAGATATTTGCTGTAGGTTCTATTAAAATCCTGCAATTTGTTGCGGTAATGTCGGGTACTGTGATTTGTTCGGAACCATCATTTGGTGTATTGGAAATTAAAATTATTGGGAAAGTCAAACCGCCATCTGTCGAAAGTTTGATATTTACATAGTAAGAACCAGATAAAGTATTTGTATTGTTTACACTCCAATTTATAGTTTCTGTGGTTCCAGATATCCAATTGGTGTCCGGATTGTTTTGTGAGGTAATTGTAAAAGGACCTGTATTAGCTAATACTTTTACTACCATTGCATCGGTATTGGTTTGCGCAAGACCCAAAGGAGCATTAACTCTTCCTGTTAGAGTGAAGTTTAATGTTCTGTCTATTGAAGAAACTGACTCCCAGGTTGTAGTCAATTGGCTAAGCAGTACTTTGTCTAAAGCTGGCATATATCTATTAGCCGAACTACTTGGTGGGATAGATCTAAAAAGGGGACCATTGGTTTTTGTAGCATATGCAATGCTATTTGAACCTGTTTGATTGGAGGCAGAATCATATTGTTCCCAACAATATGACAAGGTATTTCCATTTGGATCTGAACCTGTTCCTTTTAAAACAAAAGCTGTATTTGCAGGAATGGTGTAGTCTAACCCAGCATCTACTGTGGGAGTTTGATTGCTTAATATTACATTTACGGGACAAGTTTTTGATGCCAAATTATTTTGCATTTGCAATATGCTAGCATATCCAAAATAATCATCGGAATGACTTTGAATATCATAATCAGTAATTCCTGCATATCCCATAATAGTAGATCCACTACCCGGTTCAACGCTTACTCCCGTACCTTCCACATCGTATGAAAAGGTATGGTTTGCACCTAGTTGATGTCCCATCTCGTGAGCTACATAGTCTATGTCAAATGTGCTTCCTTCTGGTTTGGAATCGGCAGGAGAAGTATAGGCACTTCCTTTTCCTGTGGTATAAATGGGTGTTGAAATTGTATTGGTAACTGGACTACAAACACAGCCAATACAACCAGCATCTCCTCCTCCTCCAGAGGCAGCAAATAAGTGACCGATGTCATAATTTCCTTCTCCAATTATGCTTGAAATTGTGCTTTGTACTTCTTTGTTCCAAGTTCCCGGACAGTCTCCAGTACAACCAGAAATCGTGTTTAAGCCTTGTGCTTCATCAGAATAAGGATCTGTATTAGCATTGGTGTATATAATCAAATTTGTATTGGCAATTATTTCTAGTTTTAATGCTAAATCTTTATTGAAAACTGCATTTACTCTCGTCATGGTTGCATTCATACCTGCCAAAGCTCCTGCGACAGTTCCTCCAAAATAGCTTGCATACTCGCCAGTACAGGACAATGCCAATCGCATAGTTTTAAACACGCCAGAGCTTGACTTTAATTGACTAATTTTTTTAGTCAATTCTTTATTCAACCCAAGATCTGAAGTTCTACACAATAATGATAAATTTCCTTTGCTTGTACTTTTTGAAGTTGAAAGAACATAAATTGATTTGTCTTTGGTCAATGGTTCAATAAATTCTGAGCCACTATCTCCCCTCATAACTATAGTTTCTATTCCTATTGGAGAAATGCTAAAACTTATAGAAGCATTTGGGTCTGTAATTCCAGTTCCGGAGTAAGCTCGAATGTCTGGGTATAGCGCTTGTAATTCGGGAGCAAAATTGGATGACTCTTTTACAGCAAACTCTTCTATTGTTCCATTACTGTTTGGTATTAAGATTTTTATTGTTTCGTTTATATTTGATTTACTTTGAAGACTAAACATTCTTTGTTTAAAGTCTGTTTCATTTAGTGTATAAAGTAAATTTTTGTCTACTTCAGCTTTTTTTAAAAGTTTTTGATAGGAAGAATTGTTTGTATTATTTACTATTTTCCAAAATGACTTTTCCTGGGAATAACCAATATAACTTGCATTAACGATTACAAAAAAAAGTATAAATTTATTCATGAACTTAAAAATTGAGCGGCTAAATTAATTTATTTTATTTGGAAAACAAGAATAGTTTTTGACATTTGAAATTTAAAAGAGTTTTTTAATGAAATTCTTTTAAATTTTGCAATTGAAATTTTTATGTAAAAGCCACTGATTAAAAATGAAAATAAAATAGTGTTATTTTTTAAAAATTTTGTAGAAGTTATTTTGTATAATATGAATAATACTTGTTAATTTAATTTGTTGTGAAATATTTTTTTAACATAATATTTTTTGCTAAAAACAAGTTTTTTTGTTGATTTTATGTTTATTTTCGTATTTATTCTAAAATTTTATATTTTTTTAGTTGTAAATTCCTAAATATTTCTATTTTTGCATTTAAAAAATTAACAAGTTATTTGTGCTTAAATATAAAACCATCCCTCAGTTTATGGTTAACATCTTATTAATAAGTGTGTTAGCTCTTTTCCTGCTTTTTTATTTTTTCAAATCGAATAAAGAAATCGTCTATGTCGATTCTGTGAAATTATTTGATGGTTTTGTAATGACAAAAGAAATGAAAAGAGTAGGGGAAAAAGAATTTAATTCCAGAAAATTAGTTTTGGATAATTTGTATTCCAATTTACAGTCTCCTACAATTTCTGCTTCTGAAAAAAAAGAACTCATGCAACAATTCATTCAAGGGAAAGAAGAATTGGAGCAGTTCAATCAAACTTTTGCTGCTGAGCAAACAAATAAAATTTGGTCCAGAATAAAAAGTTATACTGCTGAATTTTCCAAAGACAAAAATTATCAATTAGTAGTAGGGTCTGATAACAAACAAGCAGTTTTGTTTGCAGATGAAAAAATTGACGTTACCAATGATCTTCTTATCTATTTAAACAAAAAGTATGAGGGTCTTTAATAAGTTAGTTTTTATTTTTTTTATTTTTCTTCTTATTTCTTGTAAAAAAGAGCCAAAAAACAATCAACAAGATTCTGAAATTAGAGATCGCTATTTCAACCTTGAAAAAATAGGTTGGAAATCCCGCTCCTACACACAAGTTGTGGATGATATCGGTTTTACCGCAACCGAAGTTCCCATTCAATATTATTTATTAAAAGATTTAGGGAATGATAATCTCAAGCTCATCGATTCACTTTATGAAGAAAATAAAAGAGAACGTGTGATAGAGTTTGTCTTTCAGCAAGATGAAGAGAAAGATTTATTAGGAAAAGATTTTACAGGGATGGATTATACTGATGCTGTAAAGTATATGTCTTTTGGTCTTGATAAAGATTTCTATGTGGTAACTTCAAAAAAAGATACAATCCTGTGCTCCGGTGTAAATTTTGAACGCAACTATAAAATTGCTCCTTTTCAAAAAGTACTATTATTCTTTTCAGGAATAGATCCCAACGATAAAATACAATTGATTTACAATGACTACCTTTTTAGAAAAGGAACATTAAAATTTAAATTCAAAGATACTTTTACCCCTATAGCCTTATGATTCAACAAGTAAAAAAAAGTAAGTTTAAAAAAACAGTCGCTATTTATTTAGCCATGATGATTCTTTTAGAAACATTCCAGCCAATGCAAATTTATGCGTTGACAGGAGGACCGTCACAACCAGAGTTCCAGTCCTTCACACCTATAGGAACCTCGGATATGGTGGATTTGGCTAGCGGTGATTTGAATTACAATATTCCTATTATGGATGTAGGTGGATATCCATTGAATCTAGCCTATAGTTCTGGTGTATCTATGGATCAAGAAGCTTCTTGGGTTGGATTGGGATGGGATCTTAATGTAGGACAAATATCAAGACAGCTTAGAGGACTCCCTGATGATTTTAATGGGGATGAAATGATTTATGAGAATAACATGAAGCCCAATGTTACTATTGGTTCTAATGCTAATGTATTTTTTACTGCTTTTGGTGTTAAGGAGGCTAAAGCTAGTGTTGGAATTGGTATAAAGTATAATAATTATGATGGTCTTGGTGTAGCATTAAATGGAGGATTGACTTATCAGATAAATAATAATCTATCTGTTGGAATGAATCTTGAATCATCTGCTTCAGAAGGTGTTTCAGTATCGCCGAGTGCCTCATTTTCTCAAAAAGTGGGAAGTACAAGTAATACAGATATTAATTTAGGACTTAATGCAGGGGTAAGTTATAATAGTAGAAAAGGTGTTGAAAGTGTAACTATAGGAGCCAATGTCTCAACTAAATCTTATCAAGATGATAATAAAGCAAAAATGGGTAAGATTACTCATTTTAATGAAGGTGGTTCTGGTTCAATATCTTACATTGATGCTTCTTTTACGCCAACTAAACGTGTGGGTATGGTGTCATCTAATTTTATGTTTAGTGCAAATATTGAAGGTGAATTTTGGGGTATTGAACCAGGGTTTAAATTTTCTGGTTATAGAACATCTCAAGGAATCAAAGAATCAGAGAAATACAAAGTTGAAAAAGCCTATGGTTTTGAAAACACGTATTACGCTGGGAAGTCAGCTATTTTGGATTTTAACAGGGAAAAAGACAGAACATTCAATAAAAATTCCACTTCATTACCAATCACAAATAATACATATGATATTTATAGTATTCAAGGGCAAGGAGTTTCAGGAATGTATCGTCCGTATAAGTCACAAGTAGGCTATGTATATGATAATGAGATTAATGATGATAGTGCTGGTGGCTCTTTGGGTTTAGAATTTGGTGCAGGTGGAGGTGTTCACTTTGGTGCTGATAAAACAGTTACATTAGGAAAAAGTTATACTAAATTATGGGAAAATTCAAATCCTGCTTTAGAACGATTTAAAGAAAAGAGAAAAGGGAATAGACCAGATTATGAAAAAGTTTTTTTTAAAAATATTGGAGGTTTTCATACCGATAACGAATTAAGTTTATTCAATACTGATTTAGGAAATTACAATCCAATAAAGCTTGACATAGTTGGAAGTGGATTTGATACCAAAACAAATTCAAATTATTCTACCAATAAAGCAGTTATTACAAATAATAAACAGATTGTTCGGAAGGAAAGATTGTCCAGAAACCAATCTATTGAGAAATTAACTAAAGCAGAGGCTAAAAAATTTGGGTTCAAAACCCAGTTTAGTGATTTTGCCAAAGACAATCACACTGCCGAAATAAGAATTACAAAAGAGGGTGGTGAACGCTATATTTATGGTAGAGCTGCTTATAATTCGATTAAAAAAGAAACAACATTTGATGTGGGAAGTGCTCCAGAAGTTGATTCTAAAAAAGGATTGGTAAAATATCTTCCAGGAAAAGATAATTCAGCTAAAAACAGTCAAGAGGGAGATCAATATTTTAATAGGGTAACTACTCCTGCCTACGCTCATACTTATTTGCTAACATCTGTTTTATCCTCAGATTATCAGGATTTAAAAGGGGATGGGCCATCAGATGATGATTTGGGGACCTACACCAAATTTGAATATGAAAATAAAACAAAGGATCATATTTATAAGTGGAGAGTTCCTTTCGTTAAAGATTCGGCTAATTATGACGAAGGATTGCGCTCCAGCAAAAAAGACAATAAAGGGAATTATTTATATGGGGAAAAAGAGCTTTTATACATTAAAAAAATAGTGACCAAAACCCATATCGCTATTTTTTATCTTTCAGAAAGAAATGATGGGTATGGGGTAGAAGGAGAAAATGGAGGATATGGAGATGTTAAAACTATTTCTAATTCTAAAATGTATAAGCTAGACAAGATCTCATTGTATTCTAAACCAGAATACTTAGCTAATGGTGAGAAAGCTATTCCAATAAAAGAAGCTCATTTTGAATATAATTATAGTCTTTGTCAAAAGATTGATAATAACATAAATACAATTAGGAAACAAAATGTTGGGCAACAGGGAAAGTTAACCCTTAGCAAAATTTATTTTACCTATAAAAATTCGAATATGGGGAAATTTACGCCCTATGTTTTTAATTACGGATTTAATCCTGATTATGATATGAAGGCTTATGATGTATGGGGGAATTACAAACCAGTTGATAAAAATGTTGGTCTTGCTACAACAGACCCATTATCGAATGCCGAATATCCTTTTGTTGACCAAAAAAATAGACAGACTGCAGATCAATATACTTCGGCTTGGTTGCTAAAAACGATTCATTTACCATCGGGTGGGCAAATGGAATTAAATTATGAATCGGATGATTATGGCAAGGTGCAGAATAAGGATGCCATGCAAATGTTTAAAGTAGTGGGTAGTGGCGATAAAGATGGACTTACCGCAGAAAATGTTAGTAGTACTGATAATACATTGAAAAATTTAGGTGAATATATTTATGTCGAGTTAGACCATAAAATCGTAGATAAGACTTCCAATAGTAATAAATCTATCTCAGAAATTTTTTACAATCAGTATTTAAAATCAATTGGTGACGAAGGTAATCCCCTATATTTTCGATTTATGCTTAATATGGTGAATCCTAATCCTTTACCGGGGATTAATGGGACGGATAAATACGATTATGTTACGGGGTATACCAAGCTAAATCTAAATAAAAAAAAGAAGGACGATTGTGTTTTTAGTATAATTAATGGAAAACAATATGTGGCCATACCACTTGAATACGTAGGAAAAGGAGATGGTTTTAATGGTAAAGCAGAAGTAAATCCCATCCAAAAAGCCGGTTGGAATTTTGGAAGGCATAATTTGAATAGGTTGGTGTATAGTATGTATAATGAAGAGGACACTAAAAACCTAAAAGGAGTGGTTATGGAGCTTATTGGTATGTTTCCTACATTACTTGATATTTTTAAAAGTCCTAATGGCAAACTAAGGGAAACAGGAATTGCCAGTAAATTTGTTACGGGTAAATCGTGGATACGTTTAATGCAACCTGATGCCAAGAAATTGGGTGGTGGTAGCAGAGTAAAAGAGATCAGTATTTATGACCAATGGGACGTAATGACTGGACATAAAGATAATGAGGTTTATAAACAACATTATGGTCAAAAATATGCTTATAATACAGTCGACAGAAATGGGAATCCTACAGAAAATTCTTCAGGAGTAGCTACCTATGAACCTCTAGGATGTAAGGAAAATCCATTTGTAAAGCCTTTTTATGATGTTAATAAACCAGATTTATTACTAGGACCTGATTCTGATAATTATGTGGAAGAACCGTTTGGTGAATCTTTCTTTCCTGCTCCAAAAATCACATACAGTAGAGTGACTGTTAGTAATTTGTCTAGAAATAATAATGAAAATGTTTCAAATCCATTAATTATAAAAAAACATGCTACAGGTACAGTTGTAACAGAGTTTTACACATCTAGTGAATTTCCTACAATAGTGGATAGAACTGTGTTATCTGGAGGTCATAAATCATCATCTGCCCTTGCAAGTCTTGTAGGGTTGCAGGTGAAGGATAATTTAACCTGGTCTCAAGGGTACTCTATTCATACTAATGATATGGATGGTAAAATGAAAAACCAAAGGGTATATGGTGAAGGACAAAAAGAAGCAATATCCGGAGTAGACTATAATTATAATACTGTAGTCAAAAACGGTAATATAAATCAGGGGTTGCTAAACAATACCATACAAACAGTAGATTCCAAAGGTGCTATTTCTGAGAGGTTAGTTGGTGTTGACTATGATGTAATTAATGATTTTAGGGAAAGTAAGACTACAAGCACTTCAGGAGGAATTGCTTTTAATTTAGCAACTTTACCTTTTACTCTTGTTGTTATTGTTGTACCAACCATAATTCCTAGTTATTCAAAACACGAGAGCCAGATACGTACTGCTGTAACTACAAAGGTGATTCACACTTCAGGAATCCTTTCGGAGAAAGTGGCTTATGATCTAGGGTCAAAAGTTTCAACCAAAAACCTAGCTTGGGATGCTGAAACAGGAGATGTATTGCTTACCGAAACGGTGAATGAATACAATGATAAATACTTTAATTTTAATTTCCCAGCGTATTGGAGTTATGACGGAATGAGTCAGGCAGCCAAGAATATTGGTTTGGAATGGAACGTTGCCAAAACGGGAAACAATCAGTATCAGTTTACTGGAGCTTATAACGCATCAGATTACTTAATTGATGGTGACGAAGTGTATTTAAGTGGTATTGGAACTGATGGTAGAACCAAAAACGCACTTAAAGCTTGGGTAGTAAAAGTAAATGCAGCTACTTTCCAGTTGTTGGATAAAGATGGTTTATTAATTAAAGGGAATATTGTTAATACAGGAACCATAAAAGTAATTCGTTCCGGTCACCGCAACCTGCAAATGGCTTCGATGGCAAGTGTGACCTCTATGCGTAATCCGTTGTATGATTATGATGCTAATAATAAAATAACGACAGTAAAAAAGAATATAGGAGAAAACCCTTTCTTTTCCACCTCTGCGAGTGATCGAATTGTAAATGCTTCTGCGATTGAATACAATGATATTTGGCCTTCACAATGTGAGTGTAATTTGCCTAGAATGTTTTTTTCAAACGGTAAACTGCAATTTGAATACGAAAAAGACAATAGTCTGGACGAACAAGAAGATATTATCAAGCGTTCTTACAATCCATATTTGTACAACATCCTTGGAAACTGGAGAGCCAATAAGTCCTATGCCTACCTAACAGGAAGAAACTACACTATTGACCCAACACCTCGTAAAACAGGATATTTTGCAGATTTTGCACCTTTTTATATACTTACAGGAGGCAAATGGGGGATTACGGTCGATAATTATAAACGATGGACGTTTGCCTCACAGGTTACCCAATACAATCCTTATGGACAAGAGGTAGAGAATAAAGATGCTTTAAACCGTTATTCTGCCGCTTTGTATGGGTACAACAATCGTTTCCCTGTGGCAGTTGCTTCCAATACCAAATACAGTGAGCTGGCCTCGGATGGTTTTGAGGATTATGACTCTATTGCCTGTGCCAAACAATCTCATTTTGACTTTAAAGCGCAACTAAAAGTCAATGAAGTAAGTGTCTCTAACAAACAATCCCACACCGGAAGAAAAAGTTTGAAAGTAGAACCGAGTAAAAAAGCAGTATTAAAAAAACAAGTTGTTAGCTGTAACGCAGCGGGAGTAACCACTAAATAAGAAGTAAGACCAAGATGAAATTAAAATATACATTAGTTTTTAGTATTATAAGTTTTTTTATTACAACGGGGGTGTTTTCTCAGGAACTTTCTGATCAAGAGATTGGATTTGATGTAACTGCAACTAGTCTCATGCTTAAGGAGCATGGGGTAAAAGACCAGGATCTTGCTCGTGAGATTACTTTACAGCGGGAGATGCAACTATTCCAGTATGTAGAAATGAAAAAGGTTGAGAACGGTATTTTGCAGAAAATTATGGATGAGCAAAGTGCTCAGGTCAGTACAAGTCATGTTGCTAATACTGCAAAAACAACATTTGTTGATATCCCACTAACAGAGCGGGACGCACTTATTGCTTTTTACAACAGTACAGGAGGGCCAAATTGGACAAATACTCAAAGTAATAATAGGGTCTGGAATATCACTAATCCTAGCTCTGATGTATCGACATGGTATGGAGTTAGTGTAAGTAATGGACATATTGTCTCATTAAATCTTGATAGAAATAATCTAAAGGGAAAATTGTCAGATTTGAATGCTTTAACTTTCTTGAATTCTTTAAGCTTAAATGGTAATTATAATAATTTTGTTGGTAACAGTATGCCGTCTTGGTTTACAACAATGATTGGTTTAAACGTTTTAAGCATTCAGGGCTATGGTTTTACTGGACCAATACAAGATTTATCTGCCTTAATTAACCTTCAGTACTTGGATTTGATGGATAATAATTTTGGTGGAGGGACGGCAACTATGCCATCTTGGTTAACTGGGATGGTTAGTTTGAGAAACTTGAGCCTTGTTCGTTGTAAATTTATTGGACCATTACCCAACTTATCTACATTAACAAATTTAGAATACCTGGCTTTGGCTGGTAATACTTTTGGTGCTACCATGCCTTCTTGGTTCAATACCATGCTTAGTTTGAGATATTTGTTTCTTTCAAATTGTAATTTTACGGGAAAAATACCTGATCTGTCTCCATTAACTAATTTATTGTATTTAGAGTTAGGAAATGATTTTACTTTTGATATTCAACCTATGCCTTCTTGGATTAGTAAAATAGTTACGTTGCAATCTTTGTTTATTGGATATTGTAATCTTACAGGACCAATAGCGGATTTATCTAGATTAACAAATTTGAAATTCTTAACTTTATCTGGTAATAATTTTAATTCAATTATTCCTTCTGAGTTGTATAATTTAAAAAAGTTGGAAAATATTAGTTTGAATAGTTGTAATTTAAAAGGGGAAATTTCTGTTAATATAGGAAATTTAACAATGCTTAGATATCTAGCAATTTATAATAATAATTTAGAAGGTTCTGTCCCACTAGAAATTAACAAATTAAAAAACCTTAACGGCTTTTATTTACAAAATAATAAATTAAGCGGAGTTATACCCAATTTTACAGCTTTGCCGTTACAGCAATTTATGATTAATGATAATAAATTTCGTTTTCTAGATTTTGTAAATGAATTTTTGGCATACAAAGTAAAAATGCCAAATACTAATAATAATCCTTTTTACTACTCTCCCCAAGCTAAAATTAATACCCTAGAAACTATCACTAAACCATCTGGACAGCCAGTAGATCTCAAAATGTATGCTGAAGGTGATACACGCTATTTGTCAGATGACACCTATCAATGGTTCAAAAATGGTACTGCGATTGCTGGCGCAACCAGTCGTATATATACCATACCTAGCCTGCTGGCAACAGATGCTGCTACTTATTTATGTAGATCTTATCATGCTTCAAACCCAGACATGTCTCCATTAGTCTTAGAAAGAGAGCCAATTACACTAAAAGTAATTAATTGCACCCCAGTTGCAGGAACCCTCAAAGCATCTGCTGAGAGTCCACCTGTAAATGCTAGTGCTATATTTTCGTTAGAGACAGCAACAACAGGCTTAACCTATAAATGGACATTTTACGACGACACAAGTGGCACTATTGTAAAAGATGGTACTCAAACCGCTGCAACAGCATCACAATCCTATAGCGTACCTGGAAGCTATTTAGTAAGACTAGAGGTTACCGAGGCTAATGGTTGTACGACAAAGTTTGATAAAATAGTGAATGTAATTAATAGTTGTGTTGATTCCTATTCTCCAAATCGTAATGGCAGTATAAAAAGTCCTTATCCTTATGGAGATTATTCTGGTGTAATACTTAATAAATTAACCAATTTGTCATTTTACAGTTCGTCAGGAAGTACAAGCTTATCTTATCAATGGAATTTATTGGACTCTAATAATTTAGTAATAGCGTCTGGTAATCAAGCTATATTTCCTATTACTCTAACACTTGCAGGGGATTACAAAGTAACTTTGCGTGTTTCGGATGCTACGGGATGTTCTTCTTTTGTAAAAAATCTAAAGACTAGAGATGCCAATGCGTGTATTGTTCCTATTGACGAGCGTAATGGATATATCTCAGATGTTAATAATAGTAATAAACTTTTAGTTAATTCTGCAACTTCTATTGCACTTGTTCCTTCTGGTTACACTCCTTCTGGTTTTACCTATAAATGGGATTTTGTTAAACTAAATGGAGAGATAGTTCTTTCTGGTAATCAAGATACATTTTCTGTAACTCCTAATGAAATAGGGGATTATAAAATTAATTTGCAAATCAAGGATCCAAACGGTTGTACTACAGATTATACAAGAGATTATAAAGTTATGGATATATGTAGTTTTAGCGCGGATGATGAACAATTTTCGATTACTACATCAGATGAATATAATTTATCTAACACTTATTTTGTCCAAATAAATGAATCAAAAGATTTTTCCGCTAATGAGTATTCTGGAGCGAATATAGACAATTTTACTTTTAAATGGAGTTTGTTAAATCCGAGTGGAGAATTAGTAAGTACAAGTACAAATGATACATTTTCAGCAGCTTTTACGATTCCAGGTTATTATAGAATTGCATTAGAACTTATAAATAAAATCACTGGATGTAAAAGGCTTTCTGCTAAAGAAGTTGGTTGTTTAATAGGGAACAGTTGTACAGAATTGAATCCAAAATCAGTAGTGGTTAAAGATTTATTAAAAAATCTGATAAAAAAATTGCTTACAAGAACAATTAAAGGTGAAACAGACGCTCAAATCAATGCAAGTCCAACTTCTCCCGAATTTTTGGCACTTAAGCAGTATATAACAAAGGGTGTAGGAGATAATATATATAATTATAAATATTCAAAAAATGAAGTAAGTTCTGTTCGGCCATATGCAGAAACGATTGATTTTTCTTTCTCCCCAGATAGATTATCGGATATTCATCTTGACTTTTATTGGGGGATATCTAGTTATGCTACTTATGAATTAAGCGACGAGGAATTATCCAATAGATTGGATTATGATGTTTTTATTGATTTGACTCAGTATATATCGTCTAATGACTATCTTATTTCCTGTAGGGTAGATATGGGAGGGAAAAATGCACAATCTGCCGTACGTCCAAATGAATGTCGAGAAGAATCCGAAGTTCGCTATATTGATTTTTGCCCAACAGATTGTACTCTTGCAGAAGGAGCCCTAAAATCGACTCCACAAGTTCTAAATGCAAACGTAAATGCGAGTTTCTCTCTGGAAACGGTTGCAACAAATTTAACTTACGACTGGACTTTTTATAATTTAGACAATACTACAGCATTAGCTAAAGCGACAACTGCTCTTGCAACACAATCTTTCACTGCAGCAGGAAGATATCGCGTGGTCTTAAAGGTTAAGGATGACAAAGGTTGTGAGACTCCATTTGAAACTTTTACAACAGTGCTTCCAGCGTGTACACCTATAACAGGAGTTATTAAAATGAGTTCTGGAGTTACACCAACGCCAACACCAAATCCGACGCCAGTTCCAACACAATCGTATTGGTATCAAGCAGTGCATCCTATTAATCATTCTGGTACTGATTATGTAGTTTATATTGACGGCAATGGGATAAAACAAACCTATACATTAACTAGGACTGAATCTGGAGATAATGCTCCGTGTGCCGAAATTATTGCATCGAGTATAGTCAATCATTCAGGCGCAGTACCCTGTGTTTTGAGTTGCAATGAGTACGAAATTGCTGGAGGAACCAATGGTAGGACAGTATCTTTTACAAACTGCGATGGTATGAGCCAGACGGTTATTGTGCCAGCAGGAGATTCTTTACCAGTTTGCTCAAGAATGGTTATTGGCGGTGCAACTTTAATAGGTCCTTGTGATGCGGGTTCTGTGGTTACGCCAACGCCAACGCCAACCCCGACGCCTGCACCAACCGCACTAATTGGCTTCTCAAAAGTAGGTGTATCAGAAAGTTTTCCAGGTAATTTATACCCCAATGGTGGAAATTTCTTGTATGCTATAGGACACGCAGATATCCAATTGGATGGTTTAGGAATTGTAAAAGGGGATTCAGTTACAATAGAATTTCAATATTATTCTAGTTTTACACCAACTCATTATTATAATATAAGCTATCCAGGGATAAATAGCGCTTTTGTTCCATTACCACTTTACACACCTACAAGGATTACTATTGTTTATAATGGTATTGATAAAACTATTGGAATCAATCTTTTATCTCCATTTTCACAATTCTTAAAATCCAATAAATCTGGAACGGCATCGCTTAGTATTGTTTCTGTAAATGGTGCATCTATGCAAATTGATACAAATAATAATTCTTTACAATTAATATCTCCTGCAACAGCTGGTATTGGTGTTACTTTTAAAAAATAAATGAGACAAAATACGATTCTATTAAAAAAATACTCCCATAAAAATGGTAAACAATATTAAAATAAAGAAATACTGGATCCTTACTTTTTGTATGGTACTGTGTTCGTTGGCAACTTTTGCACAGGATTTGAGCGATCAACAAATTGGTTTTGATGTAGCTCGAGTAACCACATCACTAAAAGAACATGGCGTAAAAGACCAAGATCTTGTCCGTGAAATTGCAATGATGCGGGAGATGCAAAAGACCCAGTATACAGAAATGAAAAAAAGTGAAGAGGCTGTTTCACAAAAAATAAAATCGGAGCAAAATGCAAAAGGAACTAATAATCGTTCCCTTGCTGTTACTGATATTCCTGAAAATGAGAGAGCTGCACTTATTGCTTTATATAATAGTACTGGAGGAGATAATTGGACAAATAAAACTGGTTGGGACATTAACAATACTAATTCAGATGTATCAAAGTGGTTTGGGGTTTGGGTTAGCAATGGGCATGTTATAATGCTAAATTTATCTCAAAATAATTTACAAGGTTTCCTTCCTGATTTAAGTGCTTTATCGAATATTACAGGTATTTATTTTGGAAATAATAATTTTGAAAATACTAGTATTCCTTCATTTTTTAATTCCTTAATTAATTTAAAAAATTTGAATCTTTATAACTGTGGTTTTATAGGTGATATTCCTAATTTATCTTCTTTAAATAAGTTAGAATATTTTTATATAGATAATAATAAAGGGCTCACTCTTCATAGTTTTCCTTCATGGTTATTTAATTGTCTTAATTTGCAATTTATAGGTATGCATAATACTAATTTAACAGGTGTATTTCCGATGGAAATAACATATTTAACTCAACTTCGTGGACTTATGTTAGGTAGTAATAAATTAAATGGTCCTATACCTCCACAAATTGATAAATTAATTAAACTTGAACAACTTTTTTTAGGTTTTAGCAATCTAGAAGGTGATATTCCTCCTGAAATTGGAAATTTATCTAAGCTTACTCATCTATATTTAAACGGGAATAGATTTAGTGGTAAAATACCTATTCAAATTGGGCAATTAACCAATCTTAAAGTACTTTGGCTTCACCATAATTTTAATCTTGAGGGAAATATTCCAGATTTAACAAAATTAATTTCTTTGAAAGATTTATTGTTGTATAATAATAAATTCCGTTTTGTAGATTTTGCTACTGAATATTCTATATATAAAACACAAATAACAAATCATTTTATTTATTCTCCTCAGGAAAAAACAGATTTAGAAAAAACAGTTTCTGGTGTTTCGGGTGGACCTATAAAGCTATCAATGTGTGAGGATAACAGATATATTCCTAATGTTGATACTTTTCAGTGGTATAAGAACGGACAAATAATTACTGGTGCAACAGCCAGACAATATACTATTTCCAATTTATCAGCTGTAAATGCAGGAGATTATTATTGTGTTTCTAATAATCCTCAAATCACAGACCTTGTTTTGCAGAGGAACACTATCCATCTGAAAGTAATCAATTGCACCCCAAAAACTGGAGAACTAAAAATTTTGTCCGAAAAACTGATTGTTAATGAAACCGTTAATTTTTCGTTTCTGGAAATAGTGGCAGCAGTTGCTAATAAAACAAAAAGTAAAATAGCCGGTAAAGACAGTTTACCAACCACAAATTATACTTGGACCATAACAGATGAAACAGGTAAAGAGGTAAACAAACAGGTGAGTACATCAGCTGCTTATTCCTATGTTTTCAATACATCGGGTAAATATTTTGTAAAACTAGATATTGTGGATGTAAATGGTTGTCCAGCCAGTTTTACTAAAGAAGTTATTATAAAACCTGAGGTACAATGTCTCAACGAGAATATCTCCTTTTCATTTGAGACCACAGCTCCCAACTTAAGTTATGTTTGGACCAGTACCAAAGCTACTGGAGAAGTTGTAAATTCTTCAACGGCCAGTGCATCGAGTCTTTATAATGTATCGTTTTCAGTTCCAGGGGACTATTCCATTACAATGGTAGCAAAAGATACGGTAACACAATGTTTTGAAACGTTTACTAAAAAAGTGACTATAGAATCTTGTGCCCCTACCAATTGTATGGTTCATTTCAATTTCAATTTTAAAATTCCAGATACAGGCAAAGGCTTTGGGGGATTAGTTTTAAACTTAGATTCCAGAATGAATATTGCCAATGGCGTAGTAGATTTCTTGAAAGCCAAAAGAAATAAAAAGTTGTTTGCGACCACATTTGACATGACCAATAAAGGGGTAAATGCAGTTATAGTCAATAAAGAAATTACGGTAAGTCCAGGCGATGTCTACAAAGTAGGAACCGCCAATGAGATTTCTAATACTACACCAACGGTAATACGAATTCAAGACAACAGTTACAGTAATACTTTTTCGACTTTGATTAGTAGTGGTATTTTGAAGAACACTTCATTAAAAAAGGACGATCTTGATGTTTCGTTCTTCATTATTTCCGAAGATAACTTTACTTCTACACTCGATGGAGCCAAAAATGCTTACCAAGATTTATTGGCTTCTGGTAAAGCCAAAAAAATATTTTTTGTTTTGGTGAACGAAGGGAAGTTTAGCTATGTAAGAAATATTGCTGGAATAAATAGAAAAACTATTATTTCACCGATACAATTTTTAACTGAAATTATGGGTTCAATACCGGTTAATTATTCAGCGACAAATTCGATTTTAAATTCTGATTTTGTTCAATTTTCAAAAGCGGATATTGCCAATGTTGGGTTTAAAAAAGTACTTAGCGATTTCTTACAAAAAGGATATGATGATGTGTCATCAATGTGTGAGGATGTCGAATCCTGTACTAAGAAAAATGTGAATGCACCCGTACTTAAAGGTTTGTTTTTAACCTTGGCAAATAAGTTAAAAGATACTCCTGCCGGTGTGGATGCTAATATTTATGCAAGCAAAGAATTAGCTGCCTTATCACCATATACGGTTGAATTAAAACCAATAATTTATAATTTCATTAATACTAGTAGTACCATAAGTTTCTCCTTTTCGAGCACAAGTTCAGAAAATGATGTGCAGTTGCCAAAACCTCTTTCGGGTAGCATTTTGGATATCGATTTAAAAGAATATACAGATGCTGCTACTATTACACCTGTTAAAACTATTTTTAGTAATGGCAAAGTTGATGAGTTAAATGGATTTGTCAGAAATATTGATTTTTGTGTTGAGAAATTATCTTGTGTGTCTCACGTGGCACTTGTGATCGATGAATCAGGTTCAATTGATTTAACAGAAATTAATAAAATCAAAAAACAATTAAAAGGATTTGTTTACCAACAAGCTTTGACTAATGAAAAAATAGGGTCTAATATTTACATTTCATTAACTGGAATGTCTGATAGCGATGCTGATACCAGAACAGATTTTATTGAGCCGATTAAAGTTTCTACAGATCCATCCGTTTTAAATAAATTCTACACTTGGATCGATGATCTTGGAAAAAGAAATGGACAAACAGGAGTTAGTGCAGGATCAGATTATTGGAACAGTGGACTGAATAAAGCATTAAGTTATACATTGAAACCAAATGCAGTTATTATGATTGCAGATGGTTGTCAAACGGCAAATGCTACTCAACTTCAAACCACTATGAAGAATTTTAATAATGCTAAAGGAAGTAGCCCAGACTTACCGCATTTATATGTTATTGGTATTGAAAATGGTTTTTATGTAGATAAGCCATCAACTGGAAAAATTCTGGATCGTAACGAAGATCCAAATTATAATACGGCATTGCAAAAAAGAAGTTTGACTGCAAAAGTAGCAGCTAGATTAACTAAGTCTTTGCAGTATTTATTAGGATTTAGCGATACTGAGTTTCCGGTATCAAGTATAAGTGACTTTAAAAATGGAACTTATTTTGGTCATGATAACTTTAGCTTATTGGCTTCAGATGTAACCTATATTTCAGACAAAATAGCAGATAGTCAGATTGTATGTGGTGTTTCGGCTGTCAAGGATTTTTGCGATGATTGTTTTTCTTTCAAACCAGAACCGGATCATGAATATTTATTGAGTGCATGGGTTAAAGAGGAATCTTTTGTTCAAGTTAAGTCTTATACAAATTCTGCAATTAATATTGTGTTTTATAGACAAAAAGAGGCTTTAGACGTTCCAGGGCAAATAATAGCTACAATAGTTGCTGATCCATCAGGGGAAATTATCGATGGTTGGCAAAGAATTGTGAAAAAAATTAAAGTCCCACATGATGCTATAACAATTGGTTTTGTTTTAGATAACAAAAGTCCCAGTATTCCAGTTTATTTTGATGACATTAGAATTCATCCCCTAAATGGTAGCGTAAAGTCATTTGTGTATGACCCTGAAACTTTTAAACTGATGTCAGAATTGGACGAAAATAATTACAGTACTTTCTACGAGTATGATAACGAAGGCGGGTTAGTTCGTGTGAAAAAAGAAACTGCCAAAGGGGTTAAAACAATTCAGGAAACACGTTCAGGAAGCGTAATTAATACAGATAAATAAGGTATGTTTTGCAAAAAAATATTCAGTGTTTGGTTGGTGTTTTATTGTTGTTTTGGCCATGCACAAACGGTGAATGCCGTTTTTAAAAAATTAGGGCAGCAATACAGTGTTGCCAAGCCGCTTCAATATCAGTCAAAATATGTTTTGTATAAAGATTTTGATTCTAAAAAAATTGAGGAAAGTTATAAAGGTGTTTTTTATAAAAACAGTCAAAATGAAATCTATATGAAAATTGGGGAAACAGAAATTTTGAATTCCAAATCGGTAAATCTTAAGATTAGCCATCCGGAAAAAGCTATTGAGATTTCTAATCCGATCCCCACTTATTTTGGTGATTTTGATATGAAGCCTTTATTAGAATTGTGCAAAATTGATAAATTCATTGATTACAAGTCATATTGGGAAATAACAATGACTGCAAAGCCTTTTTCGAGTCTTCCCTATTCGAAAATCATAGTTAGAGTATCTAAAGCTTATTTTTTACAAAAACAGGTTTTTTATTACAACACAGCTACTAATTTTTCGCAGGATTTTAGAAAACCAGATGTGCATTATCCGAGATTAGAGGTGATTTATGCAAATTATAACAGAAATGCAATTAATGCTTCGGTTTTTAAAAACAGCACTTATTTTACTACTTCAGGTAAAGGTGGTATTGTTTTGTCCCAGAGGTTAAAGAAGTACGAGATTGTAGATCAAAGAAATAATTCCAATAATTAAAATAAAAAATAGATATATGTATATCAATAAAAGTATAATAGTATTTGTATTTACATTTTTTTCATTGTTTGCCTTTGGACAGCATGAAGAACCTGTAATTGATTCTAAATCTGGAAACAATTTAAAAGTTGGAGCAATATTAAAAGTTGTTGATTCTAAGTATAATGATTTAAATAAGCACGATTTATTTGCTTCTATAAATCCTAATGTGACCATTCATTTTGGATTTGATAATACTAATAAAGACGCCGCTGACTTTAAAGATGTTTATACTTGTACAATTGTGTTAAGCGTAACTTCTTCTTATGACAGTAAAGGAGATGGTATAAATCCAAAAACAGTATCACTTACTATCGTACATGATAATAGTTCGAAAGGTTTGGAGTTTAATGATTACGCCGTTTATAGTCTTCCAGGAATTCATAAAGCGGATGTTAAAGTAGTATCTATAACTTATTCTAAGCCTGTTCCTGCTTCAACGGCGTATTTAGCATTGAAATTCAATACAGAGCGTTACTATAATTTACAATTGAGTGGTTCAAACTCATCGGTATTGCCTATAAGTTATAAATTGGTTAAATATAGCGGGGTTAATGAGGTAATTGTCTCTAAAGTTAGTGACGGAGCCGAAGAGTTGGTGATTAATTGGACAAAAGACACCAAAGCTCCAGCAGTAGAGTATGAATTGGAATGGACTTGGATTGATAATTACAAAACGGATGGCGGTAAATTATTACCCAATGAAATTGCTTTAACCGAGCAGGATTTTAAATTAAACAGTACGAGAATACAAACTAAAGATCTTACCTATAGAATTCCTTTAGTGTTTTCTAATGGTTATTTGGTTTATAGAATTAGACCAGTTGGACGATTCCTTGACAACACCTCAAAGAATTATTATGGAGTATGGTCTTCAGGGATAGCAGATAAATATAAGCTAGTTAGTGATTGGCCGTATAGTGTAGAGATTAACCAAGCTCACGAATTAGGCGAAAAGAACTGGCAGTATCAAGCGTCTTTTGCCGAAGACGGTAAGAAGAAAGAAGTGGTAAGTTATTTTGACGGTTCTTTACGCAATCGTCAAACAGTAACCAAAGTAAATTCAAATAATAAAGCAATTGTTGGTGAGGTAATTTATGATACTCAGGGTAGAGCAGCGATAGAAGTACTGCCAACACCGATTGAGTCTTCTGGAATACGGTTTTATAATGATTTAAATACCAATGAAGCGGGATCATTATATTCTCATAAAGATTTTGATTGGGACAATGCTAGTGTAAAAGATTGTAACCCAATTCCAGTTCCTAAAATGTCCAATAAAGCTGGAGCTGGCAAATATTATTCTCCAAATAATGATCCACTGAAAAATTATCAGGATTTTGTCCCAGATGCTATTGGTTATCCTTTTTCTCAAGTAGTCTACACTCCTGATAATACGGGAAGAATTAAAAGTAAAGGAGGAGTAGGACTTGACCATCAAATAGGTTCAGGACATGAAATGCAATATTTTTATGGTCATCCCAAACAGGAAGAATTAAATCGTCTTTTTGGTTATAAAGTTGGCGATTATTCTCATTACAAAAAGAATACGGTTATTGATCCTAACGGGCAAGTGAGTGTGAGTTATTTGGATCCGCAAGGAAGAACTGTTGCAACGGCTCTTGCAGGCGATAATAAAGGAAATTTGGTTTCACTAGATGATGAAAAGAATCAAGCCTTGCACCTCATGACCACAACTGACTTATTATCAAATAATGATAAATATGTGTCTGGCGAGAATGGTGTTATTGAAGATGGAATTAAATTGAGTACTCCGATTACTGTAGTTAAAGAAGGAGACATTAAATTTGAATATTCTTTTGTTAAAACTAAAGGTGCCTATGCTGATTCTTGTTTAAATACTAAGTTTTATCCTTTTGTATATGACTGGTCTATTAGTTTAAAAAATGATTGTGCTTTGGAATTGCTTACAGGCAATAATCCAATAAGTTCAAAAATTGGTGCTTCTAGTTTAAATGGCACTAACGCAACTGAATTGAGTTTTAAGAATAAAGTCTTTAATGCCAAAGACGGAGCAAATTTTTTGAAGGTTGGTTCCTATCCTTTGAGTAAAGATCTGCGTATAGACCATGATGTTTTAGATGAATATGCTGAGGATTACATCGCAGAATTAAAAAAGAGTACAAAATGTTTGCCAGATCTCTCTTCATTAGAGGCCGAAATTACTGTGACCGATTGCAACATAACTTGTAAAAGTTGTGAAGAGTCGTTAGTGCGTGAAAATTTAACTACAGAAGAGTTTACAGCTTTTCAATTGTTACTTTCTGCAGAGCCAAATAAACTTGGTAATGTTGCTGCAAGAGAATCTTATATTGTTAAAGCGGAAGCGAATTATGTTGAAAAAAATATACTGACGGTTCTTGAACTTGAAAATTCAGAGCGACCAGATTATGAAAAACGTTTCAAAGCTCAATTCAGAAGTTTGCTTACGGGATGTAGAGATTTATGCGAGCAACCCATAAATGTGTGTGACCTTAATTTGGACATACTTTTAGGAGATGTTAGCCCGCATGGTCAGTACGGTTCTGTTGATGGAATTGAAACAGAAGATGAAAACGAAGATACTCCTTCAGCAAAAGTTATTGATCCATTAAGTCTTTTTAATGAGAACAATCAATTATTATACGGTGGTTATACAACAAATACCTATTTTGATGAGGATATAAAACAAAATGTAACAGAGAATATTTCTAACTACAATTGGAAAAAACCATTTGGTGGTTCCTACAAAGAAGAAGATGGTTCAGTATCAAAAATTAGAGTCAAACTAATTAGCGAAAATCTTGAACACCCAGAATTAAATATTTACGAGCCAGCTTTGGATGGTGTTATTTTGAAGGCATTGGATCGTGATCCTGAAAGTGATGATGTTAATGATTACTTGGTTCAGCCACAATATTTGCGTGATGTGGCTCAATTTATTACTATATGGAAAACCAGTTGGGCCAACTCATTAGTGCAGTACCATCCAGAATATCAATATTATGTTTATAATTCAAATTTGTGTACTAAAACAAATGGGGATGGGTTAAATTCTGACGGATTTGATGAGCAATTGCGTAATAAAGAGTTTTATGATGCTGATAAAAAACAGATTGACAACACTATCTTTAGTAGTACAGGTACATTAGCTCAATTGCTAACTATTGATAGTAACAATAACACTGGCGACCCCTTTTATAATTCTAAAAACGATAAAGAAACCGTAGCTGATTATAATGTTCGAAAAGCTTTAATGAAAGAAGCATTAGAAGTAAATTTTGACGGTATGGCTTTGCCATCAGGTAAAAAACTAAATATGCTTCAGGCTGCCTGTTACTTTGCTGCTTTCTCAAATGGAATTGCACCTGAATCTGCCTATTTTGATTTCATGAAACTTAATCAAGTGGATTTGTTAAAAACGATTGATAATTTTGGAAAAAACGGAAATATTGCAGAGTTAAATATAAAACAAAGAATATGGTCTAATTTTAGATCCTATTATACCGCTTTAAAAGAAAAAACCCGTACTGTTTTTTCTCATATTGATGCTATTAAAAACAATAATTATAATGATTGTATTGGGAACGCAGAGAGTAAAGATACTTTTGTGACTTTATTCAAAAAATATAGTGTAGTAAATTATGGAGAACTATTAAAACTTATTGATTCAATTCCAGAAAATCCAACTGTACCTGTTACAACCCCTGTGAGTACAGGTGTAGAATTAGCATGTTCTAATGTAACATCAGGTTTGTATAGGGATAAAGTAAAACGTTTTGTGCCTGCAGATTATGGATATGATTCCTCTATTGGTGACATGGAATTCTTGGCTGAGACTAAAGCAATTATAGAATCTAAAATGTATGTTGAAACGGGAAGATGTCCAATATCTTTCGATTTGGAAAATTTCCTAAAAGGACTCGTAGATACTACTATTCAAGATAAAGGGTTGTTAATTAATGGTTTTAATACTTCAAGTATGCCTTTTTTAACTTCAAGTATATTCAATGCTCAATTAAACCCTGGATTTAATTTGGAGGCATCCGCAAATATTCCGAAAATTACAGCACGTGAAGTTGGACGTACACTAAATATTGTTTTTACTCAGGATGGAAATGATATTTCTAGTCCAATTGAATTAAGTTTTGCAAAGAATTTATCAGACTATTATAATCCTTGCGGGGCAAAAGTTGATCCTCCAAAATGGGCGGATGTTACAGGATTTAAAAACTTTTATGCAGTGCCGGGTTCTTACAACAGTACTTCAAAGACATATAGATTTCGTATTGTTGCTATTATAAATAGAAAAGGAAGCGTGTCAAGTTGTACTACTCCAGAAGAAATACTTGTTGATGGAATCACAAAAGCAAATGTTTCAGACTGTTCTTCACTCATAATTGCTCCGTGTGATAAAAAACAAAAATTCAGTGATGCATTCAATCAATTAGTACTTCACTTACAAGCCAATGCTACTTTGAAAAGTGCAGATTTGAATATTTCAAGTGATGATACTTTTGTAAATGGATACTTGTATGAATATTTTGGAATCAAACAAGGAGATATTGTAAAATGGCATAATATTCCTGAGGGAGTTGACATTACCGTAAATGATGTAAAGCGTGTTTCAGTCAATCTTGGATCATACAGTTTAGGAAGAGATATAATAAAAAGTGTATTTATTAATGGTTTAGAATCAGGGAATAAAAGTACTTTATTAAGTGTAAGAATTAAAACCCGATTTTTTAGAAATAGCCAAATCACGGGTATAATCAGATCGGGTAGTGGTAATATGCCATTGTATTTCACCTGTTGTTCACCTTGTGGTGAAACCGATTATAATGGAGATGGATACGGAGATTTATGTGGTCCAGGTGGTCCAGGAAATTGCGGTACTGTTGATACGGATGGTGATGGTATTTTTGATTTGTGCGATACCTGCCCTACAATTCCAAATCCTAATAATGAACCTTGTGAAGCAAATCCTCCTTACACACGTGTCACTTCCTGTAATGTAGTGGCAAATGAAGAGCTTGCTTATGAGGATCGAGTAAAGGATATTCTAAATGATATGTTGGGTAATTTTAATTATACCATAAATGATGATGGGGATTTTTATAAAGCAGGGAATATTTCAGACTATTCACCTGTTAAAAATTTGGTTGATCAATCTAGGTTAGCTTCTCATTTTCAGGCTGAAAGAACACGTTATAGAGTAAATAATTTGAAGAGTGTTGTCATGGATCGCTATTCTGTTGTTATAGAGAATGGTTTGTTGAGTATTACTTTTGATGAAAATTCTGGAAGTGTAAACAATAAAAACTTCATCAATTTTTACGACGTAAATTTAAAGAACGCTAAAAAGATTAATTATATTGATGTAATAAGTGATTTGAGTTTTGTTATTAATTTTACAGATAACCAAGGTAAAATTGTGAATCAGACCGGTAGTGCAATATC
Organism: Flavobacterium sp. N3904; assembly: GCF_025947305.1. Classification (NCBI taxonomy): domain Bacteria; kingdom Pseudomonadati; phylum Bacteroidota; class Flavobacteriia; order Flavobacteriales; family Flavobacteriaceae; genus Flavobacterium; species Flavobacterium sp. N3904. The sequence continues at coordinate 2,141,826 of NZ_CP110009.1, forward strand.
GCATTATACCTTTGTAGAAATATCCAAATACGAAGCAAGAGCTATAGCAGTACCTTACTGTCAATTTGCCTCAGAGGTTTATCCTCCAAAATTAACAGCGAAGAATGCTTTGGCTGGATCTGGTGATATTTATGTTGCTATTTCACAAGATGGAAAAATTGATTACAACGATAATACTTCTCCCTCTTCTTTCATGAGCAAAAAATCTGCTTCCGGGAAGTTACTTACCATGCGTGACGCTATTCCAACTTCAATTCCAACTTCCAGTTGTTCCGATATTTGTATTCCGCCAACAGTAGCTCCGATTGTATGCGGTGATAAATGGGTAGCTTTTAAGTTAAATATGAAAGCACAGGTTCCTGATTATGAAATTCCGGATAATTTAGTAAAAGACGGAATCTTTTTCTGTGAAGCTAATTTTGGATACATCAGCGAAGAGTATAATTATTATTTGAATAAGTTCGGTATATCAAGTGTTACAAATCCATTGTTTTTAACCATTAGCGAATTTGGTTCTACTAAGTTGCATTATGGAAACAGTAAGACTCAATTGGTAGTTAATTACTATTTCAATTATTTGGAGGCTCAAACCAAAACACCAACTGAAGAAGCTTTGACTTGGCCACAATTTGCAGATAAATATGTTTTAGACAATAAAGAATGTGTTCCAGGTGTGATGGTTCCAACTTTTAGTTTAGAAGTTGAAAATCCTAGTACATTAACTCCATGTGAGTTATTGGCAGCGTCAATAAGAGCATCCAATAAACAACAACTGGAAGATTCATTTTATGCAGACAAAAAAGAAGAATTCATCCAAAACTATTTAAAAGAAGCACTAGAAGGGATAACAGAAACGTTGACCGAAACGTCTTTAGACAAAGAGTATCAGTATACTTTGTATTATTATGATCAAGCTGGGAATTTGATACAAACTGTACCTCCAGAAGGAGTTCACAGATTGACTCCCAACTCCAATACAACTATAAATACTGTTCGGGCAAAAAATAGGGAGAAAGAGGATTTAACTTTAGTTGATGGAGTTGCCGTTGTTCCAGCAAATACTTTGCAGACACAATACCGTTATAATTCGTTGAATCAGTTGGTATGGCAAAAAACGCCAGATGGCGGAGAAACGCAATTTGCTTATGATGCTTTGGGTAGAATTGTGACGTCTCAAAATGCAAAACAAAAAGCAGGAACCCAATTCAGTTATACCCGATATGATGAATTAGGCCGAATTACCGAAGCGGGTCAGATAAAAGCAACTACAGCCGTAAGTATTAATGATAATGGAAGGTTAGTATATGGTAATGTTGTGCCTGTTCCAGTTAATGCCAAAGAAGTGCCGGTTGATGCTATTGCAGATAAATTTCCATATAATATTGGAAAAGATACCCAACAAGTTACCAAAACGCTTTATGATACGCCTTTGGCCAATACAACGAGTTGGTTCACCTCTTATGGATCTGATAACAACCAAAAAAGAGTTACGGCTGTGATGTATTTTTCAGCAATGACTAGTAAGACTCTTTTGTCTGCTTATGATAATGCCATTTTATACGATTATGATGTGCATGGGAACGTAAAAGAATTATTGCACCATACCAACAACAGCAAGGACTTAAACACAATAAACCAGCAACTGAAAAAAGTGGTTTATGATTATGATTTAATAAGCGGAAACGTAAACAAAGTAACCTATCAGCCTGCAAAAACGGATCAGTTTATACACCGATATGAGTATGATGCCGATAATAGAATTAATCAGGTTTATACCAGTAAAGACAATATAATCTGGGAAAAAGAAGCCAATTATTTGTATTATGACCATGGACCATTGGCGCGTGTAGAAATTGGAGATAAGAAAGTACAAGGACTCGATTATATTTATACCTTGCAAGGTTGGCTCAAAGGTGTCAATTCAGAACAATTGAATACTGCTTATGATGCTGGGAAAGATGGACTGAATGTAGCCAAAGACGCCTTTGGTTTTGCCTTGAATTATTATACAGGAGATTATAGATCCAGAATTACAGGTTCGAATACTGCAAATGTGTTCAGTCTTAGTAAAGAAGGAAAAAATGAAGGCAATGCTAACTTATACAACGGAAACATCAAAGAGATGGTTACGTCATTGTTAGATGTTACTCAAATGCCAGTTCCTACACAGTTTAATCGTTATTCTTACGATCAGCTGAACCGTATTAAAGGAATGTCAAGCTTAAGTTTTAATTCTGCAAGCGGAATTACTGCCGGAAAGGATTCGTATGGTTCGAGTTATTCTTATGACAGAAACGGGAACTTGGTAAATCTGACACGATCTGGTTTAAATGACAAGTTTGCGATTTCTCCAATGGATGATTTGAAATATACTTACGCTAAAGATGCAAAAGGTCAAATAACGAATAATAAACTGGTCAGTGTAAACGATATATTAACAAATTCTGGGGATTTTGCAAATGATCTTGAAGGAATTAATAATTATACTTATGATCAAATAGGACAACTAGCTAAAGATTCAAAAGAAGATCTAAACATTAATTGGCGTGTTGATGGAAAAGTAAGTTCGGTAATTAAATATAAAGGAAAAGCCAATCAAACGACTATTAGTTTTGAATATGATGGTTTAGGAAACAGAACAGCTAAAAAAGTGGTGACTCCTACCAATACAAAAATCACCTATTATGAGCGTGATGCACAAGGTAATGTTTTGAGTACCTACGAGATGGAAACACCTTTGGGTCAGTCTCCTGTCTATTATCTTGTTGAACAAGAGATATACGGCAGCAGTCGTTTGGGTATCGAACAAGGCCGTAAAGTAATCACAAAAGATACTTTTGCCGCATTTGCTAAAAATGCAGAGGAATTAAATGCCTCAACGGCACGAAGTATCTCAAGCAAAGAAGCTACTGCGTCAACTGAAATTTCAGGTTTGAAGTTTAGCGGAACAAACAGTACGAGTTGGAATGCAGATAATTCAAAATTAAATTTATTTTCGGATGTGCCTCAAAGAACACAAATAATAGAGATTGCAACACATCTTAAAATTGATGATGTAATTTTTAAAGTCAATGAAGAAAGAAAAATTATTCAGTTACAAACTCAATATGAAAAAATCCCTGGATCAACACATGCTTGGGGTTCCTATTCTCAAAGTACTGCTAGTATTAAAGTGGTAAAAATAGATAATAACTATTATAAACCAATTTTAGAACTAAAAACACATAGGGTTTCTTATAGAAATAAGAAAAAAAATCATTTTATAAAGGATATTTCGATTATCACTACACAATATGTTTTGAAGAATGTAAATTCTTCTATTCCAGAAAAAGAATGGGACATAAAGTATACCGTTACCTTAAATACAGTGACTAAAAAATATGTGCCTACTTTGATTATAAATGGGAATGTTTATAATGATTTGAAAGAAGTAGCACTTCCTACGTATACAAGACATGAAGACTATCAAAAAGGGAACGATTTGCCTAAATCTGTAAATGAATTAGGAGCAACTGTTTTAGGAGTTCCGGCAGAAATGTGTGATTTCTCATATACTATTAACAACGGAGAAGATCCAGAAGATATTAAAGTGAATAATTTCTTGTTTGACGAAGGACCAGGTACAAGAATTGCCAAATCCACTACAGGTCTAGAAATGGCGTTGGGCAGTGTTGGATTTGCTGCTACCTATTGTGGTTCTTCTGAAGGAGATAAAGATGGAGATGGGGTAAAAGATGCTTTAGATAGTTGTCCAGAAATATTTAATCCTAAGCAAGAAGATACTAAAGAAATTGCACTTGGTTTTCCAGCAGATGGAATTGAGGATGCATGTGACAATTGTGATTATCCAAATAAAGATCAAACGGATACCGATGGAGATGGCCGAGGCGATGATGTGATTATTAATGGAGCAGTTAAACCATGCGATAATTGCAAATTAATTGCTAACTTTGATCAAAGCGATGTAGATAAAGATGGTATTGGTGATGTTTGTGACAACTGTTTAACGATTAATAACCCTGATCAAGCCGATGTTAATAAAAATGGCGTAGGAGATCTTTGTGAAGGCTTGGATCAAGGATCAGGTGTAGCGGCTGCAATTGGCGTGCCTAAAGAGTATTATCGTTTTGTAGGAGACAAACGTTATGAGCTTTCCAACCATTTAGGAAACGTGCTTTCTGTGATTTCAGATCGTTCTCTTGCTGATGCAAATGGCGGACTTACTCCTGACGTTCTTAGTTACTCAGATTACTATCCTTTTGGAATGCTAGTGCCAAACCCTGGAAAAGTGGTTACTCCTAATGATTATCGTTATGGGTTTAACGGCAAGGAGATGGATAATGAAATAAAAGGAAAGGGAACTCAATATGATTATGGTTTCAGAATCTATGATCCCAGAATTGGAAAATTTTTATCACAAGACCCATTATTTAAATCTTTTCCATGGTATACACCTTATCAATTTGCTGGAAATAAACCAATCGCAGCAATTGATTTGGATGGTTTAGAAGAAAGAATTGTTATTATGCATACAACAGTTTCGGGCAAAATTCGAAGAGAAGTTTTAGATGCTAAAACGCTACTAAAGACAACTGACTATGTTGGAGTAAAACATTCTGCCCTATATGAACCTATAAGTATTAAAGAATTTATGCAATACAAGAAACAATTTTGGGATGCATTTTCAAGCACTCCTGAATTATTTGCATCAGGGTATAAATCATATACTATAGGAGGAATGAATGCTGAGAAGTATAAAAATAGCGGATTTATAGGTTTAAATAGAGGGACACTTACTATCGGCTCTAGCGAGCTTGGAAGTACTATTTCGTATGACCCGACCCCTATAGATAGAACAACCCCTAGTAGTATGAAAATAATTAGGGAAGCACCGAATAATCCTGAAATGGCTAGAGGTATTAATACAGCAAAGAATTATGTAGCTGGGGTCAGTTTAGTTGTTTCAGGACCATCATTATTATTAGGAACGGCTGGTAAAGCTGGTTATGTAGGAGCCATTTATGATGTTGACCAATTAACAGGTGCGTCAGAAAAATTAACAGAAGGTCATCCTAAAGTTGCACTATTAATTGGAGTAGCTGAAATAATGGTTGATTTAGTTTCTTTAAAATCCGCTCCACTAGAAATTATCGATATGTTTAAAGGAACAAATAAAGCAACAGAAGTCGTTCCATCAACAATTGTAGGAGTAGCCGACACAATTGGTGACGTTGATTCTACAATTACCACACAACCAAACGAATAATAATATATGGAAAAAGTTTTGTTTATATATAAAAATAAGTTAGATGTTTTGTCTCTTTTTTTCTATGCTTTTATTGCTTTTTTATTAATTTCTTTTATTAATAATGATTTTGATTTTGAAATTTTATTTGGTGCGGAAATTTTTGCATTAGTTATGGTTTATTTAACTAGATATAATGCTGTTAATATAGATTTTCATGAAAAGTATATGTTGATAAAATTTTATATTCTAAAAAAGGAAATAATTATAAATTATAATCAAATTATTGAAATACGCGATTGTTATGATAGATATATTGGTTCAAATATTAGATTTAAAATTAAACATGTAGATAAGTTAATTGTCTTTAGAATAAAAACTTCTGATAATGAATTAAAAAAGTTTTTAAGATGTAAAGTATCTAGCTCTCCCAAGACTCCCTGAAGGCAGTTTTGCAAACCGTGTCCCCAACGATGAGCCATAAAGTTTACTTACAAAACAAAAAACTGCAACTCGAATTCATTTCCTGGTTGCAGTTTTTTATGTTTAAATACCAAAATAGTTTTTTTATCATTTAGATTATACACTCTTTATAAAGCTTTCGGACACATAACAAGCATCTGGATTCTGCTTATCATGTATTCTCAGCACCTTATCCAGCATCGTATCGTTTTTGCCAAATTCAATCACCGCATCAACAAAAACTCTCAAAGGCTCGGATATGTCGTCGCAACGATAGCGCGGATTTGCAATCCGTGCCCAGAAAGTAAAGCCACACAGCTTATCATTAAAATAAAAATAAAAACGACAACCCTCAAAAAGTTGTAGTTTTTCCATTATGAAAATCGTCATTTCTCAACTAAAATTGTATTTTTGAGGCAAAACCATTTCATGAAAAAGACGAGTCTCCTAATTCCTATGTTCAAACAGTTTATAAAAGAAACCGAAACAGGGAAACGGCTCAAAAAAAACGGTGAAAAGATAAAGCCGGGTTCCATACAGAACTACTATTATGTAATGAACAATCTGATTCAATTTTCTAGCGATGCCAAATTTGAATTACGCATTTGCGATGCTTCCAAACTGGACAAACGCGAACTCCAATCTGAAAAAAGTTATTGGAAAAAATTCTATCAAAAATTTACGGAATTCTTATATAAAAAAGGATGTCATGACAATTATGTTGGAGCAAATATCAAAGTGATTCGGGTGTTTTTTAACTATTTAAAAAACGACAAAGACCTCTTTACAGGTGATTTTCAGCGATTGTTTTATGTCCGCAAAGAAGAAATAGAGATTTTTGTACTTTCCCCTGAGCAACTCAAGTTCCTAATTCACGATAAAGAGTTTGAAGCTTCACTGATACCCAGCCACAGACGCATAAAGGATATTTTTGTTTTTGGCTGTACCACGGGATTACGTTATTCTGATATTTTTTTGCTGACCAATAAAAATTTTGAACAAATGGAAGGCGAATGGTACTTGAAACTCAAATCCAAAAAAACAAAAACATTCAGTTTTATCAAGCTCTCTGCCTATGCAGTTGCCATTTTCCTTCGGTATCAATCTCAGAGCAATAAGGCAACTCTTTTTGGCAATACCAGTTTGTTCAATTTTAACAAAAGTCTAAAACAAATAGGTGAACAGGCAGGTTATACCACTCCTATTGAAGTTTCTCGAGAGAAACAGGGAAAAACACAGCGCCTTACCAAAAAGACAGACACCTCCAAAAACCGGTTTTGTGACAAAATGAGTTCTCACATGATGCGTAGAACCGCTATAACGACCTTATTAATTTTGGGAATGCCAGAGCATCTTGTTCGTAAAATAAGCGGACACAGTAGCGCCAGCACTTCTTTTAATCGATACGTACATTACGCGCAAGCTTACATGGATAAAGAAATCGAAAAAGTACACAGTAAGTTGGAGAGTTATTAAATAAAAAAACTACAACCCGAAAATGAATTCGAGTTGTAGTTTTTTGTTTTTTAGATTAGCTGTGTGGCTTTACTGTGTGGGCACGGATTGCAAATCCGCGCTATCGTTGCGACGACAGATCCGCACCATCCTAGAGATTTACAAAGTAGTTTTTTAATCGCATTTTCTATGATCTGGTAAATCAAAATTTAAAATCATTGAATCTTTATCAAATCTTAAGCTTAAATATTGTTCATAACCATCAAATTTTGCTTTAAAGTAAAGAGCAACTAATTTACTATTGACAAGTTTTACTCCTGTAAAAATAATATCACAAACCTCCATAAACTCAATACTTCCTTTTTTATTTTTTACAAGATCTTGCACATAGATTTTCTTTTGTAGTTTATTAACAGACGTAAGTGTTTTGAACTTAAATTTATCTGAAAAATAAATCTTCTGTATGTATTTACTTTTTTTTATGAAAACATAAGTACTATCTATTTTATAGTCAACTGTATCGCCTACGAATTCTTCAGGTAAAGTATGATATCTTATTTTCTTGTCCTTTTTTATAATATCAAATACACTCCTTGAACAATAATCTTCACCTCCAATGTTTACACGATCTATTTGACCTTGCATAAAAAATGGAAATAATAAAAAAAACATTAAATTCTTAAGGCTTTTTAGCCTGAACTGGTTTTGCAACACTTCTTTCTTTTTCATACTCTCTTTGTTCAAGTTCTACTTCGACTGGAGCTTTCTTACCGTGCTCTTCAATCTGCATTGCTTTTGCTTTTTCAACAGCATCTCCAAATCTTATCATTTCATTATTAGAATAAGCTTTTATACTTTTCAAATCATCGTATAAATCAGGTGTTTCAACCTTTTGCACTTGAGAAGGATCAACAATTCCATAACATCCGAAAGTCCCTCCCAATATCGGTTTACCATCTGGTGTTTCATACCAGCCACTAACATGAAATTTGCAATACTTTGCGAAATCACCTTTTCTTGTTGCTTCAGGACCTAAATCACTCATAATATTACCTTTGACAATATAAGAATTTAATCGTTCTGACAGAGGTGAAAATATCGGAGATATTGTATATGAAGGCAAACCAGAACCATGATCGTTTGATTTTGAACTTTCGATTATTAATTTCCTACTATCTGCCTGATCTGATGAATGATTTGACAAAATAAAATTTCCTTTTTTATTAGTTCCAATTTCAATAAATCCATCTCTTGTTGCATTAAACTTTCCAATCTCGGTTTCAACACCTTGTCCATTGGTATACAATACTTGAACTTCATATACCTTAACTTTCAAACTTGTAAAAATATTTGAGACTCCATATATTGCAACTTTAGTATAACCAACTTCGACGTCTGTCACTTTAATTTTAGGTTCTTGTCCTTCTATTTCAGTAGCATCTATGACTCTATTTCCGCTAAATGCATAAGAAGAATAATAAGGATATTTTCTAAATAATGGATCAACACTAAAAAACCTTCCCACCCTCGGGTCATGCATCCTAAAGGTATAATTCAACGAATTTCCTTCGCCTTTGAGCTCGTTATCTTTCTCCTGTCCTTGGAAGCCATAACGATAATCATTAGGAGTAACCACTTTTCCAGGGTTTGGCACTAGCATTCCAAAAGGATAGTAATCCAATCGTTAGTTTGGTCAATGAATACAGGGGTTGATTTGTGTAAGAACGCATGTTAAAAATGCGTTTTAAGGCAATTTTCGCCTTTCAAAAGTACAAAAAAAGAGCAGGTTATTTGTCTAAAATAATCAATTTTGTATCGTTGGTCTGCAATTTATGAACACCCTGCTCTGCGATTCTGAAAGCTTTCGGAACCCGACTTCGAAATTTTTTAAATTTTCTTGTAAGATGTAAATCTAGTAAAAGTCTCCCGACTTTTGCTATGAATTTTTTTAAGAATTAAAAATAGTTCAGAGATTTTAAAAATAAACGATGATAGAACACAAATTTTATTTGGTAAAAGAAATAGGGTTCAGAACATCACAATTGGGCTTTTAAGAACATTTTTTAAAAAAAGTGCAAGTCGGGAAACTTTACATCGCGGGGAAAATGCGATGAAAAAAAATGAAAAGAGTGTAGCTGCTATTAAAATTTTAGGGCAATTTTTTTATCGGGTTGGTAGAGAATTTCAGTAAGATAGGATTTTATTGTTTTTTTAACCCGTTGGGTGAAATTATTTTTTACCACATAGAAACATAGAATTTATACTTTTTAAAAGAAAGAAAGAGACGTTTTACTATTCACATAGCTATTCTATGTGTGAAATAGTGCTATTTCTATTTATTCTTTGCGTATTTAGCATTAATCTATGATTCTATGTGGTTAATTTTTTATTTTATTTGAATTTCACCCAACGGGTTTTTTTAATTTGCTTTGAACTGTTTTAGATATAATAGTATAGTTCGTAAAACGGTCTTCTTAGTTAGCGCAATGCTAAAAAAAAACAGCTGCAATATTCTTTCTGTTTGATTTTTTTATGGTTCAATACAGAGGTTATAATTTATTTTGCAGCAAAAAATACATTTTTTTATAATGCAGCAATATTTACGGTAACGGATTGAGTACATAAAGAGTTTGAAACTTGATTTGAAGTGAAAGGAGTTTTATTAAAAGTTGAAAGTTGATAAATTGATTTGAAAAAAAGTAAAAACTTCTTTTTCTCCGCTCGATAAATGTTGTGTTTGAAAACGTTCAAAAATAGTAATCCTTCAAAAGTCGGCACCATTCGGAAACAAAAAACCCTTAAACAATTGATGTTTAAGGGTTTGTTCTTGTAGCGAAGACGGGAGTTGAACCCGTGACCTCAGGGTTATGAATCCTGCGCTCTAACCGACTGAGCTACCTCGCCATATTTGGGATATTTTCTATCCCTGAATGCGGGTGCAAATATAAAACAATAATTAGAGTTTGCAAGTAAAAAATAACTAAAAAAAATTTTTTTTGAAAACGTTTTTTTTTTGAAGTAATAATCTATATATTTCGCAAAAATTAAACGATATTCATGGATCTAAAAGTGCGTTACGAAATCGAATTCCCCATAAATTCCTCCCCTCAATTATTGTATCAATATATTTCAACTCCATCTGGCCTGTCAGAATGGTTTGCAGATAATGTAAATTCACGGGGTGAGTTTTTTACATTTATTTGGAACGACTCCGAAGAAAAAGCGAGGCTTGCTTCCAAAAAATCTGGTGAGAAAGTCAAATTTAAATGGGTTGATGACAGCAATAAGGATACGGAGTATTTTTTTGAATTGAATATTTTAGTGGATGAACTAACAAAGGATGTTTCTCTAATGGTGGTTGATTTTGCTCAAAAAGACGAAATTGAAGAAGCTACGCAACTATGGGAAAACCAGATTTCAGATTTGAAGCATGTGATTGGTTCAGTCTAGTAAAACTGCATTTTATAACTTATATTTGTCACGCTTTTTAGCGTGACTTTTTTTTTAAAATAGATATGATAAATTTTAATGGAACAATAGTATCTGAGGATACAAATATAGTAGTGCAAAACCGTGGATTTTTATATGGGGATGCCGTTTTTGAAACAGTTAAAATATTGAATTCTAAAATCTTATTCTTAGAAGATCATTATTTCAGGTTGATGTCTTCAATGCGGGTTGTCAGGATGGAAATTCCGATGAATTTTACAATGGAATACCTAGAAGAACAAATTCTGACTTTAGTGAAAGAGAGCGGTCTGGAATCGTCTTCTCGGGCAAGAATCACGGTTTATAGAAACGATGGAGGATATTATATGCCAAAAAACAATACAGTTTCGTTTGTAATTCATGCCGACTCGCTTGAAAACACTGTATATTCATTTGACAGTAAAGAATATGAAGTTGACTTATACAAGGATTTTTACGTTACAAAACATTTATTGTCATCAATAAAAACCACAAACCGATTGATCAATGTCACTGCCAGCATTTATGCAAGTGAAAACGGATTGGATAATTGTATTTTATTAAACGACAGCAAAAATGTAGTAGAGGCCTTACAGGGAAATATCTTCATGCTGGCGGGCAACAAACTTATTACACCTCCTATTTCTGAAGGATGTTTGAACGGAGTGATGAGAAAACAGATTTTGGGATTGGCCAAAAAAATAGAAAACATAGAAGTGGTTGAAGAAATAATTTCTCCATTTGATCTTCAAAAAGCAGATGAATTGTTTATAACAAATGTAATCAAAGGAATACAGCCTATTACCAGATATCGAAAGAAAGAGTTTTCGACAGAATTGTCCAGGAGTTTAGTGTTGAAATTAAATGATTAAGTGAATTAGTTTAAATAAGGATTTTCGGGAGCGTTTGACCAGATGAGATACTCACCGCCAAGTTCCATGATTTGTTCTTTCCAAAAATGAGTAGTTGATTTACCAATTATTTTATTTTCATAATTATTTCTGGTAATAATCCAGGAATTGCCTTCCATTTCTTTTTCAAGTTGGTGTTCTTCCCAACCGGTGTAGCCCAAAAAGAAACGAATATTTTCCTTTTTTATCTGGCCATTATTGATGAGATCTTTGGTTGATTCAAAATCACCACCCCAATAGATCCCATTTGAAATTTCAATGCTGTTGGGTATCAATTCGGGGATATTATGAATAAAATAGAGGTTGTCTTGTTCTACAGGACCACCATTGTAAATTTTGAAAGTGGCTTTAATTTCTGGTATTAAATCGTTTATGGAATATTTCAGTGGTTTGTTGATGATGAAACCTACTGATCCATCTGCGTTATGATCTGCTAAAAGTATTACGGATCTATTAAATGACAAATCGCCAATGATAGAAGGCTCTGCAATAAGTAAATATCCTTTTTTTAATTTTTCTGAAATCATAAGGCTATATTTTTTATTAAATTTAATGAAAAAAAAATAAAATAACCAAATTAAATCGTTGAAAAGCAAAAAAAAACCTTCCAGTTGGAAGGTTTAATTATATGAGTTAAACTATTAATTAGTTTACTGCTCCTTCTAAATCTGCTCCAGCTTTGAATTTCACAACATTTTTTGCAGCGATTTGAATAGTTTTTCCAGTTTGAGGATTTCTTCCGTCTCTAGCAGCTCTAGCAGAAACAGACCATGATCCGAAACCTACTAAAGATACTTTACCACCTTTTTTCAAAGTTCCACCTACATTTCCTAAAAATGATTCTAATGCCAATTTTGCAGCAGCTTTTGTAATTCCTGCATCAGCAGCGATAGCGTCGATTAATTCTGATTTGTTCATAATAATTTGATGTTAATTGTTGGTTAAAATAATTGTTAATAGAACAAAATTAACAGGAAATGCGGTCTTTGCAAGTATTTTGTGAAATTTTAACGAGTTTTGTTGATAACTTACTTTTATTGTTCATAAAGCAGGGTAAAATCCCCGCAAAAAAAGAACTTAACTCCCGTTTTTATTGGTCTTAATACGCTTTTGCATTTTCAGAAAAAGCTATTCCGTTCAATAATTCATTTGCATTCATTTTCTTTTTCCCAGGGAATTGCAAACTCAGTATTTGAATATAACCCTTTTCTACTGCTACTTTTATTTCTTTTTTGGTGCAAATTAATTGACCAATTGGATGGGAATGTTCTTCGAAAATGATTTTAGATTCGTAGATTTTTACATTCCAGTCTTCATTTTTATCATTAAAGAAGCACCAAGCTGCTGGATAAGGACATAATCCCCGAATGAGATTATTAATTTCCAAGGCAGATTTTGTCCAGTCAATTTTGCAATTTTCCTTATTTAGTTTGTAGGCCGTTTTTATGTCTGGAGATTCGTTTTGAATTGTAGTGGCTACTTTACCGTCTTCTATCAATCTAAGGGTGTCTATAACAGTGCCACTTCCTAAATGCATTAAACGGTCGTGAAGCTGTCCTGCATTTTCAGAAGCTTCAATAGCTATTTCTGCATTCAGGATCATAGCGCCGGTATCTATTTTATCATCGATAAAAAAAGTAGTTACTCCGGTTTTTGTTTCTCCATTTATTATTGCCCAATTAATTGGTGCTGCCCCTCTATAATTTGGCAATAATGAAGCGTGAAGGTTGAAAGTGCCCAACGAAGGCATTTCCCAAACTACTTTTGGTAACATCCTAAAAGCCACAACTATTTGCAAATTGGCATTTAACGATTTCAATTCGGCAAGAAAATTTTCGTCTTTTAGATTTGTGGGTTGCAAAAGTTTCAAATTATTTTCCAAGGCATAGTCCTTAACCGCCGAGTACTTTATTTTTTGCCCACGGCCTGCTGGTTTATCTGCTGCGGTAATGACTCCGACTATTTCGTAATCGTTTTTGATGATGGTATCAAGGATGCCAACAGCAAATTCAGGAGTTCCCATAAATATGATTCGTAACTTTTCCATTATTTTTTTAAGGTGTATTTATTGTTTTTTTGAATGATTACAATATCATTTTCTAATAATTCTTGCAATGCAAAGATAATATCGTCTGAAGAATCTTTGATCTTAATTTGAATTTCTCTTGAACTTAATTCTTCGGTTTGCAATAAGGCAACAATTTTTTTATAAAGAACAGCGCTATTTTTTTGGTATTGGTTTTGGTGATACAATAAGAACAAATGCCACAATCTGTTTTTGTTTTTTCTCCAAAATAGGCCAATATCATTTTGCTTTTGCAAGTGTTCTTGTCTTTTATATAATGCAATACCGATTGCAGTTGCTCTTTTTTTAATTGATTTTGTCTTTCCAGATATTTAGAAACTCTGCTGATTGTTCTTTCATCTTCCCGAATTTCATTAAAAATCAAAGTGGCATCATTGTCTTTAGAGTGGTAATCAATAATGTCTTTCTCTCTTAATTTGTTTAAAACGGTTTGAACCTCGGTTTCTGTATGATTCGCTTTTTTGGCAATCAGTTGAATGTTAAAAGAGGTTTGCATTTCGTAAATACCAGGATATGTCCTTAAAATTGCCAAAATAATTTCTTCATCGTTAGGGTTTAAACTGGTGTATCGAATGACTTCTTTTGACGAAATTAAAAATTGTAAAGTAATTTTCTCTGAAAATTCCTGAGATAAGGAAATAACCCCCTGACCGTCCAAAAACCGCAAGGCATTGTAGGTTTTCAGCGTCGGAAAACCATATTTTAAACAAAAATGATGCAAATTAAAAGGAAACTGTTCGTCAATTCCTTCTCCATAAGCAATCTGAAAATAATTGCAAAGTTTGACATACATGCTATTCAGAAAAGCTTTGTCGGGAAGAACTTGTATAAATTGGTTTTCGGTCTGAATAATATCAGAAGGACTTGTCAATAAAACAGCAAAAGCTTTTTCTCCGTTTCTGCCGGCACGTCCTGCTTCCTGATAATAATTTTCAATGTTTTCTGGAAGTTGTACGTGAATTACCGTTTTTACATTGGCTTTATCAATCCCCATTCCAAAAGCATTGGTGGCCACAATAACCTGAACCTTTTCATCCATCCACAACTGCATGTTTTTGTCTTTTTCTCTAGAAGAAAGTCCACCGTGGTAGTACGTTGCCTTAAAACCCAATGCTTGTAATTGACTGGCAATATTCAAACATGATTTTCTGTTTCTAACATATATAATGGAAGGTTCTGGATTTTTTTTAAGGATTTGCTCTATCCTGAAAATTTTATCTTCTACTTCAAAAACCATATAGGCAATGTTATCTCTTGCAAATGATTTTTCAAATTGTTTGGGATTGTGCATTCCCAATTCGGCAATAATATCTTCTTTTACTTTTGGAGTTGCCGTTGCTGTCAGCGCCAAAAAAGGAACTTTTGGGAAATGTTCTTTTAGGTTTGATATCTTTAAATATGCAGGCCGAAAATCATGTCCCCACTGCGAAACGCAATGTGCTTCGTCTATCGTTATTAAATTTATAGGAAGATTTTTGATACGTTCCAAAATCCAATCCGATTGTAAACGCTCTGGAGAGACATACAAAAATTTATAATTTCCAAATTGACAATTGTCCAATAAGTCAATCATTTCGTCAGATTTTATTCCTCCTGTCAATGCAATCGCTTTGATATTCAGTTTCTGCAAATTGGTCACTTGATCTTTCATTAAAGCGACAAGAGGCGAAATCACCAAGCATATTCCATCTTTCATTATTGCAGGAACTTGAAAGCACACCGATTTTCCTCCTCCAGTAGGCATCAGCGCAAAAGTATCCTGGCCACTTAAAACCGAATCAATAATTTCTTTTTGAAGGGATCTAAATGTGTCGTGTTTCCAATATTTTTTAAGAATGGCTAATGCTGCTGGCATTATTTCTGATTTAGATTTTTAATAATTTTGCAATTTTGAATTTCAAAAATTGGCTAAATTTTATCTAATATATAAAGAATTCTGTTATCTACACTATCTTTTGGCACTTCAATTAGTGTATAGCCATATTTTTGATACGTTTCTGTAAGGTGTTTGTAAATGGTTTTTGCCTGTTCAAAATTTTCATAACGCTCACTATCGCTTTCGTAAATTTCCTCCCAAGGCGGAAGAATAAAAATTTTATTGTACTTATTTTGGCGACAAGCCAAGTCAAAATGTTCGGGATACGAATCACCAATATAATCCAAATACGCCACAACATCGGGAATCCCACGATCTATAAAAACAAATCGATGTGTCTCACTCAGAGCATTTTCAAATTGCTTGATTCGCCCATCAAGAAGCATCTGGCTAAACAGTAACGGGTCTTCCAGAAACAATTGCTCAATCCCCTGTTTTTGAGCCTCAAGAGTCACTTCGCGAGAGATTTCGGGATAACAGCAATAGCCTTGGGTTACCAAACTATTGATAATAGAACTTTTTCCTGTACCGGGACCACCAATAATAACAATAATTTCTTTCTGCACTTTTCTCAATTAAACGGCGAAATTACTTAAACTTATCGTTATTTAAAAGAGATTATATAGGAATTAAGCAGAAGATTCAGGAGCGAATGATAGTTTTTTCCAGTAAGCAAGATACCTGCTGTACACTTCAATCTCCTCTCGTTTGGTCACGAGAGGAGGATTTTCATTTCCATCAGGGCTAAAGGAAAGGCATAGAGTGTTTTGGGTTTATTGTAAAAAAAAGAACGCATAAACAGTTGAAAATACAGCGTTCAACTTCAAATTTGATAAATCTTAAATCCAAGATTATAATTCCTAAATCTAAAATCTAAAATCTAAAATCTAAACCGTATATTTGCGTTTATTTTAATTTTAGTATGGATAAAGATAAAGAAAAGGAAACCGCAGAATTTTACGAAAGATTGAAGGTAGAATTAGACAATAGTAATTCATGGCCTGCAGAATATTTGTTTAAATTCATAGTTCCCACAACCGAAGAAAATATCAAAAAAGTCGAAGAAGCTTTTGATTGCATGGGAGCGGTAATAAAAACAACAAAATCAAAAACCGGAAAATTTACCAGTATATCAGTAGATTTGTTGGTCAAAGATTCTCAAGAAATAATTGATAAGTATCAAGAAGTATCTACAATAGAAGGTATAGTTTCTCTATAATTATGGTCGAAAAATATAAAAAAGAAATCGCAAATGATGTTGTTTTCAATCTAGAATATAATTCTGAAAGAGCACATTTAATCATTCCGGAATATGGTCGTCATTTACAAAAATTGATTGACCAAGCTACTATTATTGAAGATGATGTAGAACGCAACAAAGCTGCAAAATACATTATACAAGTAATGGGCAGTTTGAATCCTCATCTTCGGGATGTCCCTGATTTTCAACACAAATTGTGGGATCAACTATTCATCATGTCCGATTTTAAATTGGTGGCAACTTCGCCATATCCAATACCTTCCAGAGAAGTTTTGCAACTCAAACCGGATATTTTAAAATACCCTCAAAATTTTCCAAAATACAGGTATTACGGTAATAATATCAAATACATGATTGATGTTGCCAACAAATGGGAGGAGGGCGAAATGAAAAATGCATTGGTAAAAGTTATTGCCAATCACATGAAAAAATCCTATTTGAGTTGGAACAAAGACACTGTAAAAGACGATGTTATTTTCGAACATCTTTACGAGTTGTCAGACGGAAAATTGAATTTAATTCAAAGCAGTGAGGAATTATTGAACACTACTGATTTGTTGCGAACAAACAAAAGGATTTCAAACAAAATTACTCCTGCAGGACAACCGAAAATTCAAAGCAATAAAAATACCAAAACGGGAAAACCAAAACCGTTTATCAAGAAATAATTTATTTAAAAAGAAGCTAAGAGACTAAGATTCTAAGTTGCTGAAGTGTTGAACTAAAGTTCATAGAAATCTTAGAATGTTAGAATCTCAGAAATTTAGAATCTCAGAAACTCAGAACCTTAAAATAAACACATGGGAATTTTTAAAATTGAAGGAGGCATTCGTCTAAAAGGTGATATCACACCGCAAGGAGCCAAAAACGAAGCATTACAAATTTTGTGTGCAGTACTTTTGACGCCAGAGAAAGTAACAATCAATAATATTCCCGATATTATTGATATCAATAAACTGATAACACTGTTAGGAAATCTGGGTGTGAAAATTGAAAAAATTGGTTCTGGCTCTTATACTTTTCAGGCTGATGAAGTAAATGTTGGTTACCTAGAAACTGAAGCGTTCAAGAAAGAAGGAGGTTCGCTTCGTGGTTCAATTATGATTGTGGGACCATTATTGGCCCGTTTTGGTAAAGGATACATTCCAAAACCAGGAGGTGACAAAATTGGACGTAGAAGATTAGATACCCACTTTGAAGGATTTATTAACCTTGGAGCCAAATTTAGATACAACAGAGAAGATCATTTTTATGGAGTAGAGGCTCCTGATGGCCTTGTTGGAGCCGATATGTTACTTGACGAAGCATCGGTAACAGGAACTGCAAATATTGTAATGGCGGCCGTTTTAGCCAAAGGTAGAACTACGGTTTACAATGCAGCGTGCGAACCGTATTTGCAACAGCTTTGTAAAATGTTAAACTCAATGGGAGCCAAAATTACGGGTGTTGGTTCCAACTTATTAGCCATAGAAGGAGTTGAAAAATTAGGAGGATGCGAACACAGAATCCTTCCCGATATGATCGAAATAGGTTCTTGGATTGGTCTTGCGGCCATGACAAGAAGCGAAATTACAATCAAAGATGTAAGTTGGGACAATCTAGGGGTTATCCCAAGTACCTTTAGAAAATTAGGAATCACTCTCGAAAGAAGAGGCGACGATATTTATATTCCGGCACACAATGATGGATATGAAGTAAGAACAGACATTGATGGTTCTATACTAACAATAGCCGATGCACCTTGGCCAGGATTTACTCCCGATTTATTGAGTATTGTTTTGGTTGTAGCCACTCAAGCCAAAGGAGATGTTTTGATTCACCAAAAAATGTTTGAAAGCCGTTTGTTCTTTGTTGATAAATTGATTGATATGGGTGCAAAAATCATGTTATGTGATCCACACAGGGCTGTAGTAATTGGACATGATTTTAAATCAGTTCTAAAAGCAACCACTATGTCTTCACCAGATATTCGTGCGGGAATTTCATTATTAATTGCAGCACTTTCAGCAAAAGGAACCAGTATAATTCAAAATATTGAACAAATCGACCGTGGATACGAACGTATTGATGAGCGATTAAGAGCTATAGGAGCCAATATCGTTCGAGAAAAACAATAAATAATCAATTTTTAAAATCGCTTAAATAAATTTAATTTTCACTCGAAAACAGTTTATTTAAGCGATTTTTAGTACAATAAAGGGAAACATGAGAGATAAAGCCAACGAGTTAACAGCAATAAAAGCTACCTATTTTAGTATTATCGGGAATACTTCTATGGCAATTATAAAAGGATTAGCTGGTTTTTTTGGAAATTCTTACGCATTAATTGCCGATGCCATAGAATCAACTACCGATATTTTTGCTTCCTTTTTGGTTTTATTTGGTATAAAATACTCCAATAGACCAGCAGATGAGAATCATCCTTACGGACATGGTCGTGCAGAACCGTTAATTACCTTTTTGGTAGTTGGTTTTTTAATTACTTCAGCAACAATTATTGGGTATGAAAGCATTATAAACATTCAAACACCTCATAATTTACCAAAATCATGGACACTTTATATACTGGGAGCTATCATCGTTTGGAAAGAATACTCCTTTCGATTAGTAATGAAAAGAAGCAAAGAAACCAATAGTTCTTCTCTCAAAGCCGATGCATGGCACCATAGAAGCGACGCATTAACATCTGTGGCAGCATTTATTGGAATTTCTATAGCTTTGATTTTAGGGAAAGGTTATGAATCTGCAGATGATTGGGCCGCACTTTTTGCTGCCGGATTTATTTTATATAATAGTTACCTTATTTTTAGACCGGCATTGGGTGAAATCATGGATGAACATTTGTATGATGATTTGGTCGAAGAAATTAGAAAAGTATCTCAGCATGTTGAAGGTGTAATTGATACTGAAAAATGTTTTATCCGAAAAGCTGGAATGAAATATCATGTTGATCTACATGCTCGGGTAAGTGGCACCATATCGGTGAAAGAAGGTCACGATATCTCGCATAGACTCAAAGATGCTTTACAAGAAGAAATTCCGGAATTAGGACAAGTTTTAATTCATATTGAGCCTAATTAAAAGAAAATGCAAGCCAAAAGCAAAACCAATACAATTAAAAAGAGTATTGGTTTTTTTATTAGTATGAACCCAGATTTAATTCAAAAATTTCAGGCCAACAATCACCCCATCATTTTGATATCCATTTTGGTAGGAACGAACATAATCCAGACGGAACATCTTGAATTTCCCAAAACCAAGATTGTCTAATCCTACACTGTATTCGGCATACGGACTTGTCTTAGGAACAGCCAATAAATGATAGCCAATAACCAGTGTAGATTGCAACTTGTTTAAGAGTGGTATTTTATTCATAATATAGCCTTTGTCATTGTGTTCTGTATGCAGTTCAAAATAGCTGTTGTTGGTACTATTAGAATAATAAGGCATTAAATTAAATACATTCAAATACCGATCAGAAAGCCCGATATAAGTTTGGTTCCCGTTAAAATGTTTGTAATCTACAAAGGCAATATTGTCTGCATTAAAGAATTTGCCTCCCATCATATTCAAGGCTAGAGTGCCTTTGTTTCCTGCCTTTACTTCATAAAAGATTCGGGCATCTATTTTGTCATACTCATACTGTTTTTCGCTTGCAGCAAATCCTTTTTCAATTCCTAAATACAAAGTGGGGAATTTGTCATCTGGAATATTAAATTTACCGTCGGGGCGTGTCCAATATTTTTGACCAAAATTAATTTTTGCATTTAAGGAGCCTCTCACAATAGAATAAGCATCAAAAGCGGCTGTCGTATAATCATTTGGCGCCAACGGATTATTGGAAGTATACAATTTACTTTTCTTAGAAAAACTGTAATCAGTAGTATTGAATAAAGGTTTGTTTTCGGAATAATCCACTTTGGCATCCAGGAATATGCCGTTTGTAATTTCTCTTTTATATAAAAATGTTGCAAAATTGCGCTGATACAATTTCATATAATTGTCTTTGAAAAACAAAGTAAATGCCGAGTTCAAAATTCCGCCAATAGGATTGGAACTGTTGTATTGCGCAATGCTGCTTCCTCCAGAAAGTTGTATTTCACTTTTATTTAGATTATTAAATTTGTGAATGAAACTACCCGTGACTCTAAATTTATCTTCCGAAAAGCCATAATCAAAATCAGCACCAAAACGGGTATATTTGCCATTTTCACGGTCGTTTTTTGTATAAGAAAAACCAGTTGTGATTTTCCAACCTTGTACAGTATTAAAATTAATACCCGTTAATACACCCTCATAATTGGCAGACCATTTTTGGAAAGTGTTCTTATAAGTATAACCGGTAATAATATCAAAAACACCGAATTTATTGCTCTTTTTATCAATTGAATCTTGATAAACTTGAGATTTTTTCTTGGTTTGTAAAATGTCTTTCTTACTATAATCTGTGGTTTCTTCAATAGTCAATGGGACTGGTCGAATGGTATTCCAGAACTCATCTCCTTTTTTGTTGGCATTTTCCTGAAAAGACAATACTTCTTTGGTAAATGTTTTTTTGTCAAATTTCGGTTCAAATTCAAAGTTGGAATACACATAGGTAAATTTCCCTGAAATATTAACGCCCATCATCCCTGCAGAAAAATCAATTGTTTGAGTGTTCTTTACCCATATTTTGGTGTTTGTATTGAAACTGAAGTTTTGTTTGATTGTCAGTAAAGTCAGAAAAGGATTTTGTATTTGTTCCCCTTTTATGTTTACATCAACAGCATAAATGGCCCAGCTGTCTTCTACAATATAAATGTAACCTTCAAAAGCGGGTTCTGTATTTCTTTTTGGGGTTACTTTTATTTTGTTGATTTGCTGGTTGTTGTCATCATAGAAAGAGCCTTCAAATTTGTATTTGTAATAATTGAAAGCATTGTCCGCGATTGGAGAAATTACATTAACATCAAATGTTAAATAATTGTCGTAAAAGTCAAAATTGGCCGAAGCTGCATTGTTGAAACTGAATCCATTATCATTTCCGCTAACTTTGGAGGCGATAATGGTTTCTTTCATTTTATCGGGTTTTTGAAAAGTGATTTTAGAAACCGTTTCAGATAAATAAAGAATACCACTTCTTGTAGAATCGAGAACTTCATCAAACATATCCAGTTTTTGCCCTAAAATCTTTTCTGGTGCATCTTTAATTCTAAAAATACCACGGGAATAAAAATCGGCTTTGTAGCGAGCGGTTTTTTCGATGTTCCCTTTTTTATTGGCAATAGCATTTCTTATAATTTTATTGGCAGGATTGTCTTTAGGATTAATCACAACTTCATTTAAAGAAAAACTTTCTTCAACCAATTTTATATCCAAATTATAAGGGAAAGCGTTTATTTCTATGGCTTTTTTTTGGGTTTTAAAACCTAAAAATTGAAACACAATCGTATGTTTTCCTAATTTTTTAGTGTTTAATTCAAAATATCCTTGTTCGTTGGAAGTGGTTCCATTATAGGTATTGTCTTCGTATATCGTTACCGAAGGTAATGGGTTTCCTTTTTCGTCGGTTATTTTACCTTTTATTTGTGCAAAACCAAAAAGGCCTGTTAATAAAAAAAAGAACAAAAAAGCATTTCTCATAATTAGGATTTTGATGTTTGACGCTATTTTGTAGGGGATGTTACATCAAAAAATGTAATGTTTTTTATAAACAATTGTTAAAATTGGTTTTATAAAAAGGATTGAATAGCTAAATCATAACTTTTCAGGCCAAAGCCTAGTATTACTCCTTTTGCATTTCCAGAAATATAAGATTGGTGTCTAAAGCTTTCGCGGGCATACGTATTTGAAATATGAACTTCAATTACTGGAGTGGTAATTGCTTTTATGGCATCTCCAATCCCAATAGATGTGTGGGTATAAGCTCCTGCATTGAGGATTATTCCATCATTTATATAGCCAAATTCTTGAATTTTTCCAATTAATTCTCCTTCAATATTGCTTTGATAATAAATGAAATTAACTTGGGGGAATTTGTTTTTTAAAAGCTCAAAATAATCTTCGAATGTTTGGTTTCCGTAAACTTCAGGTTCTCTTTTTCCCAAAAGGTTTAAATTCGGTCCATTTATGATGGCTATTTTCATAGGTGTTTTATTTTTTTAAGTTGTAAAAAACATGTTTCATTTGTATTTATTTATACGCGCAATAAATAAGGTGTCATGTTTATTTCGCAATTCTAGCTTTTGTAAAAATAAAAAAACGCTTCTTATTATTAGTCTTCTTTTTCTTTAAAATTTAATTATTTTCAAGGAATGAACATGTTTGTGTTTTATTGTTAAGAAAAAACACTTATTTATGAATGATTTTTAAATATATATATATAATTTTTTAATTTTTAATTGTTTAACTATAAGGTGTTTATGGGAGTATTTGTTTGGATATTTTAATGTTAAAATTCTCTATAATTAAGATTAATTTAAGTTTTGGTTAACGTAAAGTGATTAGTATTTCGTACATTTACGAGCGTATTAACAAACAAAAAACAAAAAAAATGAAAAAAATTATTTTATTACTGGTAACAGTATTTGCTTTTAGTTATGCAAATGCTCAGGATTCTGAAATGCGTAAAGCTACGTTCTCTAAAGGGGATATGTGGATTGAAGGTGGTATTAAACTTACTACTGGCGACAGCAGTGATGATTATTTTGCTTTTACACCAAAAGTGGGTTATTTTTTGGATAAAAGATTTGCAGTTGGAGGTGATTTTAACATTTCTTCTGTTTCTTATTTGCCCAATGCAAACAATTTAGACCAATCAAATTCTTATGGAATTGGAGTTTTTGCAAGATATTATTTCTTGAGTTTAGGTAATTTTAAGGCTTATGGTGAAGCTGGTTTAGGCTATAATCATACAAAGCTGGAATATCTAAACGGGACTACCAATATGAATAACGGAATCAAAGCTAATATTGATTTAGGTTTGAATTATTTTTTCACACCAAAGTGGGCGGCAACGTTTACTTTGGCCAATATTTTAAGCTATAATAATGCTAATCCGGAAAACGGACCAAATTCAAGTGATCTTGAGGTGAATATTAATTTGTTTAACAACATTTTTGCACAACCTCAATTTGGATTATTGTACAAATGGTAGTTTAAAAGCAAAAAAAAATGCTTCTTAATTTGAGGAGCATTTTTTTTGAAATAATTTTTATAATTTAAATAACAAAAAATCATAACATGAAAAAACAGATACTAACACTCATAACTATTTTAATTATTGCAGTTGGTAACGCTCAAGAAGCAAAATTTGGAGTAAAGGCGGGTTTGAATATAGCAACCCTTTCGGGAGATCGTTATCCGGATTCTCAAATTTTGCCTGGTTTTGTAATTGGTGGTTTTGCAGCTGTAAAACTTTCTGAGAAGTTTATTTTCCAACCCGAATTGCTTTTTTCTTTTCAGGGAACTGCTTATAGAAACTATTATGATCAAGGATATAATGATTATTATTCACAAGAGAATATGAATTTAAATTATCTTTTGATTCCTCTTATGGCAAAATGTTATGTGGCCAAAAAGTTTAGTTTGGAATTTGGCCCGCAGTTTGGTTTTTTATTAGCGGCCAGAACTAATTCTTTCAATTATACAACTATCGGAGATGGTGCTTATGATACCAATTCTGTAAATATAAAAGACCAATTCAAAACTTTTGATTTTGGACTGAACGTAGGAGCAGGATATGATTTTACAGATAAATGGGGAATAAATCTAAGGTATAATTTTGGCTTAAACAATATAGCTCAGAATGAAAACACAAATTATACTTCTAACAATCAGGTTTTATCTGTAACGGGCAGTTATAAATTCTAAGTATTGATTAGGTTAAATATCAAGCCTCCCATTTGGGAGGTTTTTTTATGCACAAAAAAGGTTTACTTTGTAGCTATGAATTGGCAATCGTATATAAAAAGTTATCAGTCTTATCTTAAGATTGAAAGAGGTTTATCAAAAAATACCATTGATAATTATTCTTTTGATATTGAGCGGTTATGCGTTTTTTTGGGAGAAAATGATATACAGGTTTCTCCTTTAGCTATTAAGGAAGAAGTTGTGCAACAATTTATTTATAGTGTGTCAAAGGAAGTAAATCCCAGATCGCAAGCCAGAATAATTTCAGGGTTAAAAAGTTTTTTTTCGTATTTGATATTTGAAGATTTAAGAAATGACAATCCCTTAGAATTAATAGAAGCTCCCAAAACCGGACGGAAATTACCCGATACATTGGCTGTGGAAGAAATTGATGCGCTTATTGCGGCAATTGATTTGAGTTCGAATGAAGGAGAACGAAATCGGGCTTTACTTGAAACTATGTATGGATGCGGACTTCGAGTTTCTGAACTTGTAGCTTTAAAAATATCAGATTTGTTTTTTGATGAAGGTTTTATCAAAATAACAGGAAAGGGAAACAAGCAACGATTTGTTCCCGTTGGGGATTTAACTCAAAAATATATTGAAATTTATAAAAATAACATTCGAATACATCTAAATATCCAAAAAGGATTTGAAGATACTTTGTTTCTTAATCGAAGAGGGAAACAATTGACTCGAGCTATGATTTTTACAATAATCAAAGATTTGGCAGTCAAAATAAATTTAAATAAAAGCATAAGTCCTCATACACTCAGGCATTCTTTTGCAACACATCTTTTAGAAAATGGCGCCGATTTGCGTTCCATTCAATTGATGCTCGGACACGAATCGATTACAACAACAGAAATATACGTTCATTTGGACAGAAGGTATTTGACAGAAGTGATAAATGCCTTTCATCCAAGGAAGTAAAAGATAATGTTGTCTGATTATTTGTCTTTTTTTTAAAATTAAATTAAATTTCTTTAGTGTTTTAACAGTAAGATTCAATATTTTTGTTCTAAACTTAGTTATTTCCACAATGATCTTTACAGCTAATAAAAATCCAAAAGACTTAAATAAATTATATGAAAGTTTAATTAAACAACTTCCGAATATAATTTTTCAGATACGAGTTGATACTCAACGGCAAATTGCAGTAGATTTTTTAAGCAAGCCAATAGAATTTTTAAATGAGTTTTCTTTTAATGAATTTCTGGAAGACTCCTATAAATTGTCAAATTATAAAATCTACGAACCGGATTTAAAATTTTTTATAGAATCGTATGAAAAAGCATTAACCAGTAATGAAAAATGGGAGATAGATTTTAGGCTTCTTTTGCCCGAAAGTGGATATAAGTGGCTACGAATTGATGCAACGCCTAAAAAAAATGAAAATGATGAAATTATTTTTTACGGTCTAATTTCTGATATTACGATTGTAAAAGAGCAAGAAATTAGAATAAGAGTTGCTGATGAAAGATATCATTTTGCGGTTCAAGCATCAGATAGAGGCGTTTGGGATTGGGACTTAATTACAAATAAAGTATATTATTCATCCGAATCCATGAAAATTCTGGAACTTACCGATTCAGATTTAGTCGCTGCTCCAGAAGAGTGGGATGAAAGAGTACACCCAGATGATAGAGAAGAGTATTATGGAAATATTAACTTGCATTTTGACAATAAAATTCCGTTTTATGAAACCTGTCATCGTGTTTTATGTTCTGGAAAGTATAAATGGATTCTGGATAGAGGTAAAGTTATTGAAAGGGATGTCGATGGAAAACCATTGCGTATCGTAGGAACCCACACAGATATTTCAGAACAAAAAGAAAAAGAAATTGAATTAGGAAAAATGCTTGAAATAGTAAATACCCAAAACAATAAGCTGTTGAATTTTGCCCATATTGTTTCACATAATTTACGAACGCATAGTGGGAATATAAAATCTTTATTGGATTTGCATAGGGAAACGCTTTTGTCGGATGCTGACACATTAACCAATATTCAAATTGTTTCGGATGAATTATTTTCGACCATTGAAAATTTAAATGATTTGGTTAGCATTTATGCCGAGAGAGAAAATAAAATGCAACAATTGAATATGAATAGTTTTATTGATAAAGTATTGGATGTTTTACGGGAATCCTTAAAACTAAAAGAAATTCAGGTTTTAAATTATGTTCCAAGTTCTATTCAGGTGGATTGTTTGCCCGCTTATTTAGAAAGTATATTGTTGAATCTGGTTACCAATGCAATTAAATATTCGGATCCCAAAAAAGAACCAAAAATCATTTTTACAACAGAAATAAATGAAAACTTTGTTGTTTTAAATGTGAAAGATAATGGTTTGGGGATTGATTTAAATATGCATAAGGATTCCATTTTTGGCTTGTATAAAACTTTTCACAAAAACAATGATGCTAGGGGAGTAGGCTTATATTTAACCAAAAATCAAATCGAAAATATGGGCGGAAAAATTGAAGTTGAAAGTACGTTAAATTTTGGAACGACCTTTAAGCTTTATTTTAAAAAAGGGTAATTAATTTCCAAAAATAAATAGTCAAAATAAAAATTCCAAATTCCAATTGTTAGATTCTAACTTTTGGAATTTGGAATTTTAGTATTTATAATTATTCACTAATAATTGAAAAAGTGAAAGTTATTTAGCAATATTTACCGCTCTGGTTTCTCTAATTACAGTAACTTTTACTTGACCAGGATAAGTCATCTCGGTTTGTATTTTTTGTGAAATTTCAAAAGATAAAGTAGCAGCATTGTCATCTGAAACTTTCTCACTTTCTACGATAACACGAAGTTCTCTACCGGCTTGAATTGCATAGGCATTTTTCACTCCATTGAATCCATAAGCCACTTCTTCAAGATCTTTTAAACGTTGAATGTAGGAGTCTAATACTTGTCTTCTTGCGCCAGGTCTAGCTCCCGAAATAGCATCACATACTTGAACAATAGGAGATAATAGTGATTTCATCTCTATCTCGTCGTGGTGAGCTCCAATGGCGTTACAAACTTCTTCTTTTTCACCAAATTTCTCAGCCCATTGCATTCCTAACAATGCGTGTGGTAAATCACTTTCGGCATCTGGAACTTTACCAATATCATGAAGTAATCCAGCTCTTTTGGCCAGTTTAACGTTCAATCCTAATTCAGCCGCCATAATTCCACAAAGTTTAGAAACTTCACGGGAGTGTTGTAATAAATTTTGTCCGTAAGAAGAACGGTATTTCATTCTACCAACGACTTTTATTAATTCAGGATGTAAACCATGAATTCCTAAATCGATTACTGTGCGCTTTCCAACTTCAATGATTTCATCATCAATTTGTTTGGTTGTTTTGGCAACTACTTCTTCAATACGAGCAGGGTGAATACGTCCGTCAGTTACTAATTTATGCAGTGCCAAACGGGCAATTTCTCTACGAACAGGGTCAAAACAAGAAAGAATAATAGCTTCCGGAGTATCATCAACGATAATCTCAACACCTGTAGCGGCTTCAAGAGCTCTAATATTTCTACCTTCACGGCCAATAATTCTACCTTTTACATCATCCGACTCGATGTTGAAAACAGAAACACAGTTTTCTACTGCTTCTTCGGTACCCACTCTTTGGATCGTGTTGATAATGATTTTCTTCGCTTCCTGTTGAGCAGTTAATTTTGCCTCTTCAATCGTTTCTTGAATATGTGACATTGCCTGACTTTTGGCTTCTCCTTTTAGTCCTTCAACTAATTGACTTTTGGCTTCGTCGGCAGATAATCCAGAAATAACTTCTAGCTGTTGTAATTGACTTTTATGCAGTCTGTCAACTTCTAGTTGTTTTTTGTCTAGAAGCTCAATTTTTGCAGTATATTCAATTGTTTTTGCTTCAAAATCATCATTTACTTTTTTAGCTTTTGATAATTCATTTGAAATTTGAGATTCTTTGTCACGAACTCTTTTTTCTACTTCAGCAACTTTTTTGTCTCTGGCTAGAATTACTTGTTCGTGTTCAGATTTTAATTCGATAAATTTTTCTTTCGCTTGAAGGATTTTATCTTTTTTGATGTTTTCGGCTTCAAGATTGGCGTCTTTTAAGATTGATGCCGCTTCTTTTTTAGCGCTTTTAATTAAATTAGAGATATTGCTTTTTTCTATTACTTTGGCTATACCAAATCCTGCCGCTATACCTGTAATTCCTGAAATAATTATTGTTAAGATGTCCATGTTTGTTAAAATTTATATATAAAAAAGCCTACATTAGGTGTTTGTATAAACTCGAAAAGACAAGTTTTGAGCTAACTCACTGTTCAAGTTTCCTCGCCGAAGCGTGGCATGCTTTAGTAGTGATGATTTGCTCATTCTAAATTGTTAGTGTTGAGTTTACCAATATGAACTAATGTAGGCAGTATCTTAGTTTGTGTAAAGAACGTTTAATTATCGAGATATTGATCTAAAAGCGTATTGATTTTTTTTATCCTTTCAATGGTTTCAACACCATCAATAGCATTGTCAATTTGCTTTTGTTCCGCTTGAGAGGCAAATTGTAAAGCACACATCGCTAATACATCTTGTTTATCCCGAACAGCATAATTTTTTTCAAATTGCTTTATCATAGCATCAATTTTTTTGGAGGCACTTCGAAGGCCTTCTTCTTGAGCAAAATCCACTGTTAATGGATAAACTCTGTCTGCAATTGATATTTTAATTTTAAGCTTTTCGTCCATTTTTTTTACTAATCTGATAGCTGTGCTATACAGTAATCAATTTCACGAATTATTGAATTTATTTTAAGCTTTGTATCTCTTTTATTATCGTCACTGCCTAATAATGCATTGGCTATTCTGAGTGTTTCTAATTGTGTTTTTAAAATCTCAATTTCTGAAGATTGTGTTTGTATCAACACTGCAGCTTTTTTTAACTCTAAATTTAATTCTTGATTGTTTTTTTCTAAACCTTTCATTTTATAAAAAAGTTTTTCAATCTTATTTTCAAGAGTATCAATTATTTCTGCAATCACACTCATTATAATTCCTATTCATTACTTAATCTTACAAAGTTAGTATTCCTTTTTATTATTACAATATTTTATCGCTTTTTTTACATTAAAATAATCAATTATTTAAAAATCAGTTTATTATATTTTGCATATATTTTGTCTTGTGGGGTTTGCTTCCTTTTTTTAACTTAGCCAAAATGTAATTTATGAAAATTTCTTTTTTTTTATTCTTGCTTACTGCTTCTCTTTTTGCACAAAGTGAGTACCCAAAAAAATATTTTTGCTCTCCATTAGATATTCCAATGCAATTATCTGGGAATTTTGGGGAGTTAAGACCCAATCATTTTCATGCTGGTTTTGATATGAAAACACTTCAAAGAGAAGGGCTGAATGTCTATGCCGTTGCAGATGGATACGTATCAAGAATAAAAATTTCAACGTTTGGAAATGGAAAAACCATTTATATTGATCATCCAAATGGATTTACATCGGTATACGGACATTTGCAAAAAGCAACCGATTCTATCGAAAATTTTATAAAGAAAACTCATTATAAAGAGCAGTCTTTCGAAATTGAAATGTATTTTAAACCAAATCAAATGCCTGTTAAGCAAGGACAATTAATTGCTGTCTCCGGGAATACAGGCGCTTCTGAAGGACCGCATCTGCATTTTGAATTTAGAGACACAAAAACAGAATATATAATAAATCCTATGTTTTTTGGTTTTGATGCTTTTATGAAAGACAGAAAGAAACCGATTGTGTCCAATTTATATGTTTATCCTTTAGATTCAAAAACAACTGTTAATCATTCACAACGACCAATAACGATCAATTTGTCTTTGCAAAAAGACGGAACTTATCTGGCAGATAAAGTGGTTTCAAATGGGAAAATTGGTTTTGGTATTGCAAGTTTCGATTATGATGATGTTTCGTTTAATAAAAATGGAGTTTTCAATGTGGATTTGGCTTGTAATGGAAAATCAATTTTTGGTTATCAATTTAATACCTATTCCTTTGACGAAATGCGTTATGTAAATGCATTTATCGATTATCCGCTTTATAAAAAAACAGGGCAACGGGTTCAGAAACTGTTTATGAATCCGCCTTATAATTTAAGTATAATTAAAACGGACGGAAGCAAAGGTGTTATTGCGGTACTTCCAAATTTGACTTCAGTTTGCCGTCTGGAGGTTTCTGATTTTTTTGGAAATAAAACTACAATTGCCATACCAATAGTATACGATGCACTTTCTACTATAATCGAAAAAGAACCAGTTGTATCAAATTATTTTGTAAAAGCTTCGAAAGATTGTTTTTTTGAAAAAGATAGAACGTCTGTTTTCTTTCCGGCAAATACTTTTTACAGTGACTTTAATTTGAATTTTGATGTCAAAAACGGTGTCATTACCATTCACGATGATACAGTTCCCGTTCATTCGAATTTCACAATCGCCATAGAAAATGACAATTATAAAGAAGACCAAAAAGATAAAGTTTTTATTGGACTGGTTCAAGGCGAAAAAATAAGTTACAATACCACACGCCGAAAAGAGGCTATTTATGAAACCAAAGCTAAAACATTAGGACAATACAAATTGGTTTTGGATACGATTCCGCCTATTATTACCATCTCTAAAACTATTGAGGGTAAAGATTTGTCCAATCAGAAAAGACTTGAAGTAAGTATCAGAGATAGTTTATCGGGAATAAAAACATATAATGGCTATCTGAATGGAAAATGGATTTTGATGGAATATGACAATAAAACAAGAGTTTTGACACATAATTTTAGCGACGGAATTGTAGAGGAAGGCAATAACGAATTAAAAGTAGTTGTAGTAGATAATGTTGGGAATTCTTCTATCTTTGAAACTCATTTTTATAGAAGCCAAAAATAATAAACACACACCATTTGTATACCTTAAGAATTCTATATTGTTTCCTTTTTTTTGGATTAGGGTTTGTGTCTGATGCCCAAACGGCTTTTGTAAAAGGAATTGTTTTAGACCAAAATAATCACCCTATAGAAAATGTAAATATTAGCTGTTTGAATGCTAAAGCCCTGACGAACGAAACGGGTTTTTATCAAATTGCAATACCTGCCAATCAAAAAGTCACAGTAGAATTTACCCACATTTCATTAAAAAAAAGTTCTCTTAAAATTTCTTTAAAGCCTAATGAAGTTTATGTTTTTAACATGAATATGAATGAGCAGGAGGAACAAATGGGGGAGGTTGTTATTAATAATAAAAATAAAAAGGCAGTTCAGGGAATTATCACTTTTGACGCCAAGGATATACATTTTATCCCAGGAGCGAATGCTGGAATAGAAAACGTTTTGAAAACATTACCGGGTGTAAATTCAAATAATGAACTGAGTACCCAATATGAAGTACGAGGCGGGAATTATGATGAAAATTTGGTTTACGTAAACGAGGTCGAAGTTTATCGTCCTTTTCTTATTCGATCGGGACAACAAGAAGGATTGAGTTTTATCAATACTGATTTGGTTCAAAACATTGATTTTTCAGCGGGTGGTTTTCAGGCAAAATATGGAGATAAAATGTCTTCTGTTTTAGATATTACCTATAGAAAGCCAGTACATTTTGGAGCCAATCTAGAATTAAGTTTTCTTGGAGGAAGTGTTTCTGTTGATGCTGTTTCAAAAGACAATAAATGGTCTGCAATTACCGGAATTCGATATAGAAACAACAGCTTGCTAGTCAATAGTCAGGAAACCCAAACCAATTACACTCCAACTTTTGCCGATATTCAAACTAACATCATTTATCAGTCTTCGACTAAATGGCAATGGAGTTTTTTGGGTAATATTTCTCAAAATAAGTATTTATATCAGCCGCTTACCCGTCAGACCAATTTTGGAACAGCGGATGCTCCTATGGCTTTATCGGTTTATTATGAAGGACAGGAAAAAGATAAATACGATACTTATTTTGGGGCTATAAAAACTACTTACGAAGTAAATGACAGTTTTACGTTAAAGTTTATTGGATCGCTTTTTCATACTGTAGAACAAGAAAATTTTGATATTTTGGCTCAATATCGTTTGGGCGAAGTCGATACGAATATTGGTTCAGATACCTATGGAGATGTTACTTTTTCGAGAGGAATTGGTTCACAACTTAATCATGCCCGAAATAATTTGGATGCGTTAATTGCCAATTTAGAAATAAAAGGATTCAAGAATTGGAAACAAAACCAAATCGAATGGGGTGTGAAATACACGAAGGAATCGATTCGGGACCGAGTGTCAGAATGGGAAGTTATTGATTCTGCAGGGTTTTCGATAAATCCTCCTCTTATGCTGCCTAAAAATGATCAGCCCTATCAGCCTTATACTGGCCCTTTAGCGCCATTTCAATATGTATATGCTACTAATTTTACTGATATTAACCGATTTTCGGCCTATGCGCAATGGGGTAGAAAAGATAATCTAGGAACAAACGAAATTTGGTATAATTTGGGTGTTCGAATGCAAAGCTGGGAAGTTACAGGCGATAATTTGGCTAGTAATTTTCAAACGGTTTTTAGTCCCAGAGCTCAATTTGCCATAAAGCCAGATTGGAAGAAAGATATGCTGTTTAGGTTTACCATTGGAGTATACAATCAGCCACCATTTTATCGGGAGTTGAGGGATTATGATGGAGTGGTTCAGCCTGATACCAAAGCGCAAAAAGCAATAAATGTGGTTTTGGGAAATGATTACAGTTTCAAAATGTGGGAACGACCTTTTAAACTCGTAACCGAAGCCTATTATAAAACATTATCTGATGTAAATCCATATACGGTTGACAATGTCAGGATACGTTATGCGGCTGCCAACAACGCAACTGCGTATGCACAAGGTCTGGATGTGCGGCTTAATGGTGAATTTGTTCCTGGAACCGATTCCTGGATTAGTTTTGGCTATCTAAAGACTGAAGAGAATATCGATAACAAAGGCTACATTGCCAGACCAACCGATCAGCGATTAAAATTTGGTCTTTTGTTTCAGGATTATATGCCAAAAATTCCAAGCCTGAAATTGTATCTTAATCTAGTTTACAATACAGGATTGCCGGGCGGTTCTCCAGCTTATGCCGATCCGTATTTGTACCAAAACCGATTGAATGATTACCGTCGGGTAGATGTCGGGTTTTCTAAAGTGTTCATCGATCAAAAAGTGGGAATGTCCAATAAGAAATTTTTTAAAAATCTAAAGGAACTATCGCTAGGTTTTGAGATTTTCAATCTCTTTGACAATCAAAATGCAATAACCAATACTTGGGTTCGTGATGTGTACACCAAAACAGAATATGCGATTCCCAATTATATGACTACCCGTGTTTTTAATTTGAAATTAAGTGCGAGGTTATAGTGCTTTTTAAGAAAGCTGAAATTGAAGTTTACACAAATGAATAAATCTGCTGCATATTTACTTTTCCATTTTTAAAAATGATTACATTTGAGTTTATTTTTTAATATTAAAATTATTATGAGAACATCACCTTTTGTCTGTATTGGAATTTCGCTTTTACTTTTAGCAAGTTGTAAAGAAGAATCAGAAAAGCCGAAAGTGATTTATGATGCTTCTAAAAATAGTAGAGAATTGACCAAAACGGACTCAACTCAAATAAAAATTGCCGATTTGCCAATTCAAATGCAAGGAACAGATTATTTGATACATCCTGTAGGTGATTTGAGTGTTTATGAAAAAGGTACTAAAAACAGATATGGTTCATCGAGTGTGAATGATTTGAGTTTTACAATATCAAATACATCCGAGTATGAAATCACGGGTTATTTGCAAAACCTTAAATTTCAAAAAATTGGTTCTGATTCTATAAAAGCATTAACGGATAAACCTGTTTTGATTCAAACAGCCACTTATTTGAAAGCAGTCTCCGATAAACTCAATAAGCAAATTATGGTTTATACGATGATGGATATGGACACCAATAAAGACGGAAAACTCGATGTAAGTGATATTACAACATTATATTTAAGTAAAATTAGCGGGGATAAATTCACAAAAGTATCGGTTGATTTCCAAGAATTGATTGATTGGAATTTAATTGAATCGCAAAATCGTCTCTATTTTAGAACTGTAGAGGATACCAACAAAAACGGAAAGTTTGACAGCAAAGATGTCGTACATTACAATTACATCGATTTGGCAAATAAAGACTGGAAAGTAGAAAGTTATAATCCGATATAAATCTTAAATTAAAATGTCACTTTCCAAGTCTGATTTTTCGATTTCAAAATCAAATCCCAATTGCGCGACTAATTGAATAACAAGTTTTTTATACCAATTCTCAGATTTGGGATGGATGTAGATTTTTTCTATCAATTGACTAATGTCTACATTTATTTTTAATCCATCATTTAATTTGATAGGGTTTTCAGAAACATCGGTGATGATTCGTACTTCACGTTCGTATTGAAAACTTTTTCGTTTGAATAAAAATGGAAAAAACATATCGTCAAACGGAATGTATTCTTTTTTGTAATCGATATAATTAACCTCGCCAATGAACTGTTTGTAATTTGTTTCGGGTACCAAAGCCTCCTGAAGTCTTTTTACAGTAGATTGTATGGCCAATCCTTCACTATTTTGCGTGAAAATCTGCCACATAGCAAATGATTCGTATTCATTGATGTGCCAACTGCTGATGGCTACTTTCTCCCGATGTGTTTTATAATAATTTAAGAAATCAGGATTGTCTATGGAAAGTTTTTTGATTTCTTCAAATGTAGGTTCACTAAAAGTACCTTCGTATTGGTCTTCAAATTTATCTGACCTTGACATGAATAGTTTTTGCGAAAGCAATAAATCCAAAAACTTCGACAAGTCCAGATATTTCCATACGATGGTATCTGGATCTTGCGGAAGTTTTATGTTGGGATTATTCAGGTACATTTAAGGTTTATGAATTTAAAGGTTTAAAGTTTAAAAGGTTTAGAAGTTTAGTTTTTATTGAATTTTTAAGCTATCTTATACTTTTAAACTAATTTATTCAAACGACTGCATTGTTACCAATTTGTTATAAGTGCCATTCATGGCAATAAGATCTTCGTGTTTTCCTTGTTCAACGATTTTCCCTTTTTGCATTACAACAATCAAATCGGCTTTTTGAATGGTAGAAAGACGATGTGCAATTACAATAGAAGTTCTGTTTTGCATCATATTTTCAAGTGCCACTTGTACAAATTTTTCGCTTTCTGTATCTAGAGCTGATGTGGCTTCGTCCAGAATCATAATTGGAGGATTTTTTAACACGGCACGGGCAATAGATAGTCTTTGCTTTTGACCTCCGGAAAGTTTGTTTCCGCTGTCGCCAATATTCGTGTAAATGCCTTTTGGAAGGTCTTTTACAAATTCGTAAGCATTGGCAATTTTTAGAGCTTCGATGATTTCCTCGTCAGTAGCGTCCAGTTTTCCTAATGAGATATTGGCTTTTATGGTGTCATTAAATAAAATACTGTCTTGTGTTACCAATCCCATTAAGCCACGGAGAGAATGCATTTCCATATCTTTTATGGAAATTCCATCTATAGTAATGCTTCCTTCATTTACATCATAAAAACGAGTCAGTAAATTGGCAATAGTACTCTTCCCACTTCCAGATTGTCCTACAAGAGCAATAGTTTGCCCTTTTTTGACTTCAAGCGAAAAATCTTTTAAAACATTTTCTTTTTCATATCTGAAATTGATGTTTTGGATAGTGATAGAATCGTCAAAAGTATTTTTCTCAATAGCATTTTCTTTGTTGGTAATTTCATTTTCTACCTCCAATACTTCAAATACACGTTGAGCAGCTGCTAATCCATTTTTTACAGCATAAGAAGCTTTTGAAATCGATTTTGCTGGGGTAAGAATGTTATAGGCTAATGTTAAGTAGACGATAAAAGCGGAGCCGTCTAATGTTTTTTGTACTAAAACTAGATTACCGCCATACCATAGTAATACAGCAATTGTTGTTATTCCCATAAATTCACTTAGTGGCGATGCTAAATTATTTTTATTCCCTATACTGTTTGATAATTTTAGAAGTCGGGTAACTGAATCGTTAAATTTATTTTTAAAATTATTTTCTGCATTATAACTTTTTACTACTTTTAGACCGCTTAAACTTTCTTCAACAATTGAAATTAAGTGTCCACCTTCGTTTTGAGCAAGTAAAGATTTTGCCTTTAAATTTTTTCCGATTTTAGAAATAATTAATCCTGAGATTGGAATAAAAATTAACACGAAAACGGTAAGTTTTACACTGATTGCAAACATTGTAATCAATGCAAATAGAATAGTTAAAGGCTCTTTTACAATAAGTTCTAATATTGAGAAAAAAGAATTTTGAACTTCTCCTACGTCACCAAGCATTCTCGCCATGACATCACCTTTTTTCTTTTCAGAATAATAGGAGATAGGCAGTTCAATTATTTTATCATACATTGTTTTTCTTAAATCTCTTAACACACCATTTTTAAGATGCATTATGTGAAAAGAGGCTAAATAGTTAAAAAAGTTTTTTAATAAAAAAGTTGTGATAACTAACGATACAACTAATAATAAAGCAAATTGTGGGCCACTTTCTTTTGTTAATTCGGAAATATTATAATAAAGTAAATCTTTTCCATAACGCATTATGCCTCCAATTCCTTTGAAAACTGGTTCTTTTGGTATAGATTTTGTTTTACTAAAAAGTACTTCCAACATTGGGAGTAGCGATAGCATCGAAATGGTGCTAAATAAAGCGTACAATATGTTGTATATTATATTCCAAACAATATGGCTTTTATATGGTTTTGTGAATGGAATTAATTTGAGTAAATTAGAGTCTATCATTTTGTTTGATTGTATTGAAATCAATTTAATTTGCTTGATGTATGCGAATAGAACTGATTCTTAATGCAAATTAATTAGCTCAATTGCATTGCAATAATTATGTTTTTAATCTTTTCGTTCAACACTTCTTCTACTTTAGTAAAATTAGCAACGCTGTCTAATTCGGTTTTTACGCTGATGTAAAATTTGATTTTTGGCTCCGTTCCGCTTGGTCTGGCGCATATTTTAGACCCATCTTCCGTGTAATAAATTAAAACATCGGCTTTGGGCATATCCAAAATTTCTTCTTCGTCTGTAAATAAGTTTTTGGCGATAGATGATTTGTAATCTTCCACCATTATTACTCTCTGACCGTTGATTTCTTTCAAGGGATTTTCTCGTAAAGAAACCATCATCTGATTGATTTCAGCAAGTCCTTCGATACCTTTTTTGGTAAGGGAAACCAGGTGTTCTTTGTAGAAACCAAAATCAACATAATGTTGCAGTAATTCATTGTAAACAGAACTTCCTTTGGCTTTGGCTTGAGCCGCAACTTCACAAATTAATAAAGTGGCCGCAACAGCATCTTTGTCACGAACCGCATCACCAACCATATATCCAAAGCTTTCTTCTCCACCACCAATAAATTCTAGCTCTGGGAAATCTTTAATCATTTTGGCAATCCATTTGAAGCCTGTCAATCCCACTTTGCATTCAACGCCATAAGCTGTTGCCAACTCCATAATCATTGGAGTAGAAACGATGGTAGAACCCACAAATTGTTTTCCGTTTATTTTACCTGCTTTTTTCCATTGTTCCAATAAGAAAGCGGTCATTAAAATCATCGTTTGGTTTCCGTTCAACAAAATCATTTTGCCTTCGTTATTTCGAACAGCAACTCCCAAACGATCGCAATCAGGATCGGTACCTACAACAATATCCGCATTCAATTTATCGGCCAAGGCAAGTGCCATTGTCAATGCTTCTGGCTCTTCTGGGTTTGGTGATTTTACGGTTGGGAAATTTCCATCTGGTTTGGCTTGTTCGGGAACGATGTTCACATTGGTATAGCCCGCTTTTTCCAAAGTTGCAGGAACAGCCGTAATCGAAGTTCCGTGCAAAGAAGTAAATACAATATTCAAATTGTCTTTGGCTTCCTTTAGAGTGTTGAAACTGGCATTTTCAACAGACGATTTTACAAAAGCTTCGTCAATTTCGGTGTCTATATATTTAATCAAACTTTCATCTGCTGAAAATTTGATTTCATTGTAATTTAAATTTTCGATAACATCAATAATGGCTCCATCTTGAGGAGGAACAATTTGTCCGCCATCTTGCCAATACACTTTATATCCGTTATATTCTGGCGGATTGTGTGAAGCAGTAAGTACGATACCGCATTGACAACCTAAATATTTAAGGGCAAAAGACAATTCCGGAGTCGGTCTCAAGTCCGAAAACAAATACACCTGAATTCCATTTGCAGAGAAAACATCGGCAACCACTTTGGCCAAAGATTGGCTGTTATGACGGCAATCGTAAGCAATTACAACCTTCAAAGCCTCTCCTGGGAAAACAGTATGTAAATAATTAGAAAGTCCTTGAGTATTTTTTCCAAGCGTATATTTGTTGATGCGGTTGTTTCCAACTCCCATTACACCGCGCATACCACCCGTTCCAAACTCCAAATTCTTATAAAAACTCTCTTCCAGTTCTTTTGGCGAAGTCGTCATCAATTCTTTAATGGCTACTTGTGTTTCATTGTCAAACGTTGGAGTTAACCATTCGTTTACTGCGTCTAAAATGTTTTGTGCTATGTGCATTTTATATTTAGTTTAAGTTGTTAATCTGTTTTGTTAAAGCAAGAAATAAATTCTGTCACCCTGAGCGTAGTCGAAGGGAGGAGCTATTTCCTGCTATCCGCTACAATCTTTTTCTCTTAAATCTTTTTTCTAAGAACTGTCAGGAGCTTCCTCTGGTCGCTCTGCCCGTTCAAGAAAAAATAGATTTATTCAAAAAAGGATTTCCGCTACTATCAGGGCTAGACCCGTAAAGCGAGAAATTCAGTTCATATAACTTATTTTAATTTTATTTTTAGTTCAGCAAATTGCTTTTATATAAAAAAAATATTAAAAATTCACTTCACTAGAAACCTTATACCGTTCTTCATTATTTTTTGTTCTCAAAATAATTTCACCTAGAAATCCTGCCAAAAATAATTGCGTTCCCAAAACCATTGTTGTCAATGCAATAAAAAACCAAGGATTGGTGGTGACTAGATTGTAATGCATTCCCATATACATGTGGTACAGTTTCGAAACTCCAATGTATCCAGCCAATAAAAAACCAATGATAAACATCAAGGAACCAATCGCGCCAAATAAATGCATTGGTCTTTTTCCAAATCGGGAAAGAAACCAAATCGTGATTAAATCCAAAAAACCATTGATGAAACGTTCCATTCCAAATTTGGTTTCTCCATATTTTCTCGCTTGATGTTGTACTACTTTTTCGCCAATTTTTCCAAAACCAGCATTTTTTGCCAAAACTGGAATGTATCGGTGCATTTCACCAGAAACCTCAATGTTTTTTACTACTACATTTTTGTAGGCTTTCAGTCCACAGTTAAAATCATTCAATTCCACTCCAGATGTTTTCCTAGCGGCCCAATTAAATAGTTTTGAAGGAAGATTTTTTGCCACAACAGAGTCGTAACGTTTCTTTTTCCAGCCCGAAACCAAATCGTATTTTTGAGTGGTAATCATTTCGTACAATCCCGGAATTTCATCTGGACTGTCCTGTAAATCGGCATCCATAGTGATAATCACATCCCCTTTTGCTTTGGCGAAACCAGCATGCAAAGCTTGAGATTTTCCAAAATTTTTCATGAATCGAATTCCTTTTACATTAGGATTCTCAGCAGCAAAACCTTCTATAATGTTCCAGGATTCATCTGTACTTCCGTCATCCAGAAAAATGATTTCGTAACTATAATTGTTCGATTTCATAATCGAAATAATCCAAGTATATAATTCTTGTAGGGATTCCTCTTCGTTAAGAAGTGGTATGAGTATTGATAAATTCATTAATTAGAAGCTTTGTGGTTTTTCATTTTTCACTATTACACCAACAATTAAGGAGTAAATTAGGCCAAAGAAAGAATACATAGCCAATGTTACTGGTAAAACAATTAGAGGGTTCATAAATTTTTTCACCATTGAAAGCCCCATTTCAACTTGTTCACTTGTCATGTTTGGGTTTTTTGCAAGCATGCCTTCTTTAGTAATTGCTATCATTTCATCAATAAACTCTGGAAAAATGAAATTGAAAATAACATTGAAAAGGGCATATATAAGTGCTGCAATAAAAGTTATGGAAATTCCTGTTTTGAGACTCTCGGTAAGTGATATAAATCCGTTATTAATGTTTTTTTTGTAATTTGTACAGCCAATATATATAAACAACAGAGGTAATATCATGTAATTGGCAATGTTTACAATTGTTCCAACACTGGTATTAATTAATGATTTCATTCCGACCAAATACATGATTACGAATTCCAATACCATTATAATACCGAATAAAACACCATACAAAACACCAGACTTTGCTGGCGATACATTATTTTCCATAGAGACTATTTTTATTAGTCTACAAATATAGCAATTCCCAATATAATGGCGTGTAAAAAATGATTTTTACGTCCATATAAAAAAAGTTGCACAAAGGTTTGTATATTGAAAAATAAGTGTAAATTTGCAAACTCAAAATAATATTGTAAAACAAAAAGTTATAGTGCGTTTATACCTTTTCTGTTAGAAGAAAAGCTTCAAGACAAGTTATAATTAACAAATAAAAAAGATTCAAGATGAAAAAAGGTGTACACCCAGAAAATTACAGATTAGTTGCTTTTAAAGACATGTCAAATGAAGATGTTTTTATCACTAAATCTACTGCTGATACTAGAGAAACGATTATTGTTGATGGTGTTGAATATCCAGTTGTAAAAATGGAGATTTCTAGAACTTCTCACCCTTTTTACACAGGTAAATCTAAACTTATCGATACTGCAGGACGTATTGATAAATTCAAAACTAAATACGCTAAACACGTTAAATAATTTTAACTGTTTTCAATACATAAAAAGCCTCGCAATTTGCGGGGCTTTTTTTTATGGAATTTCGTCTCATATTCTTTTAGAGTGTAATTCCTTACTTCTGTAAACATTTAAAAATAATTGTAACTTTGCGGTGATAACCAAATCACATTTTAACAATTTATAATTTAATTTATGAACTACATACTTTTTGACGGTCCCGCTCGAAATGCCTTGTTACCCTTTACTTTTACCCGTCCTGTTGCCGATATTTTGGTTGGTATTATGACGATTCGTCAAAAATGGGAAGCGCATTTGGGGTCTACCACAACAACAGTAACCGAGGAATATTTATCGGAGAAATTTCCGATGGTCGAATTGGAAGAAAATGTAATGATCAATGCCTCTTTTTTGCCAAATGCAGTTTTGGTAGAAATGGTTAGTAATCTTGGACCTAATCAAGCTATTTTCAAGGGAGATGATGTTATAGCTTTTTATACCAATGACGAACAGGAATCAGTAGATTTTGATACTTATGAAATTTTGGAATACAATGAGGATTGTATTACTATTGAGCATACTTGGGATATTTTTTCGAAAAATGATGCATCAATTCGGGAAGATTTCGAATTTTTAACCGAAGACAGAAAGTCGCAACCTATTCCAAAAAGTGTTAATGTGATTTCGCCTTCAGCTATTTTTATTGAAGAAGGCGCCAAATTGGAGTTTGTGACCTTAAATGCTTCTGAAGGGCCCATATATATAGGTAAAAATTCAGAAATAATGGAAGGATCTATCATTCGTGGACCTTTTGCTTTGTGCGAAAATGCACAAGTAAAAATGGGAGCCAAAGTCTATGGAGCAACAACCGTTGGGCCTTATTCCAGAATTGGTGGGGAAGTCAAGAATGCAGTTCTTTTTGCCTATTCCAATAAAGGCCACGATGGATTTCTTGGAGATTCGGTCTTAGGCGAATGGTGTAATATTGGAGCCGACAGCAATAATTCGAATTTAAAAAACAATTATGAAGAAGTAAAATTGTGGGATTATGAAACCGAAAGTTTTGCCAAAACAGGTCTGCAATTTTGCGGATTAATGATGGGGGATCATAGTAAATGTGGTATCAATACGATGTTTAATACCGGAACGGTAGTAGGAGTGAGTGCCAATATTTTTGGAAGTGGTTTTCCTCGAAATTTTGTTCCGAGTTTTTCTTGGGGTGGAGCAACAGGATTTACTACTTATGTGACCAAAAAAGCTTTCGAAACGGCAAGATTGGTAATGAGTCGCAGAAATGTTGATTTTGATGAAAAAGAAGCCGCAATCTTGGAACATATTTTTGAGGAATCAAAAAAATGGAGGAAAGAATAGTTTGAACGTTCATAAATTATAATTCTATTTTAATTCGATAATTTGCTGTGTAAATTATCGAATTTTTAGTTTTGATAAAAATCTAAAATGTCTAAAAATCTAATAATCTATTTAACCTATCTTTGCACCTTCAAAAATCGGATTAACAATTTCAACGATTAACCGAATAAACAAATAAACAGACGAATGATTACAATAAACGATATTTCGGTTCAATTTGGAGGAACAACTCTTTTTAGTGATGTTTCTTTTGCTATAAATGAAAATGATAAAATTGCCCTTATGGGTAAAAATGGTGCGGGTAAATCAACATTGTTGAAAATTATTGCGGGACAAAGCAAACCTTCTACAGGAAATGTATCGGCGCCAAAAGATGCCGTTGTTGCTTATTTGCCTCAGCATTTGTTGACCACAGACGGTGCCACGGTAATGGAAGAAACTTCAAAAGCGTTTGGTGAAATTTTCAGTATGAAAGCCGAAATCGATGAAATCAATGAGCAATTGACAATTCGTACCGATTATGAAAGTGATGCGTATATGAAATTGATTGAAAGAGTTTCTGATTTAAGTGAGAAATTCTATGCGATTGAAGAAGTGAATTATGAGGCTGAAGTAGAGAAAATTCTAATAGGTTTAGGTTTTGAAAGAGAAGATTTTACACGTCAAACTTCTGAGTTTTCGGGAGGTTGGAGAATGCGAATTGAATTGGCCAAAATCCTTTTACAAAAACCAGATTTGATTTTATTGGATGAGCCTACCAATCACATGGATATCGAAAGTATTCAATGGTTGGAAGATTTCTTGATCAATTCGGCCAAAGCGGTTGTGGTGATTTCGCACGATAGGGCTTTTGTAGATAATATTACCAATCGTACTATTGAAGTGACAATGGGACGTATTTATGATTATAAAGCTAAGTATTCCCATTATTTAGAACTAAGAAAAGACCGTCGTATGCACCAGCAAAAAGCATACGATGAACAACA
The DNA here is from genome assembly GCF_025947305.1 of Flavobacterium sp. N3904. Taxonomy (NCBI): domain Bacteria; kingdom Pseudomonadati; phylum Bacteroidota; class Flavobacteriia; order Flavobacteriales; family Flavobacteriaceae; genus Flavobacterium; species Flavobacterium sp. N3904. The sequence continues at coordinate 2,185,764 of NZ_CP110009.1, forward strand.
GCGCATGATTGCCGATAACCGAGCTTTTATTGATCGTTTTAAAGGAACATTCTCAAAAACGGATGCTGTTCAGTCTCGAGTTAAGATGTTGGAAAAACTAGTTATAGTTCAAGTTGATGAAGTAGACACTTCGGCATTGAAATTGAAATTTCCACCAGCAGTTCGCTCTGGACAATACCCGGTTATTGTAAAAGAAATGTCCAAGTCTTATGGAGATCACGTAGTTTTCAAAGATGCTAATATTGTAATTGAAAGAGGTCAGAAGGTTGCTTTTGTTGGAAAAAATGGGGAAGGAAAGTCAACAATGATCAAAGCTATAATGAAAGAAATTGGCGTTGATAGTGGTTCTGTTGAAATTGGACATAATTCTCAGATTGGATATTTTGCTCAAAATCAAGCGGCTTTATTAGACGAAAATGCTACTATTTTTGAAACTATTGATGATATAGCAGTTGGTGATGTTCGTACTAAAATTAAAGATATTTTGGGAGCTTTTATGTTTCATGGCGATGATGTGACCAAGAAAGTAAAAGTACTTTCGGGTGGTGAGAAAACCCGTTTGGCGATGATTAAATTATTGCTTGAACCAGTAAATTTATTGATTCTGGATGAGCCTTCGAATCACTTGGATATGAAAACCAAAGATATTATTAAGGATGCTTTGCGTGATTTTGATGGGACTTTAATTTTGGTTTCTCACGATCGTGATTTCCTTGATGGATTGGCAACAAAGGTTTTCGAATTTGGTAACAAGCGTGTTGTTGAGCATTTTGAAGATATTGCTGGTTTCTTGGCGCACAAGAAAATGGATAGTATGAAAGAAATTGAAAAATAAATTTCAAATTCTTTTAATGATTAAAACAAAGGCAAGAGTTTCATTCCTCTTGCCTTTGTTTTTTATAGGTCACTTTTTAGAACTGATTTTTTCTTAAAGTACAACGCAATATAGGAAAGTATGGCACAGATTGTTCCAATGATAATCAAATTGAAAATCGACTGGTAAGTTTGAGAAAGAGTCCCATTTTCTACGCTTAAAATTCTAAATATTTTTAAAAAATGGGTTAAAGGAATTACATTTGCTATGCTTTGTACCCAAATTGGCATTTGGCTTAACGGCCAGGTAAATCCGCTCAAAATAAAACTCGGGGTTGCAATTATCATTAATATTTCAGTTGCTTTTAATTGATTTGGAATGAGAATGCTTACTAATATTCCGATAAACGAAACGGATAAAACAAAAATACCTGCAACTAATGTTAAAGCTCCCAGATTGGTAAAGAAAGGTATTCGAAACCAAAAGGCAAACAGCAAATATAAAATCCAAACACCAACACTCATAATCATATAGGGAATGATTTTTACCGCCATCATTTTTATAATGGATGGGGATCGCTTCACTAAATCGATGAAAGTTTTATTTTCAAATTCCGAAGCAAAGGAAAGTGCTAGCGCAAGAAGTAGTACTTGCTGCAAAACTGTTGCTAGAACGCCTGGCCACAGGAAATACATATAATTGGTGCTGCGGTTGTATTTTTTTAGGAAAGTTGTTTTAAAAGGTTCGTATTGTTCTTGAAGTAGTTTTTCGGGTGTTCCTTGTTTGCGTAAAGTTTCTAATTGAACGCCCGCTTTTAAGGTTCCGAGACAAAGTTGTATGGCTGAGGAGGCATAATTTGCGGTTAGAACATTGGCAGTATTTACAATTGTAATAATTTCGGGGTATTTTTTGGTAAATACCATTTTTTGAAAACCTTTTGGGATGATCACTACACAATTTGCTTCTTTTTCGATTGCAATTTCAGAAAGATTATTTTGGTCATACAAAACGGCTGCAATAGAAATTACTTCATTGTCGTCAAACATTTGAATTGCTTTTGCGCTCATTTCGGTTCTGTCCTGATCGACAATAATAATTGGTAAATCGGTTACTTTTCCTTTCCCATAAACATAACCCAATAAAACACCGTACAGAATTGGAGCACCAATGAAAAGCATTCGGAGGATTTTATTTTGCCAAAAGAATTGGAATTCTCTTTTTAGCAACAGGAGAAAATTTCGCATATTTTAAAGAGATAAAGTTACCGTAGTTTTTGTAATCAAATCTTTGGTTTCGCTATTATTGTTAGGTGCTATTTTTACTTCAAATAAACTTTCCTGCATTTCGTAATCAGGATAAGCGGTAGCTATTGTGCCATAAGCACCCAATTGTTTAATGGTTGTAACATGTCCTTTAATGCTCTTATCTGTAAATGGAACCGAAACGGTTATCTGTTGGCCTTTTTTTATTTTGTTTAATTTACTTTCGGGTATTGTAAATCGGAAATAAGTCCCATCGCTGATAAATCCATTAAATAAGGTATATCCTGGCAATGCTAATTCTCCCAAATTAAGAGTGATGGTTTCAATACTCATGTCTTGAGGAGCTATAATATAGCGTTCTTTGTTGGCCGTTTCAACTTCTTCTAATGCGCCTATTGCTCTTTCTTGTTGACCCAAAGCCATATTTTGTTGTTCAATTCGGCCGCCTTTTTTGGCATCGTCCAATTCTGCAATAACGGCATTGTATTGAGCTTGGGCTCCTTGGTATTTTGCAAATGTTTCATCGTAAGTTTGTTGGGAAACCAACGAGTCTTTGAGCATATTACTTAGTCTCTTGATTGATTTTTGCGCAAATTCATACTGTTCTTTTAATCCTTGTTTTTTGGCTTCAAGTTGTAAAATTTGATTGCTAGTTGCTCCTTTTACCGCCATCGTATACTGAGCTTTTGCAGATATGAGTGCCCCTTCTGCCTGGCTCTTCTTCGCATCTACTTCTGGAATATCAAGAATAGCAAGCGTATCTCCTTTTTTGACAAAATCTCCTTCTTTTACCATTATTTTTATAATTTTTCCGGGAATTTTGCTTACCACAGCAATTTGTTCGTTCTCAACTTTACCTTGTATTATAGAATCTTTTTTGGGATTTTTACAGCAAATTACAATTGATGTCAGTAACAATATGACGAAAACTCTTTTCATGATATAAATTTTTATTTGGATAATTTATTAGATAATTCTCCAGTAGTTATAATTGTTTCAATAGCTGCTAATCGTTCTTCTATTATTGTGTTTAGTTTGGTATTTGTAACCTTAAACAAGTCATTTTCGGCTTCCAAAAGCTCGGATACATTTATAAGCCCTTCTTTGTATTGTTTGGAAGCTAAGTTCAGATTATTGTTGGCTACTTTTTCTTGCTGGGTGGCGATATCAATTTTTTTTAATAGAACAGTATAGTTTATTAAGTTGTTTTCAAGGAGTAATTGTAGTTTTTGTTTGGCGTCATCAATTTGATTTTGAACCTGTTCAATGTTTAATTTGGCTTCATGAACCTTATGTTCTCTTTCGAAACCAGCAAATAGCTCCCATTTAAATGCTGCTCCAACCATCCATAATGGACTCAATGAAAATTCATTTAGGCCTAAATTTAGAGGTTGGTTTATAATAGGAACTACCGAAGTTGTTCCGTTTAAATCAAATAAACTCGAGTAAACTATCCCTCCAAAAGCACCTACAGTTGGAAGATAAGTACCTTTTTCTTTTTTCAAAAGGTACTCACTTGCCAATTTAAAAGACTCTAAAGCCTTTATTTCCTGTTTGTTTTCAGTATTTAGTTTTTCTTCTGAAATTAAATATGGAATTAAATCGTATTGCACATTATTAATTTCAGAATCTGAATAGCCTGTAAGATATTGTATTTTTTTATAAACTAAAGTCCGTTTTCCAGTGAGTTCAATTTTTTTGGATTCCAGTTCCAATAGCGCTAGTTTTATTTTATCCCGATCATAAGGAATGGCAAGTCCTTGTTCAATAGCTTTTGTAACTCTTTTGGTCTCTGTTTGCAATCGTTTATCACTGTCATTGATGAGTTTTTCTGTTTCATTGATGAGTTTTAACTGATCGAATGTGTTGATTACATCTTTGATGATTGCGTCTTTTTCGGAATCTTTTAAGTAAGCCGTCCCAATCGCTTTTTGTTTAATGGCATTGGCTCCATTTGGAATTTGCATACCGCTAAATAAGACCGTTTTTGCCATTACACTTCCTATGAAAAAATTACCGGAATTAGCATAAGTTGCTTTGTCATTGAACAACGGGATATTTACAATTGGTATTGTTGATGCTGGAAGATCTAAGGTTAAATTGCTATCAAAATAGGAGTAAAGTGCATTTGCGTCAACAGTTGGAATGTATTTATTGCGAACTCCTTTTTCTTGCAGGTTTAATTTTTCGATTTCAATTGTTTTGTTTTTAATTGAAGTATTTTTATCGATGGCTTTGTAGATCGCATCATTTAATGAAGTAGATATTTCTATTTGAGAATAGCTCCGTGCAATAGAAAAAAAGAAGACAATTGAAATCAAATTGTATTTTATCATCTTGTTTTAAGTTTCAAATTATAAATGAAAAACTATTCTGTTTTAAGTTTGTTTTGGCAAAGAAGAGTATTGTAAAGATAAGCCTTTCATTTTGTATTTAACAAAAAATATAGTTGAAATTAAGTTTAATAATAGAGAAAAACAAGTTATAGAATCAGTGTTTTATTTAAATTAATATTGTGTTAAATTAAATTTCATTATCTATGTTTAGGTATGGTTTTTGTTATATTGCAATTGAATTTATTAATTTAATAAAAAAACATGAAAAATAGAATTTTAATACTTTTGGTTTTGATAACCTCCTTATTTGGTTTCACCGCTTTTTCTCAAAATGAGCAGGAACCAGAATCATTGGGTTTGCCAGGTGATAATTTAAATTTGTATGCAGTTTTAGATATTTTTCAAAATTCAAAGACTATTGAAGATTTTGAAAAATCATTGAATGAAGAAAATACTAAAATCAATAACTTGGATTTAGACAATGATGGAAAAGTTGATTTTATTAAAGTAACGACAAAAAAAGATGGAGAAAATTTTATGTTTATTCTTCAGGACGAAGTCGCTAAAAATGACATACAAGACATAGCTGTCGTTTTTGTGAACAAAGACAAAGACAAGAGAATTACAGTTCAAGTAGTTGGAGATGAAAACTTATATGGAAAAAATTATGTGGTTGAACCGGTAACTGCAAAAACTACTTCAAGTACCATAAATCCTGGTTATAATGGGAGTCAAACTGTAACAACGACTTCAACTACGACTACTGTTAATGTTGTTAATGTGGCTACAAGTCCCGTTGTTGTTTACTTGTATTCGCCTGTATACGTACCTTATTATCCACCTTATTATTATGGGTATTACCCATCCTATTTCCGTCCATGGGCACCTATTTATTTTAGTGTGTATTATCACAATCATTACCATTATCACAATCATTATTATAGACCACCTTACTACCATTATCCACCGCATTATGCACATTATTCTTCCAATAGAAATACTTCTGTTGTAGTCGTAAATAATACGAGAAACGGTAATTATAAAGGGACTTATAACGGCAATAATTATAGAAAGCCAACTAATCCAACTACTAGACCGTCAACACGTCCTAGTACACGTCCGACATCGCCTTCAGCAAAACCCGAGACACGTCCTTCGAAGCCATCAACAAGACCTGAGACATCTTCTTCTAGACCTTCGAAGCCAACTGAACGTCCCGTAACGCCATCGACAAGACCCGTGGCGCCAACAACCCGTCCATCAACACCTTCAACACCTTCAACACGCCCTTCAACGCCGTCTACTAAACAGACAAATACGTATAATTCCAATCGTCAATCAACAACAAAACAGTCAACGCAAAGGAGTAGATAAAACAAAAAAATTTAGTTTTTTAATAGAATAGCCAGTTTAAGTAGTAAACTGGCTATTTTGTTATATGCGAATTCCAGGAGGAAGTAATTCTTTGTAAATTGGGTTTTTTTTAAAAAAAGAACAATTTTTGGAAGTATAGGTACAACCTTTAATTTTTTTTCGATTGCAATTTCCATAATGTTTTTGAGAAAATTTGAAATAAATTCTTCATTGTCAAATAGTTCTGGAGTGTTTATTTTTGTTAGGAATATTTTTTTTTCCTGAAAAGAATATTCTACCGAAACCATTCCCATATCCACTAATGTTTCAAATTGTCTTGCAAATGCATTGTCTTTAATTTCTATTTTGATTGATGAATCCATGATTGTTTTCTTTTATTGCTATAGATAGAGATATCTTTTCGTTTTTAAATATGTTAATGATTTAATTTTTTAAATTTTATAGGATTTGTAGATTTAAAATCCATAATTATCTAAAATAAAATTTAGCTGATTGTATTTAAAAAGAGGCTACTACAAAGGTAATGTTTTGATATCCAACGGCAAATGATTTTCTATTGTAAATTAATCTTTTGGAATTATGAGTTGGTATGTCTTTGAAGTAAAAGTGAATTGTGTACTTGAAATCTTAGAAAATCAAAAGGCAAAAAAATATTTTTTAAATCAGCATAAGTGAAATTTATGTCAATTAAAAAAATTAAATTAGTCTCAATTTTCGTTGTCTAAATTGAGATAATATTCAAACCAATTATGAGTAAAATTCCAGTCTATTTTATGCCGGGTCTAGCAGCGAGTGTTGCAATTTTTGAAAGGATAAAACTTCCTGAAACAGAATTTGAAGTTGTATTTCTTGAATGGGAAATTCCTCTAGAAAAAGAATCCTTGTTGGCATATGCAAAGCGAATGACAAAAAAAATTAAACATGAAAATCCCGTTCTAATTGGTGTTTCTTTTGGAGGTATATTAGTCCAAGAAATGGCTGGTTTTTTAAAAACCAGAAAAGTGATTATTATTTCCAGTGTAAAAAGCAATCTTGAATTTCCCAAGAGAATGCTTATTGCAAAAAACACTAAGGCATATAAGTTAATTCCGATAGGTTTGGTTCAGAATATTGAAAGTTTAGCTAAGTTTTCTTTTGGTAAAAAAGTAAATCAGAGGCTTAAGTTGTACGAAAAATTTCTTTCTGTTCGAGATAAGCGATATTTAGATTGGGCAATAGAACAGGTAATTTTATGGAATCGTATTGTTGTTGATGAGAATGTTATCCATATACATGGGGATTTGGATGATGTTTTTCCTATAAAATATATAAAAAATTGTATCGTTGTGCCTGGTGGAACACATGTTATGATTCTTAATAAATACAAATGGCTTAACGCTAATTTGCCTCGAATTATAAAAGAAGAAATGGTGTAAAAGTTAATTAGAAAATGCCAATTTTGAAACTATTTTGATTCAAAGAAGTGCGGACAAATTAATTAGTGGTAAAGCTTTTGTTTTTGGTTACCGCGTTTACTAGGTTCTCATTAATGTCTTTGCTGAAATAGTTGTAACTAATAATAATTGCCTGTTTGATTGGAGTTTTAATTTTAACGGTGTTTTCAAAATGTTTAATGTTGACTACATTTTTATTTTCATCCAAAAAGATTGATGTAGGAAAACCCAGAGTGTGTTTTATGGTAGCGACTATGTGGGCATCTTTTGAATAGTTTTCATTGGCATAGCAAACTTTAATGTCATCGTTAAATTTATAAGCAATATTTTTTAAGTCACTTTTCTTGTCCCAGAAAATAACAATAAATTGCATGTCATCGCGATGTTCTTTTGCTAATATGTTTAATGCGGGAATTTCTCCTTTTGGAATAACAAGCCACGAGGCATACGTGATTATAAAAATAGGTTTGTTAATTCGGTTTATTTTTACATTTTTTTCTTTGTAAACTTTCAAATTGAAATCGTCAAATTTTGTACCGATAAGTTTATTTTTTACCAAGGAATCAAATAGATTTTTTCCTTCTGTAATATCCCTTTTTTCGTAGGCTAGATTACTCGCTTTTTTATATGGATTTATGTTTTCTTTTATTGCGTCAGACAGGTACGTAATTGTGTCTTGGCAGTATGAAACTGTTAAAGATAAGGTGAAAATTAATGTAAGTAAAAATTTATACATAAATCATTAATTATAAAACGATTAGCTAAAATATCTACTTTGTTTTTAAATGAGCAATAATAACGTTGAATAACACATTAATCCGATGTAATACTTCCGATGTAAAAAAAGTCATCCTAAATATGGGATGACTTTTTTGAATTCCGTAAAAATAAGGTATTTAAATTGTAAGATTTATATTTTTTTCATTTGTTCTTTCATCATTGCAATTTGATCTTTCAGCATGTTTTGCTTATCTAATTTTTTTGCTTCGTTTAATAACGTGGTGGCTTCTAGTTTTCTTCTGCGACTCATTGCAACTCCTGCAAGATTTAATTTTGCGACAGCCAAATCCATATCCATAGTCAAACCAAGTTCAATAGCTTTTTTAAAATATTTTTCGGCTTGATTGATATTGGTTTGTGAAAGCATTATTCCATGCAGATAATTGAAATACCCTTGTTGTTTTCTAACCAAGGCCGTTTCGGGATTCTTGATGTGTGCTAGCCATTTTTTGGCACCTTCAAAATCTTGTTTTCTTAATTTCAAGAAGGCAAGTAAGATAAATTCGTTTTTGTAATACAAAAATATAGGGAGTCCAGATAATAAAATAAGGAATATTCCGTTACCAATATTGCTTTCAGTGAATTGCCAAATGCCAGTAACTATAATAAGTCCAGCGATAATAAGTTTGATATTTTTGTGAAACATAATGTATAAAGATTTAAGATTGCAAAGATAGTAAAAGGAATTAAAAATATTTTTTAAAAACTACTTGCCAGAAAAAAAAGTCTTTGTATATTTGCACTCGGTTTTAGAATAACGGTTATTCAAAAATAAATAGATACTTAATTAAGATTTTTAAACATACAAAGCAATGAGCAAAAGAACATTTCAACCATCGAAAAGAAAAAGAAGAAATAAGCACGGATTTATGGATAGAATGGCTTCTGCAAATGGAAGAAAAGTTCTAGCGCGTAGAAGAGCTAAAGGAAGACATAAATTGACTGTTTCTAGTGAACCAAGACACAAAAAATAATGTTTGAATAAACATAAATAAGGCGTTACTTTTTTTTAGTATCGCCTTTTTTTATACCCAAGCGGTACTTAAATTTTAAGGTTATGAATTGAAGTATTTAACAAACTTCAATTTTAGAGTGATAAAAAAAACAACTACAACACTAAATAAAATGCCAAAAGATACATCCATAAAATCGGTTTTAATAATAGGTTCAGGTCCAATTGTGATTGGTCAAGCATGCGAATTTGATTATGCAGGATCACAATCTGCCCGTTCAATCCGTGAAGAAGGAATTGAAGTAATCTTAATCAATTCAAACCCTGCAACAATTATGACTGACCCAACGATGGCGGATCATGTTTATTTGTTGCCATTGACTACTAAATCAATTATACAAATATTGAAAGAACATCCACAAATTGACGCGGTATTGCCAACCATGGGAGGGCAAACTGCGCTGAACTTGTGTCTCGAAGCAGATGAAAAAGGAATCTGGCAAGATTTTGGAGTAAAATTGATTGGAGTTGATGTTAATGCAATCAATATTACCGAGGACAGAGAACAATTCAAACAATTATTAGAAAGAATTAATGTTCCTACGGCACCTGCAAAAACTGCCACTTCTTACTTGCAAGGTAAAGAAATAGCTCAGGAATTTGGTTTTCCATTGGTTATTCGTCCTTCATTTACTTTGGGAGGAACTGGAGCAGCAATTGTTTATAAAAAAGAAGATTTTGATGAGCTTTTAACCAGAGGTTTGGAGGCATCACCAATCCATGAGGTTTTGATTGATAAAGCTTTAATGGGTTGGAAAGAATACGAATTGGAATTGTTGAGAGACAAGAATGATAATGTAGTTATTATCTGTTCTATTGAAAACATGGATCCAATGGGAATCCACACTGGAGATTCCATCACAGTTGCGCCGGCAATGACTTTGTCAGACACGACTTTCCAAAAATTACGTGATTACGCTATCTTGATGATGCGCAGTATTGGAAACTTCGCGGGTGGTTGTAATGTACAGTTCGCTGTTTCGCCAGACGAAAAAGAAGATATCGTGGCTATCGAAATCAATCCTCGTGTGTCTCGTTCTTCTGCTTTGGCATCAAAAGCAACCGGATATCCAATTGCTAAGATTGCTTCTAAATTAGCATTAGGATATAATCTTGATGAATTGCAAAACCAAATTACAAAATCGACTTCGGCTCTTTTCGAACCAACTTTGGATTATGTGATTGTCAAAATTCCACGTTGGAACTTTGATAAATTTGAAGGAGCTGACAGAACTTTGGGACTTCAAATGAAATCGGTTGGTGAGGTTATGGGAATTGGACGTTCGTTCCAAGAAGCATTGCATAAAGCCACTCAATCATTAGAAATAAAAAGAAACGGTCTGGGTGCCGATGGAAAAGGATATAAAAATTACGAACAAATTATCGAGAAACTGACTTTTGCCAGTTGGGATCGTGTTTTTGTAATTTATGATGCAATCGCAATGGGAATTCCGTTGAGTCGTATTCATGAAATCACAAAAATTGATATGTGGTTCTTGAAACAATATGAAGAGCTTTATACTTTAGAAAAAGAAATTTCTAATTATAAAGTAGAAACATTGCCAAGAGAATTGTTGCTGGAAGCCAAACAAAAAGGTTTTGCCGACAGACAAATTGCTCATATGATGGGTTGTCTTGAAAGCCAAGTGCATACGTTGCGTTCTACAATGAACATCAACCGTGTATTTAAATTGGTTGATACTTGTGCTGCGGAGTTTAAAGCAAAAACACCTTATTATTACTCTACTTTTGAAGCTGAAATAGAAAAAGCCGACGGAACACGTTATGTAGACAACGAAAGTATTGTAACCGATAAAAAGAAAATAATTGTTCTTGGTTCAGGACCAAATAGAATTGGACAAGGAATTGAATTTGATTATTCTTGTGTGCATGGAGTGCTTGCCGCGAAAGAATGTGGGTATGAAACCATCATGATTAACTGTAATCCGGAAACGGTTTCGACTGATTTTGATACAGCCGATAAATTGTATTTTGAACCCGTATTTTGGGAACATATTTATGATATTATTCAGCATGAAAAACCAGAGGGAGTTATTGTTCAATTGGGTGGGCAAACCGCTTTGAAATTGGCTGAAAAATTATCGAAATATGGCGTAAAAATTCTTGGAACCAGCTTTGATGCACTGGATTTAGCCGAAGACAGGGGTCGTTTCTCTGATTTGTTGACTGAGTTAAAAATTCCTTTCCCACAGTTTGGAATTGCCGAAACAGCAGACGAAGCTTCAGCATTGGCAGATACTTTAGACTTCCCACTATTGATTCGTCCTTCTTATGTGTTGGGAGGTCAAGGAATGAAAATCGTAATCAACAAACAAGAACTAGAGGAACATGTAATCAATTTATTGAAAACAATTCCAGGAAATAAATTGCTTTTGGATCATTATTTGGATGGAGCGATAGAAGCCGAAGCAGATGCAATTTGCGATGGTGAAAATGTATATATCATTGGTATCATGGAGCACATCGAACCTTGCGGAGTACACTCTGGAGACAGTAATGCCACTTTGCCACCATTTAACTTGGGTGAATTTGTAATGCAACAAATAAAAGACCATACCAAACGAATTGCTTTGGCACTTAAAACGGTTGGTTTAATCAATATTCAATTTGCCATAAAAGACGATACGGTTTATATTATCGAAGCCAATCCTAGAGCTTCGAGAACGGTGCCATTTATTGCCAAAGCGTACGGAGAACCATATGTAAACTATGCTACCAAAGTAATGTTGGGACACAATAAAGTAACCGATTTTACTTTTAACCCACAGTTAAAAGGATATGCGATCAAGCAACCGGTTTTCTCTTTCAGTAAATTTCATAATGTAAATAAAGCATTGGGGCCTGAAATGAAATCAACTGGAGAAAGTATTTTATTTATTGACGACTTGAAAGACGATCAATTCTACGAATTGTACTCAAGAAGAAAAATGTATTTGAGTAAATAATCTCGAATTTAGATATTGAAAAAGCCCCGTTTGGGGCTTTTTTTTATAAGATATTTTATGGAATCCGAGTTTAAATCAATAATCATTCTTGATCTCAATTTTCACGCATAAATTCAAATGCTCCTTTGCGAAGTTGTATTCCGTATTCGAGATAAGCTTTCATGCAGGCGAGAAAATTGGCCCAGCCTTCTGTATTTCCAATAACCCATTTCAGGTTGTCTTCGTTATATTGTTTTCCGTCTTCAGTCACTTTTACTACGGTATTTTTGTCGGTTTGCTCTTCAAGTATAATTTTTACTACAGTTTCTTCGTCCCAAACAAATGAGATCGAACGATTGATTTCGGTTGTAATCTCTTTAATGGGAACTTCTGTGGGGAATTCGGGGAATTTCCAGATCAATTCTTTTCCAGTTTCCAATCGCCCGTTGCTTTCTGAAATAAAATAATTTGTCATCTTTTCGGGATTTACAATTCCTTCAAAAACTTCATCAATCGGTTTTTGAATTTGTATCGTTGCTTTGGCTATCAATTTCATAAAATTAAATTTTGTAATTATTTATTTTTGAGTTTCTCCTTAAAAAAAGCAATAGTTCGAGTCCAAGATAAAGTGGCAGCAGCTTCATCATATCGCGGAGTGGTATTGTTATGAAAACCATGATTGACTCCAGGATAAAAATAAGCGGTATGTTCTACTTTGTTCTTTTTGAGTATCACCTCGTAAGCTGGCCAGCCCTCATTTACCCTAGTGTCTAATCCCGCATAATGCAGCAAAATAGGAGATGTTATTTTTTCGGCTTCATCGGCAGTGGGCTGACCTCCGTAATATGGAACTGCTGCGGACAAAGTTGGTATTTTGACTGCCATCATATTGGCAATCCAACCTCCAAAGCAAAATCCAACTACACCTACAGAACCATTACAGTCTTTGTATGATTTTAAGAATTCGTAACCGGCAATAAAGTCTTCGAGCATTTCTTCTCGGGTGCGTTTCTTTTGCAATTCTCTTCCCGCGTCGTCATTTCCGGGATAACCCCCAAGTGGGGATAAAGCATCAGGAGCCAAAGTAATGAATCCTTCCAGAGCAGCTCTTCTTGCTACATCTTCAATATAAGGATTTAGTCCCCGATTCTCATGAACAACAATTATTCCGGGTAATTTTTTTTTGGTTTTGGTTGGTTGGGATAAAAGTCCTTTGATTGCGCCACCACCTTTTGGAGATTGATAGGTTATGTATTCCGATTTTATTCTTGGGTCGTCGGGTTTTATCAAAATAGAATCCAAATAATTAGGAGTCATAAAACTAAGGAGTGACGGAACGGTTAGGCTCCCTATTGCAAACAGGGACAATTTTTCTATAAATTGCCTTCTCTCAATTTTATTATGGGCATAATCGTCATATAAATCAAAAATTTCCTGACTGATATCTTCTTTGGTTAGCTTTTTCATAATTTTAATTTGAATAGTACTAAATTAGAAAAAAAGAGATTGATTTTGCACTAATGAAATCGCTTTGTCATGATTTATAATCGTATTTATGCTTATGCTTTTATGCAATATTTTCTAATCCGCCAGGAAAAGGTCTATAAGCGTAATAATGCAATACCTCTTCGATTGCCATTTTTAAGGCCTCGTTGATGGGGAGAAGTGTTGTGGCAAGTCTATGATCGATTGAGGTCAGTCGCATATAATAGTCTGAAAAAACAGGTACATAGAGTCCTTTGCCAATGGCTTCTTCTGTACTATTAAAATTTTCTTGTTGGTTTTCTTTTATTATTTTGCAAGTGTTTAATCGTAGTTTTCCATATTTGTCTCTGCTGGCGGCGTACCCAAAAAGCCTGCAAATTAATCCTCTGTATTTGTAATTGGAACATCGGCCATTTGTATTGTCAACTGTAGAAAGGGATTGATATAAATGACAAAAGGAATTCGTTTTGGAATTGAGTTCTTCTAAAGTAGCTTCGGCTTTACCATTTAAATATAGATAAAAAGCCCATGGTAAGAATTCCAATGGAGAAGCGTCGATGTTGGGTTTTGAACAACACTGTCCACAACCGCTATTGCAATGTAAACTAGTTTCAGATTTGAAATTATTTATTTCATGCTCTAGTTGGTCAAATAATTCTTCTACCAAAAGAACTTTGTGTTCTATAGACATTGTTTTTTGTCTAATGTACACTATTAAAAACCTTTAGATGGATAATCTGGTTTTACTTACTATTAATTTAATTTTCTGATCAGAATAGACGAAATATGCTACGGAATAAAGGTGTTTTTATGTTCATTTTATTTCTTAATTATCTTGAATGTTTTTTTGGTATTTCCGTATGTTGCAATAACAATATAGATTCCGGTTGCGAGCTGATCGCCGAAGGTTAAGGTTTGATTGGTGTAAAAGGCATTGCTCGAAATACAAACATTCCCTTTCATGTCAATTATTTTGAGGTTTATTTTTTCTGTATTTGCACTTTTAATCTTAATTGTGGCTTCGTTTGTAAAAGGATTTGGAAAGAAAATATCAGAAGTAGTAACTAAATTTTCTTCTTCAAGGCCAAGGCTATTTTCATCAACTGCATCAATATAATTAAAGTTGAATTTTGATTTATAATGAAGTTTAATGTAATTTTCTCCTTGTGGTAGATTGATTCCCGAAACTGTTTTGTCTGCGTAGGTTTGTAAACCTCCAGTGGCTTCAAAAGTTTCATCCGTTTTTACAATTACACCATTTACACTGATGTCAAATTTGCCAGTAATTAATGATGCTACGCGAAAAGTCATTGAGTAAGAACTGGTTTTGGCCACATTTATCATGTATTCATTCCAATCTCCCGCATCGGTAAAACATACATTTTGCGTAGTGCCTCCATCTGTTGTATTTTGCAAACCGGTTCCTTTGCGACGGTAATGTTTGTTTGCAATAATTCTGCCTGGTACATTCATTTTTTTGGTTGTGTATGGAACGTTAAGATAAGCTGTCCCAATCGGTCTTATTTCTCCGCTATTGGCACCAAGCAATTGCCCTTCTATCATATCAGTCCAGTCTGAGGGAACTCTGCATGTAAACCATGAATAACGATAAATATCGGGATCGTTTTCAAAAGCAGTCACGATATCCTTCATAAAATTAGTTTTCTCTGTAGCCGATTGGGTAACTCTATTGGCAAATTCGGTTACCCAAATCGGAATATTGTATTTCTTCAATCCTTCTGTAACTCCAATTACAGAGCCTGATGTAGCATCATAAGTATGAAAAGCGATGTAGTCTACTTTGCAAGTTGGACAAAGACGAAAGAACTCATCATGCCAAGCAATCGGACTTTGGTAACCTCCATAATTCGAAGGACCATTATAGGCGGGGGAGGCACTTACTATTTCCAGTCCTTTTGCAGCGGCTATTTTTTCAATGTTGGGCCACGCATCAACTGCTTCCTGAGGTGTTAATCTGGCACCATCATTAAAATTCGGTTCATTAAAAGCCAATAGGTATTTGGCTCCGGGTTTTATAGTTGCAATAAAAGCATCAGGATCGTTAATTTTTCCCCAAGCCATGGGAACAAATTCTACTCCCAAGCTTTCGTAGCTTGCATTTACAGTAGATTCTGGAACGGAGGACCAATTGTACCACCATGAAATCCCTGATTTTAATGTATTTAAATCTGAAACAGTATGATTTCCATAGGCAACTCCTCTTTTCGGACTTACTTGAGCGTAAACAGATGCGTAAAAAAGGGAACTAATCCACAATATGATAAGGGTTATTATTTTTAACATAAGTAGAATTATATTTGGTTTAAATTATGAATTCCAAATGTACTTCAATGAGGTTTTACTTTGTAATTGAAAAATCCCATCAAAAACACATCATACGTCAATTCCATTATTGCTAAAAGAATATTTATAACAAATTGTTTTTGTAATTAATTGATAATCAGTTAATTTGTTTTATTGACATATTTGTTTTTTTGACTAGATTTACATTCCATTTCTATAAAAGCTTAATCCGATATTTTGACCGTTTAAATATTTTTAAAAGTATAGGCCACAAAAAAATATACTCCAAGCAATAAATATAGCTTTCCCGAAATTAAATTTAATTGTTAATTGGTTCGTTGGAATAAAAAGTGATGCAATCGTGTCGTTTTTTATTTTTTTTGCTTTGATAACGTTTGCTTTTAAAAGTGTTTTTTTGCTCGATAAATTAACAATTGAATTGCTTATAGCACTTTTTTATGCCTAAAAACTAAAAACAATTCTTTACTTTTGTGGCAATCAATATTTGAACTATGTACAAGATTTTTATACGCCCAATCCTTTTTTGTTTTGATCCCGAAAAAGTGCATTATTTTACTTTTTCCTTAATTAGAATTGTATCAAAAATACCTGGATTTTCTACTATTTTTAGATTATTATACGAGGTCAACGATAAAAGATTGGAAACCGAAGTTTTTGGTTTAAAATTTAAAAACCCTGTTGGTTTGGCAGCTGGTTTTGATAAAGATGCCACTTTATACAAAGAACTTTCCAATTTTGGTTTTGGTTTTATTGAAATTGGAACGCTAACTCCAAAAGGTCAGCCAGGAAATGAGAAAAAAAGATTATTTCGCTTAAAAGAAGATTCTGCTATCATTAATAGAATGGGTTTTAATAATGAAGGCGTTCTTCAAGCTGTTGAAAGATTAAAAAATAATAACGGTGTTCTGATAGGTGGAAATATCGGAAAAAATAAATGTACTTTAAACGAAGATGCCACTTCCGACTATGAGATTTGTTTTGATGCATTATTTGATTATGTAGATTATTTTGTTGTCAATGTAAGTTCTCCAAATACTCCAAACCTTCGTGCATTGCAAGAAAAAGAGCCACTAACCCAATTATTGCAAACGTTACAAAATAAAAACTTGGCTAGACCAAAGCAAAAGCCAATCCTACTTAAAATAGCTCCGGATCTTACGGATGAACAATTGCTTGATATAATCGATATTGTAAAAGAAACTCAAATTGCGGGTGTAATTGCAACCAATACTACTATTTCCCGCAAAGAACTTATATCCGAAGATAAGACAGAGCTAGGAGGGATGTCTGGAAAACCACTGGCAAATCGCTCGACTGAAGTGATTCGTTTTTTATCTCAAAATAGTAATAAGGCTTTTCCAATTATAGGTGTGGGAGGAATACATTCTGCTCAGGATGCCATAGATAAATTAGATGCTGGAGCAAGTTTGCTACAGTTGTATACTGGTTTTATATATGAAGGACCGGCTATAGTAAAGGCAATTAATAAAGCAATTTTGGCTAGAAAATAATCGTATTGATTTTTTTTACTTTGTAACTCAAAACCTTTTTTATATATTTGAAAGTTATGAAGGATATAAAAATTATCGAATGTCCACGTGATGCAATGCAAGGTATAAAAGCCTTTATTCCTACCGAAAGAAAGGTGGCCTATATTCAATCTTTGTTGCGTGTAGGTTTTGATTCTATCGATTTTGGTAGTTTTGTTTCTGCAAAAGCCATACCTCAAATGCAAGATACGGCCGAGGTTTTGGAACAACTTGATTTATCAAAAACAAAAAGTAAATTATTGGCCATAATTGCCAATACGCAAGGAGCCACTCTGGCTTCTGAGCATGCTGCCATTCAATATTTGGGTTTTCCTTTTTCGATTTCGGAGAATTTTCAAATGCGGAATACGCATAAAACGATTGCCGAATCCCTAATCACATTAAATGAAATACTAAACCTTGCTGATAAAACCAATAAGGAAGTTGTTGCTTATCTTTCTATGGGTTTTGGAAATCCGTACGGAGACCCATGGAATGTAGAAATAGTAGGAGAGTGGACTCAGAAATTGGCTGCTATGGGAGTGAAAATTTTGTCACTTTCAGACACAGTGGGTAGCTCAACACCTGAAATGATAGCATATTTGTTTTCGAATTTGATTCCACAATATCCCAACATTGAGTTTGGGGCCCATCTTCACACTACACCAGACAAATGGCTTGAGAAAATAGATGCTGCTTATAAAGGCGGCTGTCGACGTTTTGATGGCGCCATTCAGGGCTTTGGCGGTTGTCCTATGGCTACCGATAATTTGACTGGCAACATGCCAACGGAGAAATTATTGTCCTATTTTACAGTTCAAAAAGAAAATACCAATTGCAGTCCAATGAGTTTTGAAAGTGCTTACAACGAGGCTTCTAAATTATTTGGTGATTTTCATTAATTTCGGTGTTTCTTCAAAAATGCTTTAAATAAACGGGTTAAACCTTAATAATTTAGAATTTTTATCGTTACTTTAGTTTGGGGTTTTATATAAATAAAATTCTATCTAAAATTAAACTGGCAAAAGTATGGGTTATTCTTTTTTTAATAGAATTTTAGGTATCGTATCAGTTGCAGTATTTTGTTTTTCCTGTACAAATGACGTAGATTTTAATCAAGTTGATGAGTTCAATGCACAACCGGTCTATACAACAAATTTGGCTTACTTTGACCTAATCGCCAGTGACTTTATTGTTAATGGAACAGAACAAAGTGTTTTTTCACACGTCGCCGTTCTGGATTTATTTAATTCTTCTTTTTTTGATGAAAATTTAGTTGGAGCCGATTTATTTTTCAAGGTTAATAATACCATAAATAGGGCCTATGTACTTAATATGACATTTTTTGACAACCAAAATCAGCCACTTTATAATGTGAATTTATCGGTGCCTTCTTATACAGGAACGGATGATACGGTAACAAAAACAGTTGTGTTCGATACTACAAATCTTGACGTTTTGAAGAATTCAACAAAAATAAATTTTGTACTCATTATGCTTCCTGGTCCACCATTAACTGCAAATAGTACTGGGCATATTAAGTTAAGTTCAAGTGTAACCGCCTATTTAGATATAAAATGAGAAAAATAATAATCGTTTTATGTCTGTCAATGTCGTTCTATTGTTCTGCTCAAAACAAAGAAATCCTATATAATTTCACACCGCAACCCCAGTCTTTATTGACAAATCCAGGAGCCGATGTAAAGTATAAATGGTTTTTTGGAGTTCCGTTATTATCTGGAATTTCGGCGAATGTAGGTTCAACAGGATTTAATGTTTATGATTTATTTGCCAATAATGGAGTGAACTTCACCACCAAAGTTGAGAATGTGGTAGCATCTACCAACAGGAATGATTATGTCACTGCCAATCAGCAATTAGAATTATTTACTGGCGGTTTTAGGGTAGGTGGTACCGAGAGTAAATCCTATGTTTCTTTTGGAATGTATCAAGAACTTGATTCTTTTATATATGTTCCCACAGATATTGCTATTTTATCTTTGTACGGGAATAATAATTATATTGGAAAGTCTTTTAATTTGGGTGATTTGGATCTAAAAACAGAATTGTTGTCTGTTTTTCATGTTGGATTCAACAAGCAAATTAATGAAAAACTTATATTGGGAATTCGAGGCAAAATTTATTCGAGTATTTTCAATGCTACGTCAACGCACAATTCAGGATATTTGTATACCCAACAAGGTTCAGATTTGATTTATGATCAGGCAATAAATTCCAATTTAGAACTTAATACTTCTGGTGCTGCTAAGTATTTAGACGAAAATTATGATGGAGATGCCGGCAGTGATATAGTTGATGATATTAAGGAGAAAGCCTTTTTTGGTGGGAATTTAGGGCTAGGATTAGATCTAGGATTAACGTATTATTCCCAAAAGAATATTCAAATAACGGCAAGTTTGGTTGATATCGGATTCATCAAACACACACAAGAAGTGGAGAGTTTTACTTTCAAGGGGAATTATGTTTTTAAAGGACTTAATGCAGATTTCAATAATGGCGGAAATATAAGCGATGCTTACGAGGATTTTAAAGATGCTGTTCCTTTAGACACTATTTATAATAATTATGCCACGCAACGACCATTAAAGTTTTACTCTTCCTTTCAATATTCATTTGAGGAAGAAAGACAAACAGAATGCAATTGTGAAACCGATGAAGATTCATGGTACAGAAGCGCCGTTGGAGCCCAGCTTTTTGCGATGTCGACACCAAGAGCACCAATGCTGGCGCTAACTGCTTATTACAGAAGAAGAATCCTAAAGGGATTGCAAATGAAAGCAACATATACTATTGATTCTTATTCGTATAAAAATATTGGTTTGGGATTGTCAACGAAAATTGGAGTCGTAAATTTTTATGTTCTAGCCGATAATCTTCTGGCTTATTCAGATCTCGCCAAGGCAAATGCACTCTCGTTTCAAGTAGGGTTTAACATTATTTCTGGAGGCAGCAGAAAATAAAATTCAGTTTAAAAAAGCTTTTTTAACCATTAAAATTAAGTTTCATTTAGTGAAAAGTGCTTAATTTTAATGGTTTTTATTTTAGTGAATTCCTTTTTTTCTTTTATAAAGTTTATAAAATTCTACCCAAAATACAGAAACAAAAGCCACTAAAATACTCAAACCCACTTGTGAAAGAGTAATTATATCAAACATAAAAAAAGTTCTAAAAAGCGGAATGTATAAAATAGCTGCAGTAAGTAAAATGGTCATTCCGATAATCATTATGACCAAATTGTTTTTGTATTTTAAAGTTGTAAGCACTGAATAATAAAAGGAACGATTGGCCAATGTTAGAAAAATATTGGAAGCAATTAATGTTAAAAAAATAATAGTTCGAGTTACGTTTTCGGTATAACCCCATTTAACTCCATGTTGATAAACAAGTAAAAGCCCTAGTGTGATTACAATTCCTTGAATTATACTAATTGCGATTTCTTTTAGATTGAAAAAAGTATTGGTAAACGGACGAGGTTTTTCTAACATTAAATTACTTTCCATGGGTTCATTTTCATAAATTATAGAACAAGTTGGTCCCATAATTATCTCTAAGAAAATAATATGAACAGGGGAGAAAATATTAGGATATATCCATCCTAAAACCAAAGGAATAAAAACAATTAAAATAATGGGAATATGAATGGATAATATGTATCGAATGGCTTTTTTTAGATTAATATAAATTTTTCGTCCCATTGCAATAGCGTCGGTCATCTTTGCAAAATCGTCATCTATCAAGATTAAGTTGGCTGCTTGTTTGGCTATTTCAGTTCCTTTTTTTCCCATTGCAATTCCAATATGAGCAGATTTCAAGGCCGGTCCATCGTTTACACCATCACCAGTCATGGCTACAATTTGGTTGTTGTCTTTTAGGGCTTTTATAATTTTGAGTTTGGCTTCAGGAAACATTCTGGTAAAAATGGTTGTTTCCATTACTTTTTCTTTCAAAGTGGCATCATCCATGGTCATGAGTTCGTCGCCATTTAATATTTTTTCTGGGTTTTTGAAACCAATTTGTTTGGCAATTGTTGCAGTGGTTAGTGCATTATCTCCAGTAACAATTTTTACTAAAATCCCAGCTTTATAAAAAGTTTCTAAAACTGCTTTTATATTTTCTTTTGGTGGATCATAAAAAGCGACGAGTCCTTTAAAATCAAATTTAAATTCTTGTTGTGTTTTTGGGTAATTGGTTCCTGAGAAATTGGCAACTCCAACGCCTAGAACGCGAAACCCTTTTTCAGCCATAGTTTGAACCGCTTTTAGGATTTTTTGAGTCTGTTCATCAGACAAATGAGAGCTGGCTATCAAAGCTTCGGGGGCACCTTTGGCGGCAATAATTCGGTTTCCATTTTTATTTTCGAAAATATGGGTCATCATCGGTGGTTTTCCGCTCAATGGGTATTCATGGACCAAATTATAATTGGGACGTTCATCTTTGATTTCCATTTTTGTATAAGCATCATGGAGCGCCATTTCCATTGCATCAAAGGGAATAGGTTCGCTGGACCACATCGAAAGGCTTAGTAATTCTTGCTCTTCGGTAGATAATTGAATTTTATTTTTATTGCTGTTGTCATTTAAAGAATCGGTTTCAAAAAGATACCATTGCGCCAAACTCATTTTATTTTCGGTAATTGTACCTGTCTTATCGGTGCATATTACTGTTGCGCTTCCTAGTGTTTCTACCGTTTTGGTTTGTTTTACAATAACCCCCATTTTCATTAAACGATAGGCGCCCAAAGCCATAAAAGTAGCAAAAGCTACCGGAATTTCCTCTGGTATAATGCTCATCGCCAAGGTCAGGGCTTTTAATAAACTGTCGAGCAAAACTCCGGAATTATAGAAATTTATTCCCCAAACAATAAGGAAGACGACCAGTCCGATAAGGGACATTTTGGTAACAAAATTGGAAATCTGAATTTGCAGTGGTGTTTTTTCTTCAGCGATACTTTCTAAGCTTGTGCCTATTTTTCCCAATCGGGTTTGGTTTCCAATTGCGGTTACTTCACAAATAGCCAATCCAGAAGCCACTATAGTGCCTTGAGAAACGTCTTTATTGTCGCTTTTTTCATTTTTAAAAACGGCCAAAGATTCTCCGGTCAGTATGGATTCATTTACCGAAAAATCGTTGGACTGAATAATAATGCCATCAGCGGGAATGAAAGTTCCTTCTTCACATTGGATACTATCTCCCAGAACAATTTCCTCAGAAGGAATTTCAATTAGTTCACCATCTCGAATCACTTTGCTTTTTGGCTGTGTTAATTTATGCAAGGCTTCAATAGCATTACGACTCTTAGATTCTTGATAAAGTGAAATGGTAGATACCAATAGAATTGCAGCTGCCATGAATATTCCGTTGCCATATTCACCAGTAATAAAATAGATACTGGTAGCAGTTAATAATAACAAAAACATGGGCTCTTTTATCATATCAATAATAGAAGACAGTACATTGTTTTTCTTTTGATGTTCTAATGAATTGCTACCATTTTTGATTCTGGATTGTTCGACTTCAATTTTGGTTAATCCTGATATTGAGTGGTTTGTTGGTGTCATAATTGAAAAGTGATGTTATAAAAAAAAGAAGGTATCATTCTTTTTTCACCATGCAATTTAAAAATAAATTAGGGGAGTTAGGTGTTTTTTAGCTTAAGATTGTCTATATTTGCACGCAATTCAACTAGAAATTGCAACATGAAAGCACATATCTCCAAGATTGTCGGTGAGGGTTTAACCTACGATGATGTATTATTAGTTCCCAATTACTCAAATGTTCTTCCACGCGAAGTGAGTATCCAATCCAAATTTTCAAGAAATATTACATTAAATGTTCCTATTGTATCTGCAGCTATGGATACAGTAACCGAAAGCGCAATGGCAATAGCTATGGCACAGGAAGGTGGAATAGGTGTTTTGCATAAAAACATGACGATCGAACAACAGGCAGCCAAAGTGCGTAAAGTAAAACGTGCTGAGTCTGGAATGATTATCGATCCTGTAACTTTGCCAATGTCTTCTACTGTAGCTGATGCAAAAGCGGTTATGAAAGAATATGGTATTGGAGGTATTCCGATTGTTGATGAGAATAGAATTCTAAAAGGAATCGTTACCAATAGAGATTTGCGTTTTGAAAAAAATGGTTCAAGACCTATTGTTGAGGTAATGACAAGCCAAAATCTGGTAACCGTTGCCGAAGGAACTTCATTGGAACAGGCTGAAGTAGTTTTGCAAGGACATAAAATTGAAAAACTTCCTGTAGTAAATGACAAAAAAGAGTTGGTTGGTTTAATTACTTTTAGAGATATTACCAAACTGACTCAAAAACCAAATGCCAATAAAGATAAATTTGGTCGTTTGAGAGTAGCAGCCGCTTTGGGTGTTACAGCCGATGCTGTTGAAAGAGCAACGGCTTTGGTAAACGCTGGAGTTGATGCCGTAATTATTGATACTGCTCACGGTCATACCAAAGGTGTGGTTGATGTATTGAAAGCCGTAAAAGCCAAATTCCCAAACCTAGATGTAATTGTTGGAAATATTGCCACTCCAGAAGCTGCCTTGTATTTGGTAGAAAATGGTGCCGATGGTGTAAAAGTTGGAATAGGACCTGGTTCTATTTGTACAACCAGAATCGTTGCAGGTGTTGGTTTTCCTCAATTTTCTGCAGTGCTGGAAGTAGCTGCGGCTATAAAAGGAACTGGTGTTCCCGTAATTGCAGATGGTGGAATTCGTTATACAGGAGATATTCCAAAAGCGATTGCTGCTGGTGCTGATTGTGTTATGCTAGGTTCATTATTGGCAGGAACAATGGAATCTCCGGGTGAGACTATTATTTTTGAAGGAAGAAAATTCAAATCGTATAGAGGAATGGGGTCTGTTGAAGCGATGCAGGAAGGATCGAAAGACCGTTATTTCCAAGATGTGGAAGACGATGTGAAGAAACTGGTTCCAGAAGGAATTGTGGGTCGTGTACCGTATAAAGGAGAACTTAACGAAAGCATGCAACAATTCATTGGTGGTCTTCGTGCCGGAATGGGGTATTGCGGTTCAAAAGATATTGCTACCTTACAGGATACTGGTCGCTTTGTTCGAATCACTGCCAGTGGTATCAACGAAAGTCATCCGCATAATGTGACGATTACAAAAGAAGCTCCGAATTATTCGCGATAATAATAATTTGATGAATTTAAAATTTAAATTAAAAGAAATAGTTGAGGTCGAAATCTATTCTGGTTTTTATGAGATATTTGTTTTAGGAGGTTTTTATGTTGAAGCAAATCCTGATTTTTTTGTGCAAATACAAAATATTAAAACAAATGATGTGATTCTTTTAAAGGAGAAATCATTAAAAGCAAGAGATTATAAAAATGGCTCAAGGGCAGTTAAATTTTTTGGTTTTGAAGTTACTGAATATGGGAAATATAATATATCAGTTCATAATTATGAAGATATAATTGTTAAGTATAACATGCCGATGTTGTTTTCGTTTATTTTTAATTCTTTATTTTTTAGATTATTAACTTGTAGACCAGCACAAAAAACGATAGAATTGGATGAGATAGAAATACTAATATCTTAAATATTTAGTTTAATACACTTAAAAGGTGCAAGATTCAGTTCTTGCACCTTTTTTGTTTGCTTTATCTATGGGCACGAGCGGGGCGCTCGCGGGGGTTATGTGATCACCCCTTTTTTTGGTGCAGGTTTATTCATCAATTTGTTTTCGTTTGTAGTGGTTATTTTAGTACTAATTCGGTCAATATTTGTTTAATGTTTAAATGTTTTGCGTCTTGAATTTTTTTAGCGTGTTCTGCAACCAAGTCAATCCAATCGAATAGTTTGGTTTTGTCAGTTGTTTTGGTTTCCCAATATTCAGAAAGTTCAAAAGCTGATGTTTGCATAATAGTTTCAACAATAGTAGGAATATTGTCAAACAAGTTTAAAAATATTCGTGGAACTTTCGGATAGATTTCATTTCCAACTGTGTAATCTCTTTTTCCTCCTGCAGTAAATAAATCTCTAACATTAGGGCAAATAACAGCTTCACGTGTTACTAGCCAAATTGCAAGTCTTCCAAATTTGTCGCCTTTATTTCCAAAAAGTTCGGGGAAATAAACCATAGCTCGATTTTTCAGTTCTTGCTTTTCCTTTAAAGATAAATTATTCCAAATTTTGATAACAATATTACTTGGTTTACTGTCGTTTTCTGCATCCATCCACCAAAGTTCTTCTCCTGGTTTTAGTTTGCTTTTGTAGTAGTCAACAATTGGTCTGATTGGGTTTTCATTTTTTCTCAAACTGTCGTAAGGCGTTTTGATTTTATCAAAAATGGTGTTACCTTTTTCCAAATTCATATCAATCAAATAACGTGGTGAATGTGTTACCACAACTTCGGAAAGTACTTCTTCATATGGACGACAACGAAATTCTATCGGACTTGCTAATTTAGCAAACAGCATAAAAATACGTTCAACACTATCAACTCTTGTGCCTTCTAAAACACTATTTCCTGTAGTTTTCCAATGATTTTGGGTTGTTGTTTTTACTTCAATTCCATAATATTTTTTCGCAACAATATCGGGGAATTTTTGCCCACCAATTAACTCAATTGAATTTTCAAAGACCGTTCCTACAGCTAAATCTGTCATTACATCTCTCACATAAGGTTCTAAATTTCTACCTAAAAGAGTAGCTACTTTTTGAGAAGATTTTTGAGCGTGTACATTAAGTTCTGAAATTGTTGAATTAAGCAACAAATCAAATTCACTTCTGTTTGGGTCCGAATTTACTGAAACTATCATTCTTGCTTTTTAAAATATAAGTCCCAAATATCTTCAATTCTTTTAGCCAAATTGAATGCTAAAAGTGGTGGAACTGCGTTACCAATAATTTTATATGCTTGTGATGGACTTACCAAAAAGGAACCTTTTCTCCCATTTTTGTTTTCAATGACAAAATCGTAGTCTGGCGGAAAAGTTTGTATTAAACCGCATTCTCGTACGGTCAATCTCCTTTCTTTTAATCCTTTGTTTAATTCACTTTCTATTAGTCCGCCATTTTCTTTTGAAAGTCTTCTAAATTCAATATTTCCGTGATGTTCGGAACGAATTGTTGGTGATATGCTTGGAAGTTTAATTTCAGTTTGTCCTTGGCAATGTTTACCCATAAATTTGGCTTTTGAGTAAAATCTTTGGGATAAATCTTCTGTTTTTTCTGGTTCTTCTAAATGTTTGAAAACATCTTTTAACTGAACAAAATGTTTTAAATTCTCTCCTTCAACTGTATAAGAATGAGTAGGTTTTGGGTAAGGATTATATTGCTCCGAAATGATTTCTTTTTCTAATTCTGCTAATGCAGATGCTTTCAATGCAGATTTTTTAATTCCAATAAATATTACTCTTTCTCTTGATTGAGAAACTCCAAAATCTGCCGAATGTAAAACTTGTGGATTCAGAACAATATAACCGTTTCCGTTTGCTGATGAAAAATCATTTTGGATTATTGATTTTACATCGCCAAGATTTACAAGTCCTTTTACATTTTCAGCAATAAAAATTTTTGGTTGAGTAATTTCAATCACTTCTTTCATCCACATATAAAGTTGTCCACGTGTTTCATCTGAAGCTATTTCTTTTTCTGAAGCGGTTTCTTCTTCTATAAGTTCTCCTTTGTGATTTTTGTGTGAAGTAAAGCCCTTTCTTTTTCCTGCAATGCTAAAGTCTTGGCAAGGAAATCCGCCCGTAACGATATCTACGTCTTCTGGAAAAACATTTACGCCATTACGATACATTTTTACTAGATCAACAATACTTTCTTTATAAAAATCTTCTGCATTATGGCCTTTTTTTACGAAATGATTTACCCAAGCATTTCTTGCGTCTAATAATATATCGTTTGCAAAAACAGTTTTAAATTTTGTTTTTTTTAGTTGAACAAAACCGTTTTTTAATTTTCTGTCAATAAAATGTGGTGTTAGAATTTCGTTAACTGATTGTTGTAAAACAGAAAAACCGCCTTCAAAACCTAAGTCCATTCCTCCACAGCCTGAAAAGAGCGAAAGAACATTTAATGTTTCTTTTTCTCCTTCTTTAGTTGTTTTTAGACTTGTTTTCGGATAATATAAAAAATCTAATTGTGGTTCTTGTACTACGCTTAATTCTGCTTCTATTGTTTCTGTGTGCATAGTTTAGTTTTTTACAATGTTAGACTTTAAATACCTTATTTTTTGTTCGGCAACTTTTAAGACTTTACTTGCACAATCTTCATCTGCTATTTCGTAAGCAATTCGGTCACTAATAAACTGAATTAATAAATCTTCTTTATCAAGTTTAAGTATTTCAGCAAGTTTAATAATATTTTCCTTAGTTGGTTTACGTTCGTTACGTTCAATTTTGCTTAAAATAGCTTGGTCAATGTCGAGATAAGACGCTACTTGTCGAAGTAGCAAACCTAAACTTTCTCTTTTTGCTCTGATTATTTGTCCGACTGTTTTCATATGAATAATTTTACTTGACAATATTTGTCAAATGTAAGTTGTCATTTTTAATTATGCAAATTTTGAGTATCGCTTTTCTGTGGTTAAGAACAAATATGCTTGAATTTACGTTTTTCAGGGGTGTCACATAACGTCAGTCTGTGAAAAAACTAAAATCAACCTCTTGAGAATCTCATATTTGAGTTTTTTCTTTGGTAGCCGTCCGAATACTTTCTAAATTTGAAGAGCTTTTTCCCAGCCTGACGTTCCCGCGCTACAAGCAGTTTGGGACTAAATTAAGCCCATTATTCGGATTTGCCAAATCATCCAAATACAAAACCGACTTTCCATTAAGCTGATTGCTCAAATCCGTTGTAGCTGTTATAAGCCGTTTTTTATCTTTTTGATCTGGGTTTGTTTTTTTGCACTATTTCAAAAGCACGTTCGTGTATATTTTGTTGATTTTTGTGATAAACATAATCTAAAATTAATTCAAGAAATTCATATGCATCAATTATGTCTTCCAAAGCAACTTTTCCTATGTGACTACCCTCATTTCCAATGATTTTGATTGCTAACAACAAATTAGATATTCGCTTATTTTTTGATTTATTCTGATAGTTCAGTATTCTAGCGTGTAATGTTCTAAAATCTTTTAATTTATTGTTGTGCCTATATCTTTTTGGCGCTTTTAAATCATCTAATATTAACTCGATTGAGTTTCTAATTCTGTTTGCGCATGATGACAAATCATTAAAGAAATGAGAAAATGAAAGTTTTAATTGTTCTTGGACTTCTTTGGGAACATTTTTTCCGATAGGAATTATTGCTAAATATGGATAAAAAAACTTTGGCTTATAATCATGATAACAAAATTCAACATATTGGCCATCTGAATCCTCATAAGCATCTTGAATATCTTTAAGGACAATACCTGAAACCGAAACTACTTCTCCGCAGTTTTTATTTTTACATTCTAATATTCCGCTAAAAACATATGATATGCCATAAGGATAGCTATACTTTATCATCTCCTCTTGACCAGGCATAAGTTTTGATTCTAATATTTTTATAGCAAGTATTCCAATATTACATTTTGGGCAAGTGTAATCTATGGGGTTATTGTTAGTAAATGTTCTTTTATGCCAAAGGTCTTTGTTCATATCGGTGTTTTAGAATGGCTTATAACGTGTATATATACGAAACAAACCTTCGTCAATCACTCCCAAAAGGTCGATAAACGAAGGTTTGTTTCGCTTTCTAGTCTCTCAAAAATAAGAAAAAAAAGATTACAAATCGATAAAAAGTGGTTTATTTTAGTGGATACTTTTTCGTACGTATGGCAGTATGCCTTTTGGATTTATTTGTTTGTGTTTTTTTAAATAGCAGTTGCTATTTTTCGCAAAGTTCTTTCAGCTTTTCGAGTGCTTCTGGGTAGGTGTTGTTCATGTACTCTATGAAATCATCTGTGGTGTCGAGGTCTACAGTAACGGTTGTTGTACCATTGTTTTCTTCGAAGGTGTAGTTTTCGTATCCGTTTGCCCATTTTTCGACTTCTGGTCCTTCTGTAATTTCGTTACCGGCTTTTAGAAGTCCATAATGTTGTATCGAGACAAATTGGTTGGGAATGTTTTCGGCTATCCTGGAAACCATGCCGCCCTGTTCTCCTTTGTCATCTACTCCGAAAAATAGAATTTTGTTTCCCTTGTCCCAAACTCCTTCATAGGTAGAGGTTGGGTTAAACAATGCTGTCCATTGCTCATACGTTGATTTATTGCTAATGCCAAGCATAGTATCGTATATCTTGGTTGCAGGTGCATTGATGCTTACTTTGTATTGTAACTTTTTCATACTTTAAATATTTAAATTAGCTTTTAGCGTTGTTACTTTCTATCGTACTTGGCAGTACTATGCGCTTGTTAAAATCCGACCAATCAAAACAAAAAGGGGATGCTGTGTTTGGTGACTACTGGAGTTTAATTGTTCTCAAATGTATAAAAAAGCACTATAATTTTATATTTTGTAAATATGAAAATAAAGTTAAAATACTGAAAACAAGTGTTTTGAAATAGTTGTTGTAAAGATAAAATGGCCTCGCTAGCCCCGATGGAAGCGATATCCTTTTATTCTGGGGTTCAGAATAAAAGATATAGTGTACAGCGGGAGTGAAGCCGTACTGAAAAACTAGGGTTGTGCTACTAGGTTGTATTCATAAAAAAATTAGCCGAAAATCACATCAATTTACACCAATTACTTAGTGCTCATTCCTGTAATTTGGGGCTAATAATGAGTTTAGTTTTATTCGAATGTTTTAATCATGACCCAAATCCGCCAATAGTTTTTTGTCACCAACGATCCATAGAATATCGTCTTTTTCCAGAATGACATTCGATTCGGGGTTCAAAGTTCGTTTGCCTCGTTTTTCAATTCCTACAATCAATCCTTGAGTTTTCTCCCTCAGTTTGGATTCTTTGATGCTTTTTCCTAA
The DNA here is from genome assembly GCF_025947305.1 of Flavobacterium sp. N3904. NCBI lineage: Bacteria > Pseudomonadati > Bacteroidota > Flavobacteriia > Flavobacteriales > Flavobacteriaceae > Flavobacterium > Flavobacterium sp. N3904. The sequence continues at coordinate 2,216,041 of NZ_CP110009.1, forward strand.
AAAGGTGTGGTTTTTTAATTCGATTTGGCGCAAAACAATATCGGGTTCAACGATTTCTGGTGAAACATCCATTTCGTGCTGGTCTAAATATTTTTTAAATTCCTGCACTTGGGCATCGGTGCCGATAACACAAATTTCATCACCTGGGAAAACACGTTCGTTCCTATTGGGAATATGTATCGTTATGTCACCCCGCTTTATCGAAACAATATTAATTCCTAAATTTTCCCTCATTTGGAGGTTTTTTAGAGATTCACCGGCTATATTCGATTCTGCTGCGATATCAAAGATGGCCATGTGACCGTCCCATGGAGACAAATGACTTCTGCTTCTTTTGGCTCTCGTAATCTCTCTATCGTTTAAATTGGACAAAAAATGATTTTCAATTTTATGGTATTGAATGTGTAATTTCTTTTGAAAAATCAAATAAATTACCACTGCAATTATCAATGTAATCAAAGCTATTATAGGAGAGAAAAATATATTTAATAATAAACCAATAAAGAAAATTGACAAGAGTATACGAATAAAGAATAACATTGTCAATGGGCCACGGGATTTACGGTCTTCCATTAATTGTTCGACTTCGGCAGTCGCTACTCTTCGGAAAGCGAGCGCCCACAAAAAAGGAGCGACTATGGCTAATGTGATTAATGCTCCCATTGTATTTCCCAGATGGTAATCGTCTACCAAAGGCAATAGGAATCGAGAGGACAGCAAAATGACAGCAAGAATTATCACAACAAGAATTATCACCTGAATCAAAAAAGCATTAATAACCGTTTGCCATAAACTGACTGTTTTTATGGCCTGGGTACTGGCAGAATAGCGTTCGATACGTTTGGTCCATTTTCGAGGTAAGTTATGCGCCAAATATTCAGAAAACGGAAGCGAGTATTTAATCATAAATGGAGTAGTAAACACCGTTACGGCAGAAACGGCCACTACTATTGGGTATAAAAAAGAATTTGTCGCTTTCAAAGTCACTCCCAAAGTGGCTATAATAAAAGAGAATTCACCAATTTGAGATAAACTCATTCCTGTACGAACAGAATCTTTTAAGGGTTGACCCGACAATATAGCGCCAAAAGTAGCACTAATGGATTGACCAAAAATGGTAACAAGCGAGAGAATTAGTACCGGAATGGCATGTTGGTACAGCGCATCGGGGTCAATTAACATCCCAACTGATACGAAAAATACAGCACCAAATAAATCTTTAACCGGTTTTACCAAATGCTCAATATGTTCGGCTTGGGTGGTTTCGGCAATGATCGAACCCATGATAAAAGCGCCAAGTGCTGGAGAAAAGCCAACATTTGCAGCAAAAATTACCATAGTTAAGCAGAGTGCTAATGATATGATAAGCAATGTTTCATCTGTGAGTAAATGTTTGGTTTTTTTGAGCACTGTTGGAATGATAAAAATGCCTCCTAAAAACCAAATTACAAGAAAAAAGACCAATTTTAAGACCGACATCAAAAGATCACCTCCAGAAAACTGATTGCTCACAGCTACTGTCGATAATAAAACCATCATTAATATGGCAAGAATGTCTTGAACAATTAATGAGCCAATGACGATTCCGGCAAATTTTTGAGTCTTAACACCTAATTCATCGAATGATTTTAAAATAATTGTGGTCGAAGAGATCGAGAGGATTACACCTAAGAAAACACTATCCATCTTGGGCCAACCCAGCCATTGTCCAACAGCATATCCCAAAATACACATGCTTACAATTTGTACTCCTGCCGTTATTGATGCGGTTCCGCCTACTTTCATTAGTTTCTTGAAACTGAATTCCAAACCCAAACTGAATAATAAAAAAATAACACCAATTTCGGCCCACACTTCGACACTTTTGATGTCTTTTACAGATGGAAAAAAATCAAAATGGTTTCCTGCAAGAAATCCGGCAATCAAATAACCCAATACCAAAGGTTGTTTGAGTTTTCTAAATATTAAAACAGCAATAGTCGCAGTCATTAAGATAAGACCCAAATCGCTGATTAATGGATTTAAATGGCTTGTGGTTTCTGTTACTTCGGCTAATAGACTCATAAATTAGATATTGCGGTTTATTAAACTGTTTGTGTAATAAATCAATTATGGCTAATTTACAAAAAAAGAAAATTCTTTCTGTCTTAGTAGTTTCGATATTTGTTTTTCAAAAAAAAAGCTACCCTAAAAAAGATAGCTTTTGTAAAAAAATAGTTCTTGTTTTTTAAATTCCCAAGAAATTACTTGGAGTAATTTGCATCAATTCAGCTTTAATATCATCCGAAACATCTAGCGTTGCAATAAAACCGTGAATCGCATTTTTGTCAATGGCTTCATTGGTTCTGGTCAATCCTTTCAAAGCTTCATACGGATTTGGATATCCTTCACGACGTAAAATTGTTTGAATGGCTTCGGCTACAACAGCCCAGTTTTTTTCTAAATCTTCGTGAAATTTGGATTCGTTCAATAATAATTTATTCAAACCCTTCAATGTCGCTTCAAAAGCGATTATCGTATGGCCCATCGGAACTCCAATGTTTCTCAAAACCGTACTGTCTGTAAGATCACGTTGCAATCTAGATAAAGGTAATTTGGCTGATAAATGTTCGAAAATAGCGTTGGCAATTCCTAAGTTTCCTTCAGAATTTTCGAAATCAATCGGGTTTACTTTGTGTGGCATAGCCGATGACCCAATCTCTCCCGCTTTTATTTTTTGTTTGAAATATTCCATTGAAACATACGTCCAAATGTCTCGGTCCAAATCAATAATGATGGTGTTAATTCTCTTTAAAGCATCAAAAAAAGCTGCAAAATGATCGTAATGTTCGATCTGTGTTGTTGGGAACGAATGGTGTAGCCCCAAGTTTTCTTCAACAAACTTACTTCCAAATTGTTTCCAGTCAATTTGTGGATACGCCACATGATGGGCGTTGTAATTTCCTGTAGCTCCGCCAAATTTGGCTGCAAATGGAATATTGAATAACAAACGCATTTGCTCTTCGAGACGCTCTACAAAAACAGCAATTTCTTTGCCCAAACGAGTAGGAGAAGCTGGTTGCCCGTGTGTGCGGGCCAACATTGGAATGTCCTTCCATTCTTGACTCAACTCTTTTAATTTTGATATCAATGTGATTAATGAAGGCATATATACTTTTTCAAAAGCATCTTTTGTCGAAAGCGGAATCGCAGTATTATTAATGTCTTGAGAGGTAAGTCCAAAGTGGATAAACTCTTTGTATTCTGATAAACCCAGTTTTTCAAAAGCATCTTTGATGAAATACTCAACTGCTTTTACATCGTGGTTGGTTACTTTTTCGGTCTCTTTTATCCAAAGGGCATCTTCGGTTGAGAAGTTTTTATAAATAGCACGTAAACTGTCAAATAAATTAGAGTTTACGTTTTTTAGTTGTGGTAAAGGGACTTCGCATAAAGCAATGAAATATTCGATTTCAATTAATACACGGTATTTTATTAAAGCTTCTTCAGAGAAAAAAGGAGCTAGAGACATTGTCTTATTTCTATAACGACCATCAATTGGTGATATAGCATTCAATTCGTTTAGAGTAGTCATTTTTTTGTTGTTTTTTCGAAAGGCACAAATATAAAGAGAATTTAGCGATTAGAAGACAGAAATTTAAGGTTTGACAAAGAATTTAGTTATAAAAAAGCGATTAAATTCATTCAGATTTTCAGTTTAAATAGCAAAAAAACATTAAATTAAAAGAGTATAAAATAAATAAGTGTGATTTTGTTTAAACAAATTTAAATAAATAGTATATTTGTTTAATAAATATAGAGTATTGATGAACAATGTAAAAAATATCTTTAGCATTAAAGATCTAGAAAATCTTTCTGGTATAAAAGCGCACACTATAAGAATTTGGGAAAAAAGATACAATGTATTGCAACCCATGAGGACGGATACCAATATACGTCTCTACTCATTAACAAGCCTCCAAAAGCTTTTGAATATTACCTTGCTGCACGATTATGGGTATAAAATTTCTAAGATTTCTACTTTTTCTGAAGAAAAAATTTCCGAATTGGTCAAAGGAATTATCTCCAGTAAAAATGCAAAAAATCATGCTATTAGTGCATTTAAAATGGCTATGATGAACTTTGATCAGGAACTTTTTTCCAATACATACAATTGGTTATTGGAAGAAAAATCTTTTAAGGAAATATTCCATCAAGTATTCGTACCTTTAATGGAAGAGATTGGTCTGCTATGGCAAACGGATACTATTACACCGGCCCACGAGCATTTTATCAGTTGTTTGATCATAAAAAAAATACTCGTCAACACCGAAAAAATTGAAAATAAAATACCAACAAAAACTGACAAAGTATTTGTTCTTTCCCTTCCTCTCAATGAGATTCACGAATTGGGTTTGATGTATTTGAATTATGAAATTGTTTCTAAAGGATATAAAGTAATCTATTTGGGAGAAAATATGCCTATTGATAATTTAAAAGATCTAAAAAAGCATTTTAATCCGATTGTGTTTTTGTCTTATCTAACGATACAGCCCGAAAGAGCTATCGTTAATGAATTTGTTGCGGCCATGAGCAATGAGTTGCTCGGGAACAATGCTGAAATTTGGTTAATTGGCAGGCTAACAGAACATATAGATCTAAATTTAATTGCTACTGATGTTAAAGTTTTCAATTCTATTTCAGATTTAGTCGAAAAGATTTGATATTCTGTTTAATCTTTTTGTATATTTGCTGAACAAATGAAAAAAACTATCTCAATAATTGGTTCTGGATTTTCAGCAATGGCTGCGGCATGCTATTTGGCAAAAAGTGGGCATAAAGTAACAGTTTATGAAAAAAATACATCAATAGGAGGAAGAGCCCGGCAATTGAAAGCCGAAGGTTTTACTTTTGATATGGGACCCAGTTGGTATTGGATGCCCGATGTTTTTGAGCGATTTTTTGCTGATTTTGGCAAAAAAACAACCGACTATTATGAGCTAATTAAACTTTCTCCAGCCTATCGTGTGTATTATGGAATAGATGATTTTATTGCTATTGCCGATAACTTGCCTCAAATCGTGTCCGATTTTGAAGCTATCGAAAAAGGGAGCGGTAAAGTCTTAATGGAATTTATGTTTGAGGCCAAAAGTAATTATGATATTGCTATAAAAGAATTAGTTTATCGCCCGGGAATTTCTCCGTTGGAATTGGTAACAGTTGAAACAGCAAAAAAAATTGGTCAGTTTTTTAGCAATATTAGTAAAGACATTAGAAAGAAATTCAAAAACGAGCGACTCATTCACATACTTGAATTTCCTGTTCTGTTTCTTGGTGCAAAACCATCCGATACGCCTTCATTTTATAGTTTCATGAATTATGCCGACTTTGGTCTGGGAACTTGGCATCCCAAAACAGGAATGTTTGATGTGGTTCGCGCTATGGAAAGCTTGGCGAGAGAATTAGGCGTAACTTTTGTAACCAATGCCAATATTGAAAAAATAAATGTTGAAAATAAAATAGCCCGTTCGATTACAGTCAACGGAAAAACAGTACCTTCCAATATTATTTTGAGTGGTGCCGATTACCATCATACCGAAACTTTATTAGATTTGGCCCATAGAGCCTATTCCGAAGCCTATTGGGACAGTCGTGTTTTTGCTCCGTCCTCTTTATTGTTTTATGTTGGTTTCAACAAAAAAATAAAAAATATTTCACATCATGCTTTGTTCTTTGATGTCGATTTTGAACAGCATGCCAAGGATATTTATGACGAACCGCAATGGCCCAAGCAACCTTTGTTTTATGCTAATTTTCCATCGTTGACAGATAAAACAGCTGCTCCTGATGGTATGGAATCAGCCTTTTTCTTAGTTCCGTTAGCTCCTGGAATCGAAGATACTGAAGCTTTGCGAAATGAGTATTTTGATAAAATAATATCCCGTTTCGAAATTTTGACCCAGCAAACGGTGAAGAAAAACATCATATTCCAACAGTCTTTTTGCAAAAATGATTTTGTATCCGAGTACAATTCATACAAGGGCAATGCCTACGGAATGGCCAATACACTTTTGCAAACTGCTTTTTTGAGGCCAAAACTCAAAAGCTCCAAAGTGAAAAATTTATATTTTACGGGACAATTGACCGTTCCGGGTCCTGGAGTTCCTCCTGCATTAATTTCAGGAAAATTAGTATCAGAATTAATAGATAAACAACTTTTAAAACAATAGAGATATGAAGCAGTTATTTGATGATGTATCCTTCAAGTGCAGTAAATTGGTTACCAAAAATTACAGTACTTCATTTTCTATGGCGGTTTATATGTTGGCGCCCAGCATTCGCGATGCCATTTACAGCATCTATGGATTTGTACGTTTTGCAGATGAAATTGTAGATTCCTTTCACGGGTATGACAAAGAAAATCTAATAATTGATTTTGAAAACGAGTATTATAAAGCAATGAAATCTGGCATCAGTTTAAATCCGATCCTGAATTCTTTTCAGCAAACAGTTAGGGAATATAATATTACGGATGAAATGATTCAATCGTTCCTCACAAGCATGAAACTCGATTTAGTTAAATCTGATTACCACAGCAAAGAGGAATACAACGAATATATTTACGGTTCGGCCGATGTAGTAGGATTGATGTGCCTCAAAGTTTTTGTCAAAGGAGATGAAGCCAAATACAATCAGCTAAAAGACCAAGCCATGCGATTGGGTTCTGCTTTTCAAAAAGTGAATTTTCTTCGCGATTTAAAGGACGATAATTTACTGTTGAACCGCAATTATTTCCCTGGAATCGATTTGAAATCTTTCGATGAAAATTCCAAAAAAGCAATAATTGAGGAAATAGAGGAAGATTTTAGGGAAGCCTATCAAGGAATCATAAAACTGCCTTTGGAAGCCAAATTTGGTGTATACACCGCTTATGTTTATTACAAAAAGCTGCTCAAAAAATTGGAACACACTCCATGTCACGAAATAGGGAACACAAGAATTCGGGTTTCCAATTATTCCAAAGCAGGGTTATTGGCGCAATCATTCGTATCTTATAAACTGAAATTGGTATAGCACTAAACGAATGAATTTTTAATTTAATAAAAAGAATATGATTTCCTTTTTGATATTTTTAGGTGTTTTTTTATTCATGGAATGTGTCACTTGGCTTACGCATAAATATGTCATGCATGGACTTATGTGGTATTTTCACGCCGATCATCACCAGCCCAAATACGCACATACATTTGAGCGCAACGACATATTTTTTGTCATTTTTGCGTTACCAAGTATCGTGCTTTTTTATTTTGGTGTGCAAGGCGGAATGAATTATTTGTTTTTCATCGGTCTTGGCATTACTACCTATGGCTTTTGCTACTTCATGATTCACGATGTATTGATTCACCAACGTTTCAAATGGTTCAAAAACACCAACAATAAGTATTTGATTGGCCTTCGAAAAGCCCACAAAATGCATCACAAACATCTCGGGAAACAGGATGGAGAATGCTTCGGAATGCTGTTTGTACCTTTTAAATACTATAAAATATAATAATAATTTGGGCATGACCGCGCTAAATAAAGTGGCTTAATTATAGGGAGCTTATAAAGCCACTTTATTTAGCGTGGTCGGGCTATCCGTTCCCGCTTTTTAGTATTGGGCAAGAAAAATGCCCAATACTAAAAGAGCTCCACTTTTATCCCTCATGCGAAAAACATGACGAATTTCGGGAAGATGTTTTGTTACAATTCACCCCATTATAAATCAATACAAAAAATGAAAGTATATAAAAAAGAAACCGTTCAACATGTCAATGCTTCGCTTGAGGAATGTTGGGCTTTTTTCTCCAGTCCCGGCAACTTGCAAAAGATAACACCAGAAACCATGGGGTTTCAAATCACCGATTTTGACAATCAATCAATGTATGCCGGACAAATTATCCAATACAAAGTGTCACCTCTTTTGGGTATAAAAATAAGTTGGACTACCGAAATTACCCAAGTCAAAGACAAATCCTATTTTATAGACGAACAACGTTTTGGTCCTTATAGTTTTTGGCATCACAAACACTTTTTTGAAGCCTCAGGAAACGGCGTAAAAATGACAGATGTAGTACATTATGCATTGCCTCTGGGTTTTTTGGGACGAATCATGAATTTTTTAATGGTCAAAAACAAACTGAAAGAAATCTTTGATTACCGTTGCACAAAAGTGGATCAGCTTTTTAATTCAAAATAATGTCAAAACAACAAGTATCTATTTTTTGGTTGCGTCGCGATTTGCGTCTCGAGGATAATGTGGCATTGTATCATGCTTTGCAATCCAAAGATCGAGTGATTCCGTTGTTTATTTTCGACAATGATATTTTGAATAGCTTGCCCAAAAATGATGCTCGTGTTGGTTTTATACATGAATCGCTTCAAAAAATAAACACACAACTCAACGCTATTGGAAGTTCTCTTTTAATCAAAAACGGAACTACAAAAGAAGTTTGGGAATCTCTTTTTGATGAATTTGACATTTCGGAAGTTTTTTTCAATAAAGATTATGAACCTTACGCTATAAAGAGAGATTTAGCAATTGATGCACTGGTAAAAGCAAAGAATGCACTGTGTTTTTCGTTCAAAGATCAGGTCATTTTTGAAGAACTCGAAATTACCAAAGCCGATGGTCTGCCTTATACTATTTATACACCATATAAAAATAAATGGTTGGAAAAATACAAATTGATGGCGCCACTTGTAGAATACGATGCCCAAAGTTATTTCTCGAATTTTTACAAAAGCAATTTTGATTTTCCTACTTTAGAGCAAATAGGTTTTGAGCAAAGTATCATTAAAGTACAGCCTCATAATCTCACACAAATAAGTAATTACCACGAAACAAGGGATTTTCCTGCTGTTGACAGTACATCGTATTTGTCACCTCATTTGCGTTTTGGTACAGTTAGCATTCGTAAATTAGTCAATTGGGCAGTTCGTAAAAACGATGTTTTTTTGAGCGAATTGATATGGAGGGAATTCTTTATGCAAATTCTGTTTAGCTTTCCCAAAGTTGTCAGTCATAATTTCAAATCAGCATATGATGGTATTGAGTGGCGCAACAATGAGGAAGATTTCAAGCGATGGTGTACAGGAACTACTGGTTATCCTATGGTCGATGCAGGAATGCGTCAGCTCAATGCAACGGGTTATATGCACAATAGGGTGCGTATGGTAGTGGCCAGCTTTTTGTGTAAACATTTACTGATCAGTTGGCAATGGGGCGAGGCCTATTTTGCCGAAAAACTATTGGATTATGATTTGTCTGCCAATGTGGGAAATTGGCAATGGGCTGCAGGAACAGGTTGTGATGCAGCACCTTATTTCAGGGTTTTTAATCCCGATATCCAACTCAAAAAATTTGATGAAAAAGGAATTTATATTCGCAAATGGATTGCCGAATTTGATTTAGGTTATAACTATCCAATGGTTGACCATGCTTTTGCAAGAGACAGGGCGGTTGCTGTTTACAAAGCCGGTATCTTGAAGTGATTTGCTGAATTGATTTAGGCTACCAAAAGTATACAGCAAGGCTTTATTTAATGCTTAATTACTAAAACGTACATTTTCTATTTAGGTAACTGTGCATTTCCATCATTACTATGAATGGAATGACTACAGGAAAAACAACAATTGTTACCAATAGCTGCGTATTCCAGCCATATTCATTTTTTGCTTTACTATAAGCAAATCCTAATGCTACAAAATAAGTGAAGATAAAATATAAGGCTACAAACATAATTTTAAATTTAATTATTTATAAAGGCCTAAGTGTCATTCTGTTGGAAGTACAATTTGGCGTATTTTTGATTTACGTTAAAAGTACAACAATAATCGACTAAGTACACATTATTTTACTTTTTATAAGTAATTACTTTTTCAAAAAACGTGCCGCAATTGTTCTTTTTGACTTTATTTTAGCTTTATTATTTTTTAATATATTCATTTTCAGGTATTTAAAAATGAAAGACGTTTATATCTGAGTGTTTTATTGTTGTGACTGGAGAATTTTTTTTAACACGTTTATTCAGCTATATTTCTCCATTCCAGAAGATTATCTAACTGAGGAACGATATGTTCTATGTTATTCATCCTCTGTCGAAATAACAAAACGGTTCTCCTCACTCTTTCTTTATAAAAAAAATCGTGTCGTTTCTTTGAAGTTGGGTGAGGGATGGAAATAAGCTACCAAAGAAGCATGTACAGCCCGACCCCATTGCGTAAAGGGGCTCTGTAAGCGTTGCTATAAGTAAGCCCCTTTGCGAAATGGGGGCACCTCCAAATTATCTTTTTTTGAAATGAAGGTATAAATTATTTTTGAAAATAGATATTTGCTTTAAACTCAATAAGGCAATTATTGTATCAACTTATTGAGCATCCCTTTAAAAATAAACCCGTGAAATGGCAAAACGGAATACCAATACAATTTTCCCCAAATGCCTGCAGGTTTAAAAGTGGCCGACTGATACAAAGTGTTGTTGATAATTTTGAATTCGAGCCATGCTTCGCCAGGTAGTTTCATTTCGGCGTATAGAATGAGTTTGCCTTCGATTTTGTCGGCATACAAAACCCGCCAAAAGTCTAACGCATCACCCGCGTGTATATCGTGTTTGTTGGTGCGTCCTCTTCGGGAACCGACACCTCCAAAAAGCTTATCGATAAATCCACGCAAATCCCACAACCAATCGCCGTAATACCAACCCGTTTCGCCGCCAATAGACCAAATTTGGTTGATGGTAAATGCTCGGTCTTGGATTTCCCTTTTTCTTCGGTCAATAAAACAGTCTTTCTTGGGAACTTTGAGATAGTCGCTTACGTTGCCTACAAATTGACCACTGATCATGGCGTCTTTCCAGCTCGATGCAATGGTGTCATTGTCAATTTTTACCAAGGCTTTGGAAAGTGACAGTTCATAAGGCATGGGAGTGATATTCAAAATGGAGTTGATGCTGTTGTCACGGCAAATAACTTCGACTTTCATACTGCTTACCAATGCAGATGCTAATTTATAAGAGGTTGAGGTTACAAAGTACAACCAATAGGATGATAATTTAGGCGTCATTACAGGTACAGTGTAAATATATCTTTTGAGATGGATTGCTTTGGCAAAGCCCAAAAGCATTTCTTTGTAAGTTAGAATGTCGGGTCCACCAATGTCAAAACTTTGATTATAAGTTAATGGATTGAATAATGATTTTGTCAAGAAATTTAAAACATCTGTTATTGCTATAGGTTGGCATTTGGTATTGAGCCATTTTGGGGTAACCATGATAGGTAATTTTTGGACTAAATCCCGAATAATTTCAAAGGAAGCACTTCCGGAACCTACTATAATTCCCGCCCTCAATGTGGTTGTGGCAAAGGTTCCAGTATTCAAAACGGCTTCCACGGCTTTTCGAGACGAAAGGTGTTTGGAGAGCGATTGGTCGTTGACAATTCCACTCAAATAAATGACTTGTTTTGCATTGGTCTGATTAATTCTGTCAACAAAATTTTCAGCCGAAAGATGTTCCAATTCATCATAATTACTGGCCGAACCTGACATAGAATGGATTAGATAATAAGCGGCATCTATGTCTTTGGGGATATTTCCCAACGTTTCTTTTTTTAAGAAATCAACTTCAATAACTTTTACCTTTTTTTCAAATTCTTTTGGGCAAAAAAAGCGCTGTTTGTCTCGTACACAACAAATAACGTCATGGCCTTGTTCTACCAAAATCGGTAAAAGCCGCTTGCCTACATATCCTGTTGCTCCTGTTAAAAGAATTTGCATGTTTTTACAATTTAAAACTTACTATTCCGTAATCCATTTCAAAAACTTGGCCCGAAATGGATTTAGCATTTTCGGAGATTAAGTAATTCGACATTTCGGCAACTTCACTAGGTTTGAGATAACTTTTCATTGGGTGGCGTTCCATCATGTTTTCTTTCATACGATCGTTTCTAAGAATATTTGCCGAAAGCGAAGTTTCGGTGATGGTAGGAGCAATGGCATTTACGCGAACCACTGAAGCCAATTCGGCACCAAGGGATTTTACCAATCCTTCGATTCCTGCTTTTGCGGTAGCGATACTGGCATGAAAAGGCATTCCTAATTTGGCCGCAACGGTGCTGAACAATACAATCGAAGGATTATTTCCTTTTTTTAGCGCAGGCAAATATTTCTGAATCGCTTTTACCGCGCCAATTACATTAATTTCAAAATCATTCCTAAAATCGTCAAGATTCAAACTCAAAATCGGTTTTAGCGTAATCGAACCGGGACAATAAATGAGAACATCTACCGCTTCAATTTCGGGCAAATCATCCTCAAGAATCGAAATAGGATAATGAATTAAGTTGGGATGGGTGATGTCAGGAGTAGTTCGACTGATGTTGTACACTTTGTTGTTTTCCAATTGCTGCAATAGGATAGCGCTTCCAATTCCTTTGCTTCCGCCAATGATTACTATGTTTCGCATATTTATGTTGGTTATCTTTTTGAGATTTTATTGTTATTTATTTGTCGTTGTCTCGAACATTTGAATCGGCCTTCTTGAAAGTTTCTTAATTTCTCGTGTTTTGTTTTTCGGCCTTGTACTCGTTCGCGCCACATTTTGAAACTGGATGGTTTCATTTCGGCGCGCATAAGGTTGATTACTTCCTGTTCTTTTAGACCAAATTGAATAAAAATCGCATCAAAAGTTGTTCGGTCTTCCCATGCCATTTCTATGATACGGTCTCTTTCTATTGGTGTTAGAGTAATTTTTGAATTCATATAAATCGATTTTTGTTGTAGTTGTGAATTTTTAGTCGCTATCTCCAACATCGGCCATAGTGTGTAATTTTAATATTCTGTTGTTTTCTTCTTTCACAAGAGGATTTTTCTTCATGTCCCACAAAAAATCACTTGCATGTTTTCTAGTTCGGTCAATATTCACAATTGGTTTTGGATAATCTACACCCAAATCAAAATTGCAAAATTTTTGATCCAAAAAAGTCATTTTTGATGGATTGTGAATGAATGGGATAGGTAGATTTTCTAACTCCGGAACCCATTTTTTTATAAATTCTCCATTAGGATCGTGTTCTAAACTGTTTTTTAACGGATTGTAAATGCGCAGCATATTGATTCCGGTTTCTCCAGCTTGCATTTGCAATTGCGGAAAATGAATTCCGGGTTCAAAATCCAGAAACATTTGAGATAAATGTTGGGTTGCTTCCTGCCAAGGCTGCCAAAGATTATGGGTAAAAAAGGAAACTACCATAGCCCGCATTCTGAAATTCAAATAGCCTGTTTGATTCAAGCATCGCATACAAGCGTCTATTATCGGGAATCCTGTTTGTCCTGTTTGCCAAGCTTGGATGTAAGAATCGTTTATTTTCTTTTTTAAAGTATGATAGCCTTTGTTGACGCTTTCAAATTCCATGATTTCTTCCATTTCAAATTTTTGAATGAAATGAGCTTGCCATGTTAATCTGGAGACAAAAGAGTCAATTTGTTTTTTGTCAGTACTGATAAATCGAAAATTGGCAGCTTTTTGTAAAACTTGTCTTGAGGATAAATTGCCCCAAGCAATATAAGGCGATAAACGGCTGCAACTTTTTCTGGCCAATAAAGGCTTCGAAATATTGCGGTTGTAATCTAAATACCGATTGGCAAAGAAACTTTCCAGATATTTATTGGCCATAGAACTTCCGCCTTTCTGAAAAGCATCATTTGAATTGGTTTCCAGAGGTATTGTTTCGAAATTGTTTTCAAGACTTACTATATCTTCCAAAGACATAAAATTTTGTGATTTACCCTCAAAAACAAATTGTTTGGAATTCATATAATCTTCCCAAAGACTTACCCAATTTTTTCTGTTTTCTAATTTTCTAAAGATGCCATTATTGATGTTCTCTTGCCAATGGATGACATTGTTTTTGCAAAAGCGTTTAAAGGATTTGTCTCTTTCATAAGTAGTTTTGATACCTGTCTCCTGATGGGAAAAAACAGTATCAATTTTGTAAATTTCTTGAATCGAATTGATAATCGAAATCACTTCGCCAGAAACGCTTAGGATTTTTGTATTGAAAGGAACAAGTTGTTGGTTAATATCTTGAATGGATTGTTTGATAAAGTTCCAATGTCTCTCGCTATAATGGCCATCATTTTGTAATGAATTTTCAAAAACATACAATAATAAAGTAGGCTTATTGGACTGAATGGCATTGAATAGGGCTTCGTTATCTTGCAAACGAAGATCTCTTTTGAACCAAACGATATTGATGTGACTTTTATTTGTGCTCATTTTTTTTGCTAATGATTTTGTTTCTCCTGCATTTTTCGCTACAATATTTCACGTCATCCCAAATATGTTTCCATTTTTTACGCCAATTAAAAGGACGTTTACATACCACACAAATTTTTGACGGCAGCCCTGATTTTTTCAAACTGCTATTCGTATTTTTTATACTGATTCACCACAATATTGGCTTTCAAATCAAATAACAAATTGTACAGCCCAAAAAAGGTTCGGTTCATATAAATAAAATGCTTCGAACCACGATTACCGTTCATTTTTTTCAAGTTGGTGTCTTTCGAGAATCGTTCTCCGAGTTGGGCAATATTTCCAAAAAATTCCGGATCCGAAAAATCAAAGGTTTCTCCCTGAAAAGGTTGAGTGAAAAGGGATAATAAATCATAAAACATTTGAGTGAAATAGGCAATCTCTTCCTCAGAATCATCCGCTCTTAGAATTTCCAATTCAAAAAGTTTTTTGTTGAACAATTGTTTGTTGTCAAGGATTTTTGGGTCTACCAATTCAAAATACGGAATGTAAAAATCATTTGGAATTTTCTTCATGCAACCAAAATCCAAAGCAACCAATTGAAGGTCATTATTAACCAAAAAATTACCAGGATGCGGGTCGGCGTGTACTTTCTTTAAAATATGAATTTGATACATATAAAAATCCCATAATGCTTGTCCCAGTTGGTTTCCTAATTCGTGATTTTTGTTTTTGGCAGTGAATTCAGAAAGATGAATTCCTGTCATCCAGTCCATCGTGATGATTTTCTCGGAAGAGAACTCCGGATAATATTCGGGAAAAACTAGATGCTCTATTTTTTTGCAAGCGGCAACGACTTCCTGACTTTGCTGAAGTTCGAGTATATAATTGGTTTCTTCAATCAATTTGTCTTCGACTTCTTTAAAATACTTATCGGAGTCTTTTCCTTGAAGATTAAACATTCGAATAGCAATGGGTTTTACCAAAGCCAAATCTGAAGAAATACTATTGGCAACACCAGGATATTGAATTTTTACGGCCAGTTTTTTACCATTTTTCATGGCAATATGCACTTGTCCAATGCTCGCTGCATTAACCGAATTGGCATTAAATTCGTCAAAAACTTCATAAGGTGTTTTTCCCAAGTTGGATTTAAAGGTTTTCAAAACCAAAGGTGCAGAAAGAGGTGGTACAGAAAACTGCGACAACGAAAATTTCTCTACATAGGCCTGTGGTAGGAAACTTTTGTCCATGCTCAGCATTTGGGCTACTTTGAGGGCACTTCCTTTTAAACTCTTTAGACCATCATAAATATCTTCGGCATTGTTTTCATTGAGTTTGTCTCGGGTCAAATCAGAGTTGACCATTTTTTCTCCGTAATATTTCAAGTAGTTCACACCTACTTTTGCACCGGTTTGCACCAGTTTTGATGCTCTTTCAATTTTGGAAGTTGGGATATAGTCTATCGTTTTCATTATTTGTTGTTTATTTTTTCTTTGAAAATGAATTTTCCAAAATCAATTAAGCTATCAATAGGTGTAATGGTTATTAATTCGAAAGAAACTTTAACTGATTTTTCGATGTAGATATCTGTTTTCTCAAATGAAGGGGATGAATCTTCCATCCAAAATTTTAGGGTTAACAGAAATTGAACCCAAAATGATTCGGTTAAAACTTTTTCTTGGTATTGTTGTAGTTTTTCAATTTTAATTCGAAAGTCATCTGTAATTATTTCGGAGATATAGTCTTTGAATTTGGTTCTAAACTCAGACAGAATCATTAGGTTTTTCAGTTGATTTTGGTGCTGTTTCAAAGCCATGATTGTATAGCTTCTATTGGCGGTAATTAATTCGAAGAAAGTAAAGTAAAAACTCAGCAGTTTGGTTTTCATGTCGTAACTTTCGTAATTATCGTCCTTCTGCAAGAGTTCAATTGTTTTGTCAAAAAACATATTGAATATTTCTTTTTCGATACTTTCCAATGTGCCAAAAAAAGTATAGAATTCAGCTTCTGTAAAATCATTCACTTTGGAAAAATGAAATACAGATTTCGGTTTTTCATTATGTTCTAAAGTATAGTTCATATACATTGACACAATAAGGTCTTTGGATAAAGGGGATTTTTTAGTTGCCATGATAATAGATGTTTAATTTGATTGTAAAGATAACGATGTTTAACTTATTATTAATAATGTTAAACAAAACATTAACTTATATTTGCATAATCATAATTGATAGCCCTAATTTATATAGTAATGAAAAAGAATGTTTTAATAACAGGAGGAACAGGATTTATTGGAAAGTATCTTACAGACGAACTAGTGCAAAGAGGGTTTTCTGTTTCAATACTTACCAGAAACAGTAAAACGAATACAAATGATATTTCTTATTATATTTGGGACGTATCGACTCAAAATATTGAAGAGGCAGCAGTGCTCAATGCTGACTATATTATTCATTTGGCTGGTGAGAATATAGCCGATAAAAGATGGACAGCCAAGAGGAAACTTGAAATTATCGAAAGCAGAACACAATCGGCGCAATTGATTTATTCTGTACTTAAAAAACACAATCATAAACTTGAAGCTTTTGTATCGGCCTCCGGTATTGGAATTTATGGTGCAATAAACGGAGAAGGAATCTGTACTGAAAACACATTGCCTGCCAATGATTTTATTGGAACTGTATGCCAAGAATGGGAAAAATCGGCTGATTTAATTGCTAGTTTAGGAATTCGAACCGTAAAAATAAGAACGGGCTTGGTTTTGGGAAAGAATGGGGGAATATTAAATAAACTTACTCCGATTTTTAAAAATAGCTTTGGGAGTGCTTTGGGGTCAGGAAAACAATACATGCCTTGGATACATATTTATGATTTGTGTGAAATGTATATAGAAGCCATTAAAAACGAAAAAATGGTTGGTCCTTATAATGCTACAATCAATGACAGTACTACTAACTCAACTTTTTCAAGAGCATTGGCCAATAATTTTGGTTATTCTATTTGGCTTCCTAATGTGCCGACTTTTTTAATCCGATTAGGAATGGGAGAAATGGCCTGTATTGTTTTGACAGGTAGGAGAGTTTCTTCGGATAAAGTCAAAAGTTTGGGTTTTAGATTCCGATTTAAGAGCCTAATGAGTGCACTAAAAAATTGTTTGAATTAATGTTTATTTTAAAATACATTCAATTTTAGTATTTACATTTTTTGAAACTTTGGCAATTACAATACTTGGGATTACAATTTTAAAATCATCTGTATTCAAATTAAAATGAGATTCAATTTTGATACCGTCTAATACTCTTTTAATTCTTGCTGTAACAGTGATTAACTTGGTTTGACCATGTATTTGTATTTTTCCTTTTATTTGGTATTCTTTCTCTGTTTCAGTAATGTCTTTCAAATCAAATTTTTCAATAATGCCTTTAAAAATGGCTTTTGAGTACTGATCACTTTCCATGTAATTGTTGTTGAAATGCTCTTTCATCAAATCTCTTTTGAATTCAAACTTTTTGATGATGGCGACAAACGTAATCTGACTTTTATCGGGTATTAAAACACAACTGACTGCATCGTTTTGTGCTTCAACTTCTTCAAACAAAGGTACTGAAGCTTCAAAATGGATAATACATTTTGAAGTAGTCAACTTTTCCTGAGCTTCGATTGCTGAAATAGATAAAATGAGAAATAATAGAGTAAAACTTTTCATGATTTTTTCTATTAAGGATTCTATCTAAAGTTACATTTTTTTGAGGACAATTATATCAAAATTTCGAAAAAAAATAGAAAAGGAGAAGGATTACTCTGGATAAAAACTAATCTAAATTAATTTGGACATTATATTTTTTTAGCCCTTCCAATGTTTCTTTTGATGTATAATTGAAAACCTCTTCATGCAGATCGCGCTCTTTTTTCAGCGCTATTTGTTTTAAAGAATTGCAAAAACGTTTTACATCTTCAAAATTCGATAAAATTAAACCGGGAACCGCTACGCTATTGCCTTCATTGTCTTTGGCTACCATTGTAAAATAGGAAGAATTACAATGCTTTTTGTAACCGGTCTGAATGTTCTCTGCTTCTACACGAATGCCTACAATCATTGAACTTTTTCCAACATAATTTACCGAAGCTTTCATGGTCACGAGTTCGCCCACTTCTATGGGTTTTAGAAAATTTACGGTATCTACAGATGCCGTTACACAATAATTTCCCGAAAATTTGGAACCACAGGCAAAAGCAATTTGATCCAGAAGTGATAAAATATAACCACCGTGAATTTTTCCGCTAAAATTGGTATGTGAAGGCAGCATCAATACCGAAATGCTGACATGAGATGAAACAACTGTTTTGTATATTTTCTCCATAGGTTTATCTTTGGTCAAAAGGCGATTTTTCCTTTTGAATTGATGTTATAAAATACCTGGTTTCTCCCCACCAGACAAAGGTTCTGTACTTTTCGACATAAGTAAGCTTGACGTATTGTCCTTGTAAATCTTTCATTTTTTCTATTACCTCTTTGTCACTGTCCAAAACTGAAAATTTAAAAATTTGAGCGCCAGAAATCCCTTGGCTTAATTCCCCTTCCCAAGTTTTGATGACAACACCTTTATGACTTAATCGAATCAATTCGCCAGAGCGTATGCCTTCGCTAACAGGAACATAATAAATAAATGCAAAATAACTTAGAAAACCAATAGTGATTAATACTAAAATAAGGGCTAGAAATTTTTTCATGTATTGTTAATTTAAAAGTGAATTTTCGTCTGTTTCGGCTCTTTTCAAAATATTTTCGGGAAGTGCTTTTTTGGCTTTGGCTCCCATTTTTTTGAGTTTTTCAACACTGGTAATCAGGTTTCCTTTTCCATCGACCAATTTGTTCATGGCACCTTGGTATTCTACTTTGCTCTCGTCTATTTTTTTTCCAATTTTTATTAAATCGGTTACAAAACCTTCAAATTTATCATACAATGCTCCAGCTTGTCGTGCAATCTCAAAAGCATTTTCCTGTTGTTTTTGGTTGGCCCACATGCTGTCAATCGTACGCAAAGTTGCCAATAGGGTAGATGGGGTAACAATCACTATATTTTTTTCGAATGCTTTGTTGTATAGTGAGGTGTCTTCATTGAGCGCTATCGCAAATGCGGGTTCCATAGGTATGAATAACAAAACAAAATCGGGACTCTCTATTTGGTACAAATCCTGATAATTTTTGTTTCCCAATTGTTCTACGTGCAGTTTTATCGAATTCACATGCTCTTTTAAATAGCGAGTTTTTGCAGCTTCATCATCATCTTCATTAATATACTTTTCATAAGCAACCAAAGAAACTTTAGAATCGACAACCATCTTTTTTCCGTCAGGTAAATTGACAACAACGTCTGGGAATACACGATTGCCATCCTCAGTGGTATGGCTTTGTTGCACTTCGTATTCGCGTCCTTTTTCCAATCCCGATTTTTCAAGTACACGTTCCAAAACCAGTTCTCCCCAGTTTCCCTGCATTTTACTATCGCCTTTTAAGGCTTTGGTCAAGTTGATGGTTTCCTTGCTCATTTGAATATTCATTTCGCGCAAGCCCAATATTTGTTGACGCAAAGCAGCGTGGTAATCGATGCTTTCTTTGTGGGTGTCTTCGACTTTTTTCTCGAATAATTGAATTTTATCCTGCAATGGAGTCAGGATATTTTTCATATTCTCCTTGTTTTGCTCTGTAAATTTATTTGATTTCTCTTCTAATATTTTATTGGCAAGATTCTCAAATTCTTTGGTGAATTTTTCTTGAAGTTTCTCGACTTCTTCTTTTTGTTCTTTGTTGCGTTCCCAAAGATTTTCAAAATCAACTTCTTTTTTAGAAAGTTGTATAGCCAAGCTGTCTTTCTCGTTTCTGATATTTTCTTTTTCTGCATTGGATGTTTCCAATTGTTTTTCGAAAGTATTTTTATCGAGTAAAAACTGCTCTTTTTGTTGGTTAAATTGTGAATTTAGTGCAATTAGTTTCTCTTCTAGGCTCACTTTTTCAGACTGAAAGCGTGCCGAAAAAATGAGTTTTCCAATAAAGATACCGATTGCAAGAGCAATAATAAAAACCAATAATAGAGGAAGAATTGTTAACATAGATTTTCTTTTTTAAAAAAAGTAAAAGTACGCATTAATACGTAGTACTTAATTTTTAAAATTTAAATTTCACTAAATTTTCTGAATCTAATACTAAATCAACAATTTTAAAAACAAGTGACGCAACCTTTTTCTTAAAGGCACATCTTATAGATATAACTTAACAAAATAAAGTAATGAAAAAAATAATTTTAGTATTGTTCATAGCATTTGGCTTTTATTCGTGTACAGATACTCCGGATTATAATACTCCCAACTGTGGAAATGTAACAAATCTTGCATACGAAAGTTTTAGCTATTGCGGTACTTTAAAAGAAAGCCCAAAACAGCCAGTATTTGTCGTTTTAAATTCGAAAGAAGAGTTTGATAAAATATTCACAAGTTGTCCGACATTCGCAGCTATTGATTTTCCTGATTTTACCCAAAAAAGAATATTGGGACTTTTCGCCGGACCAAAACCAACGAGTGGGTATTCTATAAAAATCCAATCGGTTAAACAGGATGATTGTCAGATTGTAGTTGAATTTTTTGAAACTGAACTTACAGGCGATGCAGTGACCCCAACAGTAACATATCCTGCCGATTATATAGTGATTCCAAAATCGAGTAAGCCTATTTTCTTCCAAAAAGTCAATCAGATTAAGGACTATGTGGTTATAGGAACATATTTTGGTTTATGTTCTGGGACTGATTGTCAGCAATTTTATAAAATAGACAGTCAAAAAGTACTTCATTATTTAAAAGTGAATTATGGCTCATATGATTTTAATCAGTACGGTTTTAAAACATTGGTTTATAAAGATGATTTAGCTACTTTTTTGCAAAAAATCCCAACCGAAATTACAACTTTAAAAGGACAAACAAAAACGTTTGGTGAGCCAGACTCCCATGATCAGGGTGGTGTTTATTTTGAATGGAATCAAGGAGGTGTGATTACTAAAATATATTTAGATACTGATAATACAACCGATCAAAGTCAAAATGTTATCCTTTTTAAGAAAGCAATTCAAGATAAAATTGCCGAATTGAAAACTAAATCTTAAATTTTTTAATATTGAAATAGCATCATAATTCTAAAATAAAAGCACATGAAAAATTTAATTTTTATTATTTCTTCATGGGCTTTTTATAATTTGAGAGGTAAACAAATTTCCATGAAAGAAATTATGAACAGTGAGCCTGAAAAATCTTTATTTTTACAAATGAGGGAGAATTTATTTCTGTTGAAACAGCTCAAAATTATTTTGAAAATGCTATAAAAGTTAGACCTACTTTTGCAGAGAGTGTTTGGGAAATCAATACTAATGACGGTTTGTTTTTGACTAATCAAAAAAGTGTATTCAAAGGCGAAATGGATAATGCCGATTAATTGAAATCAAAACTAAAATAACAACAAATTCAATATCATTTTTTTGAAAGAAGACGTAGAACAATATATTAAAAGGTGCGCCGAAAACGACCGAGAAGCACAACTGAAATTATATCAGTTGTTTTCTCCTGTTTTGTATGGACTGTGCCTTAAATATATGAGAAACGAAGATGATGCAAAAGATGTTTTTCAAGAGGCTTTTGTTATTGCTTTTCAAAAAATAGGGCAATACAAATTTGAGGGAAGTTTTGAAGGTTGGATAAAACGTATTTTCATCAATAAATTATTAGAAACATTAAAGAAGAAGAAAAAAGATATTTTGTTTTTGGATATTTATGATATTGATGAAGAAGTAAGTGATGAAGACGAATTGGTAATGGAGCCTATTCCACAAGAAAAATTATTGGAATACATACAAGAATTGCCAGACCAATACCGAATGGTCTTTAACTTGTTCGTTTTCGAGAAAATGAAACACAAAGAAATCGCAGAGTTGCTTCAAATAACAGAAGGAACTTCTAAATCGAATTTGAACAGGGCAAAAGGGATTTTGCAAAAAAAAATTTTGGCGGTATTAAATTGTAAAATAGCATGAAATTGATGAAAAATAAAGAAACTAAAACTATTTTTTCTTCATTGGAAGACTTCTCCAGTATTCCACCTCCCGAGTTGTGGGATAAAATTGAAGCACAATTAGACGAACCTAAAAAAAATAAGCGAGCCATTATTTGGTGGACGATTGCTGCTAGTTTGGTAGTTGGACTTTCTGTTCCGGCTATTTTGTATTTTAATTCAAATCAGCAAAGTGTCATTGAATTAAATATGGAAAATAATGCAGATGGAGTTGTTTTTGAAAAGAATTTGGAAGACAATACCAATATAGATAAAGGCAGGCATTTTAATGGCAATGTGAAAAGCAACAGTAATTCTAAAAATAGTTTCAATCAAAACCGTGATAATGACAGTACGGATAAAAAAACCACAATTGTCAAATTAAATACTATTCAAATACATTCAAATCATAACCAGATTGTTACCATTTCAAACAATTCTTCTATAGCGGAAAAAAAATCAAGATTTAAGAATGCGGATCAAAATAAAAGAGAATCAAAATCCAATTCGGTAGTTGCGAATCAGAATTCAACTTCAATAGCTTCAACATCAAAATTAATAGTTGGCAATACTGTTGAAGTTGCTAATTCAAATTCCAGTGATAAAGCTTTAGTAAATAATGAAAATAAAAGCATTTCACAGTTGAATGCTGATAAAGATGATTTAGAAAATTCAATTTCCAAATCATCATTGTCAATTGATAAGTCAACTCAAGTGAGTAATATAAATGCCAATAAAGTGGCTATAACTAACCAAGAAACTAGTATTGAAAAACCTAACAGCAATAAAAAATCGATAGAAAGTGCAATCTCAAAAGATTCACTTAGCAAAATAAAATCAGAAGTTGCTCAATTAGAACAGGCTTTAGTGCAGGTGGAACTGGATAAAACAAAGAAAAAAACAATATCAGAAAGCATTGATAAATGGTCACTTCAAGTGTTTGCAGGAGTTATGAGTTCACAAAATTACAACAATGAAAAAGCTCTTGGAAACACTGTAGATTCAAAACAATCCAATGGTTATGGAGTGAAGACCAACTACAAACTGAACAAAAAATGGGGAATAAGTTCTGGATTTAAAATTAATGAACTTGGGCAAAAAATAGCAGGGGTTTCGTATTATGAACAACAAAGTCGTTCTGGAATTGTATCAGGTACTTTGCCAATTGTAAATACTATTTATCAGCCTAGTTCTTCAAAAAACAATTATGAAATTGTTTTTATTTCTAATAATCAAGATTATATGTTTGCATCAAATTCCAATGTTGATAATGGTTTTGAAAAAGGTAATGTGACTCAAAACTTAAAATATTTTGAGATGCCTTTAGAGGTTTCTTATGTGCTTTTAAGCAAAAAGAAAGCCAATATTACTATGAATACAGGAGGTTTTGTCGGTAAGTTAATTTCTAATGATATTGCTTTGAATGGCAATTCTATAGGAGAAAATAAAAATGTAAATGATTATGTGTACGGAACTTTATTGAGCAGTACTTTGCAATATGAAATCTATAAGAAAACCAAATTTTTTATCGAACCAGGAATGAATTATTATGTAAATCCATTAGAAAATCAATCGTTCAATCAGTTTCAATTGGTGTTTAATGTTGGGTTAAATGTTTCGTTTTAGTTTTAAAGCCTTAATAAAAAAATGCTAGATACTCTGGAGAGCACCTAGCATTTTGAGTTTAAAATTTTTTTCAAAAAGACCTTAACTCTTACTCATCCAATTTCTGATTTCCTCGATCTATGTGATTATCAGGATTTGAGTTTGGATATCGATTCGGTGTTATATCCGAATTTCGATCTCTATTTTCTAGTGTTTTTTTCGTGTCTTTTTCTGTTAAAACTCCACGGTTCAAACCTTTTTTTTCTAGTTGATCTGTATCGATTTCTTCCGGAAGATTTGGAATGGTACCTTCAATATTACGAGCTCTTTGTACTACTTTTTCATTCCCGTGACTATCAATTTCTATTTCTTCTTTAAGTTTTGATGTTTCTGGATTCAAGCTTCCAACAATAGATTCGGTGTCTGAATTTTGCTTGTTATTGGTTTTTTTAGAACCTAAATTATTGCTTTCCATATCGTTAAATTTTAGTGTTACTACTGTAATTACTATAATGGTACGCTTTTTTTCTACAGTAATTCAATTATTTAACAAAGCGTTTGGTTTAAAAAACGAAATGTGTAGTCCTTTTTTTTTATAGTGCAAAAACAAAACTATCTTTGTTTATTTAAAATTTAGTTATAATGTCCCATCATCATTTCATTCTCCATAAGCCCTATGGTTATTTAAGTCAATTTATTTACGAATTGAAGCGCAAGAAAAAACTCTTGGGAGAATTACACGATTTTCCTGCTGGAACAATGGCAATTGGTCGTCTTGATGAAGATTCTGAAGGTTTGCTATTATTGACGACCGACGGTAAAATGAGTGAAATCATTCGGAGCAAAAAAGTCGATAAAGAGTATTACGTGCAAGTCGATGGCATTATCACACAAGAAGCGATTGAACAATTGAAAAGGGGAGTTGAGATTGGTTTTAATGGCACCAAATACATCACCAAACCCTGCAAAGCTTTTATAGTAAACGAAATTCCCAATTTTGGAATAAGAGGAAAAAAGATTCGGGACGAACGTCACGGTCCTACTTCTTGGGCTTCTATAACTGTTAATGAAGGGAAGTTTCGCCAAGTACGTAAAATGACAGCAGCTGTTGGTTTTCCAACTTTAAGATTGGTAAGAGTCCGAATCGGAAACGTACATTTGGACGATTTGCAAGCAGGAGCAGTTTTAGAAGTGAAGGATTTCCAAATAGACAAATAACCGATTAACCATTAAGAAATGCTAAATATAGTTCTCGTAGAACCCGAAATACCAAATAATACCGGAAATATTGGCCGTCTATGTGTAGGCACCCAAAGTCGTTTGCATCTAATTCATCCTTTTGGATTTGTTATCAATGATAAAAACCTGAAGCGCTCCGGACTCGATTATTGGGTACACCTTGATGTAACCGAATACCAAAATGTAGCGGAATGGATGTCTCAAATTCCAGACCAATCCAGAGTTTTTCTGATGAGTTCTCATGCTTCGACATCAATTTATGATGCAAAATTCCAAGATGGTGATTGGCTGGTTTTTGGAAAAGAAAGTGTGGGTTTGAGCGTAGAAGTTTTAGGTTTATTCGAAAACCATCTGACTATTCCTATGTCACCATTAATTCGAAGTTTTAATATTGCCAATTCGGTTGCTTTTGTTGTTGGTGAGGCCAAGAGACAGATTGGGTTGTAGGTTTGTTTTTAGGTACTTAAAGAAAATTAGATACACAATTAGTAAGTCATTTTTAAAGGAAATTTCATATATTTGAGATAGACAATTTTGCTCTGTCTTAAATTCTTTTTTATGATAGATAATGTTTCCTTACGAAGTACCATTTTTAAACATTTGGATGGTTTAGTAACCGCGCCAGTTGCTTATTCGCTTTATAAAAAAGGAATAATGACTTGCATTTTGGATAAAAAGAAAACAAGTCTTTCAGAACTTACAGAAAAATTCAAAGCCAACGAAGGTTATCTTAATGTGGCTTTAAGAGTATTAGCTTCACAAGGTTTCTTAGATTATAAAATTGACGCAGAAGCTGACGGAATTACAATTAGCACCAATGAGATAAGCGAAATTGCTTTTTCTCTGTTTCCATTGTATAAAGAGGTGGTGGATTTATTGCAGTTTTCTATGGATTTTCATCCTCGATTGTTTGATGAAGCTCCATTTGAACGCTTAAAATTTATTTTCGAAAAATACAAAGACAACTATGGAATCTCATTTTCTACGGATTCTATGACCAATTCAATACAGCATCAGATTCTAAAACATATTGAAGGTTTTTTGGTTGGTCCAACTATTGTGGGTTTGGGTATGAGTGGCATGTTTCACAAATATTTTATGGAGATTTCCTTTCGCCCAGAGGAATTTCATAAATCACCTGAAAATTTCAAAATTATACTCGATTTTTTGGTGTATTTAGGTTGGTTTACCCAAAAGAAGGGCAATTATCAGTTTACCGAAACAGGTTTGTTTTTTGCCAAAAGAGCTTCGGCTTATGGAGTCACGGTTTCATATTTGCCTACTTTTAGTAAAATAGAGGAATTGATTTTTGGTAATCCTTCTATTTTAAGGATTGTTGGAGATGGAGAAGATGAAATTCACGTGGACCGCGAGATGAATGTCTGGGGAAGCGGAGGTGCACACGATGCTTATTTTAAAGTGGTGGACGAAATTATCATCAAATTATTTAATTTGCCAATAGAGGAACAACCCAAAGGAATCTTGGATATGGGCTGTGGAAACGGCGCTTTCCTAGAACATATTTTCAATGTTATTGAACGTCAAACTTTGAGAGGAAAAATGCTTAGTGCTCATCCTTTATTTTTGGTGGGAGCCGATTATAATCAAGCGGCTCTTAAAGTAACAAGAGCCAATTTGATTAAAGCCGATATATGGGCGAAAGTAATTTGGGGAGATATTGGTCGTCCCGATTTGCTGGCAGAAGATTTGTGGGAGAACTATAATATTGATCTGAAAGATTTGTTGAACGTAAGAACTTTTCTGGATCACAATAGAATTTGGGAAATGCCAAAACAAATCACTGAAGAAAGAATAAGTAATTCAACTGGAGCATTTGCTCATAGAGGCGTTCGGATAAATAATAGTTTAGTGGAAGATAATTTATTGGAGCACTTCAAAAAATGGTCGCCTTATGTTCATAAATTTGGATTGCTAATTATTGAATTGCATACTATTGCTCCTCATTTGACCGCTTTAAATTTAGGAAAAACTGCCGCAACGGCTTATGATGCCACGCACGGTTTTTCGGATCAATTTATAGTTGAGGTTGAAGTACTTCATAAAATCGCAGCCGAAGCTGGATTATTTCCAGATCCTAACTATTTTAAAAAATTCCCCGATTCAGAGATTGCAACGGTTAGTATTAATTTACTGAAAGGAGCATAAAATAGTTCACAGATTTCAGTTTACAGATTTCATTCTAGTACAGTAAAGCTAAGACCTATAATTCATGACTAATAATTTCTAAGTAATAACAAATTTACCCTTTTCGCTGTGAAAAACAATATGTTCGTCTTTGAATAAAGTATTAAAACTGCCTTTACTAATCAAGTTACAAGGGTCATCTTGGACTACTGTCTCCGGAGTCATGATAATCATTTCATCACTTAATTGTATGGCCATATCAATGTCGTGAGTTGAAAACAAAATACATTTTCCAGTTTCGTGAGTTAGTTTTTTTAATAGTTTAAGCAAAGAAACTTTGTGTAATAAATCCAAATGGGTAGTGGGTTCATCCAGAATAATCAAAGGCGTATCTTGCGCCAATGCTCTTGCAATCAAAACTTTTTGCAACTGTCCGTCACTGATTTCGAAATGTTTTTTTTGAGACAAATGGCCAATTTGTGTTAGTTCTATTGCCTCTTGAATGATTTTGACATCGGTATCTGCTAAAGTGCCAATCCAATTAGTGTAAGGCTGACGTCCGAGCGCCACCAATTCAAAAACGGTTAAATTACTCGAAGGCAACTTTTCGGTCAAAACCATACTTAAATTTTGGGCCAGTGCCAAAGGTTCGTAACTAGTTATTTTCTTATCGTTCAAAAAAACAGTTCCCTGCAAAGGTTTCTGAATTCCAGTAATGGTTCGTAATAAAGTAGATTTTCCAATACCATTTGCCCCAATCAAAGCAATCAGTTTCCCTGCCTGCAAATTCAAGTTGAGGTTTTCAGCAATGGTCACTGTTTCTTTTTTGGAAGTGTAGCCAATGCTTAAATTTTCTGTGGTTAGGATAGTATTCATTTTTGAGATGTTCTAAATTCTTAAATAATGGCTTTACTGAAAAACGAAAACTTAAACCATAGATTTATTGCAATAGGTTGCTTTTTCAAAGTCCCTAATATTGATAGATAAAATTGGAACCTCGGGAAATAGTACTTTTAGTTTACCAACTATTTTGTTGGAGAGATTGCTTTTTTGAACTGTGGTTCTCCCTTCCATTATATTGGCAAAAATATGAATAAAATCATCAGTAGTATTCCCAATATTGTAATATTGAAAAGGATTGATGCGAACTTTGATGTCACCGGGGCTAAAAAGGCCAGTGGATTCTGCGGTGTCATAAACAGCTTGCATAATTTCTTGGGGGGATTTTAGATTCAGTATGCTTTCGGAACAATCAATTACAAAATGTGGCATAATATGTTTTATTTATAGTTTTATTTTTTTTTAACCACATAGATTAAATTTTGAAATCAACACAGAATCTATGTGGTTAAAATTGAATCTTGAACCATCACTTAAAACTGCTCTTTCGAACCAACAGCCAAATCACAACTGGCGCTCCCAATATCGAAGTAATAGCATTAATAGGCAAGGTGATTTCCATTCCTGGCATTTGGGAAACTACATCGCAAATTAGCATAATTGCAGCTCCAAAAAGCAAAGTACTCCAGTATAAAATAGTATGATTACTCGTTTGAAACACTAATTTGGCAATATGGGGTACTGCCAAACCTATAAAAGCTATAGGGCCGGCATAGGCAGTAATGCTACCTACTAAAATACTGGTTGCCAATATAATTATAAGTCGGGCTCTATTGAAATTCAGCCCCATACTTTTAGCGTAATTCTCGCCCAAAAGCAACGCATTTAAAGGTTTAATACTGTATAAACTCAATAGTAACCCAATTGAAACACAGATGGACAAAATAAGAATTGAAGACCAAGATAAATTGCCCAAGCTTCCCATTGACCAAAAAGTGAATTTTTGCAATTGTTCTGCTGTACTAAAGTAAGAGAGTACACTAACAATGGCACTTGTAAAACTTCCAAACATTAGTCCAACAATAAGAATAGCGGCAGTGTCCCGCAGCTTTTGTGAGACAACTAAAACTAGAAGCAAAACCATTGTGCTTCCAATTGTTGAAGCCAAAATGATTCCGTAGGATGACAGTAATATGCTACTCAAAAATGGAGGTAATACACTAGCACCCAATATCACAAAAGCGACACCTAAGCTGGCACCAGAACTGAGTCCCAAAACGTAAGGTCCAGCGAGTGGATTTCGAAATAAAGTTTGCATTAATAATCCACTTATTGACAAGCCAATTCCAACTAACACTGCTGTAATGGCCTTAGGTAAGCGATAATTAACGATGATGTATTCCCAAGTTGATTTACTCGATTGTCCTCCTGTCAAACTGGTGTATACTTCTTTAAAAGGAATTCTAATGGATCCAAAACTGATGTTTATAAAAAACAGAACGATAAGCCCTAAAAAAAGCAATGTGAATAAAATTGTATTTCGTTTTGGATTGTTCAATTCGCTTTTTTTAGCAAAGCCCTAACCCGTCTTAGCAAGCTGTTAGGTCTGTTGAGTTGTTTTTTAATTTAGTTTTTGCGCAAATGTAAAAGTATAATTTGGAAGAAGTTCTGGATTGAAAATTTTAATATAATCTTTAAGAACTAAATCAGGACGACTTGCTGCAAGTTCGTAATAAATTGTGCCGCCAGTTGCTCCATATTTATTTTCAAATGTATAAACATTTTTTGTTTTGACAGCATCAAATTGACTGTAATGAGGATTGCTATTTTCTAATTCTAAAAATGTTTTGAAGGAACCTGTGGCAATCCAAAATTGAGCGTTTTTTGCCTTTTCCAAAACTTTTTCAAAGGGTAAACTTAGGCTTCCGGTTCCAGATTCATTTGCCCATAAATAATTGGCTCCAGCATCTTTCATAAACTGTGCTACCCAACTGTTTCCTCTAGCGACAAACCATTGGTCTTGGTACATAGAGCCATACATTACAGTTGGTTGTCTGTTAGTGTTGGCAACTAATTGTTTGGCAGCATTGTAGTTTTTGACAATAGTATTAAAGAGATTTTTTGCTTCTTTTTCTTTGCCAAAAAGTGCTCCGTAGAGTTTAATCCATTCTGCTTTTCCAAGAGGAGACTGCTCCATCCAATCAGCTTCAATCAGTACATTTAAACCACTTTTTTGAAGATTTTCAATTGATGGATTGTTATTGTCAATGCCAAAAGTGACAATTAGATTTGGTGACAAATCGATTAGTTGTTCGATATTAAGTTTCTCATTTTGCCCAACGTTTTTAATTAAATCGGCATCAATTAGAGCTCTCGTTTTTTGGGATGAAATATAATTGGTGTCGGGGAATCCTATTAATTTTTTTTCAACTCCTAGCATTTCCAAAAAAGGAATATTTGTTGTTGAGGTCACTACAATAGATTGCAGAGGAACGACAATTGTTGGATTTTTTTTCAAACTATCTGGTACAATTCCGTTTTTTTCTTTTAGAATATAAGTAAAGTTTTTATGGGCATCTGGCCACGGATTTGATACGGTTACTACAGTATAACCATTGTATTTGCAAATAGCCAAACTTTTGGCATATTCGACACTATTCTTTGATTTTGAAATGTCTAGAGAGCTTTTTTTTTCTTTGTTTTGGCAACCCGAAACAGACAATAGAGCAATAAAAAATAGTGTCCTGTAAATTGAAATTCTCATATTTTAATAATTAACTATGGCAACAAAGGTATGCCAATTTATAAATCCCTTGTTTATTTTTTATAAGAAAAAATAAGACAAATATTAGTTTTAAAAACCATTTTGGTTAAAAACCCAAGATAAATTATTTTAAAAAAAGAGAAATTTAAGCCCTAAAACTAGGTTACTATTCTTTCTTATTGCGTTTAATTTTTATGTTTAAATTTAGTTGTTTTTCGATTAAAAAAATAAAACTGTTGGATTTGTAGATTCATTTCGGTTATATTTGCATCCGAATTAAGGTTGTATTTTACATTTTTCGAAAACACATTAAAAGGGAATTAGGTTCAAAACCTAAGCTGTTCCCGCAACTGTAAGCTATCAAGCTTGTTGTTATCTACAAACCACTGTTTTAAATTGTAGATTTTAGAATTCAGATTTTAGATTAACTCTAAAGTCTAAACTCCGAAATTTAAAATTGTAATGGGAAGGTCAACAACAAGACGCAAGCCAGGAGACCTGCCTTTTTTCTTAACGAATATCGAACTTTCGGGAAAAAAGGTTCAGAAATTATGACTTTAAGAAAACTAATATTTTCCTTTTTTGTGTTGATGTGCCAATTTATTTCGGCGCAAAATGACTCTATAACCAATTTAAAAGAGGTTATTGTTTCTGACCGTACTCTATATACCAATAATAAATCGCAATCGATTCAGGTTCTTAATGATTCAGTTATTAACAAAAATCAATCTTCACTTTCCAATTTGTTGAATTATAACAGTGTGCTGTATTTCAAGGAATATGGGCGCGGAATGACTTCGACGGTTTCTTTTAGGGGAACAACAGCTTCGCAAACGGCAGTAATCTGGAACGGAATAAACGTTAATTCGCAACTCAACGGAAGTGCCGATTTTAATACATTCACAGCGCCCGATTTTAATTCGATAAGTATAAAAGGCGGTGGGGGAAGTGTGAGTTATGGAAGTGGCGCCATAGGAGGAACTGTTCATTTAAGCAATGATTTGGTTTTCAGGAACAAATTTGAAAATGATATTCGATTGGATTACGGAAGTTTCAATACTGTTAGTGTCAATTATAAAATGACGATTTCAAATAAAAAATGGAGTACTCAAGTTGGGTTTTCAAGAAACAGCTCGGATAATGATTATCCTTATATAAACCAATTTACAGGGGACGGGAAGCAGCGAAAAAACGAAAACGGACAATACGCAACGACCAATTTGTTTGCCAACGTTGGATACAAAATCAAACCCAATTCGGTTGTTACTTTTTACAGTCAGACTTCAAACACTGACCGTAATAACTCTTTAATTTCAGAATCCGATTCCAAAACAAAGTATATCAACACCTTTAGTCGAAATCTTTTGGAATATTCAACCACCAATGATCGTTTCACCAGCAATTATAAAATTGCCTATCTCACAGAACTATATCAATATTATGAAAATAATGACAGTGATGATTTTAGTTTTGGCAAATCGGAATCGTTTATTGCAAAAATGGATCTGGGCTACACAGTGTTGAAATCGGTTAAGTTAAACGGAATTTTAGACTACAATCGTACGAAAGGTTTTGGCACCAGTTTTGGAGACAATACCCGGCAGATTGGTGCGATTGCAATAAAAGCAGTTCAGAAATACAATGAAAAATGGCAAAACGAATTGGGTCTCAGAAAAGAAATTAGTTCGGATTATGAAAGCCCGTTTTTATTCTCATTGGGCTCGTCTTATATCTTTAATTCTTTTTATAATTTAAAAGTCAATCTTTCGAGAAACTTCCGGATTCCAACATTCAATGATTTGTATTGGCAGCCGGGCGGAAATGTCAATTTGAAACCCGAGAATTCCTATCAGGCCGAAGTTGGTAATGTTTTTTCGTATAAAAAAATCACTTTATCCGAAACAATTTATTTTATAAAAATAAATGATTTGATTGGCTGGATACCAACAAACGGATCAAATTGGACCCCCGAAAACACAAATCGAGTTAATACTTATGGTTCCGAAACTATTTTGGGTTGGTCAAATACTTATGGCAAAAATAATATAGCACTCAATGCAAGTTATGCTTATACTGTTTCAAAAAATGTAGAAACGGGTGAACAATTAATATATGTTCCATACCATAAATTTAATTCTAACGTTTCGTATTCCTATAACAAATGGACAGCAACTTATCAATTTTTATTTAATGGAGCAGTGTCAACACCTTCTGCAAAGTATAATTTGGTCAAAGAATATTGGGTTTCAAATCTAGCAATGTATTATAATTTGGGTTCAAAATATACCTATTCATTGGGTTTACAAGCATTGAACCTTTTTAATCAGAATTATCAAAGCATTTCTCAGCGTTATATGCCGGGAAGAAATTTTACAATCAGTCTAACCTTTAAATTTTAATACTATGAATTTCAGTAAATCAGTTTTGGCCTTAGTTTGTTTTTCTTTGTTTTTTGTATCCTGTACAAGTAACGATGACACAAATGACGATACTCCATTGGGAAGTTATGATAACGGCTTTTTAATTTTAAATCAAGGTGGATTTGGACATACAGATGCCTCAGTTTCTTATGTTTCGTCTGATTTTGTTACGGCACAAAATGATATTTTTTCAGTAGTAAATCCAACAATCACTTTAGGAGATGTAGGACAGGATATCGGTTTTAATGGAGAAAACGCTTATATTATATTGAATGGAAGTAACAAAATAGAAATCGTAAATCGTTATACGCTACAAAGTGTTGGAAGCATTAACTCGGGATTAAAGAATCCGAGATATATTGCTTTTGCAAATGGCAAAGGGTATGTGACCAATTGGGGCGATGGCGGTGTTGCAACAGATGATTATGTTGCCGTAATCGATTTGACAGCGAATAAAGTATCAAGCACCATTCCGGTTGTTGAAGGTCCTGAAAGAATTATTGCAAATTCAGGAAAATTGTATGTAGCCCATAAAGGTGGCTACAACTATGGAAATAAAATTTCGGTTATAGATGCCGCTACTAATAGTATTTCTACAACAATTGCAGTTGGCGATGTTCCAGACAGTATGGACATAAAAGGAGGAACTTTATGGGTTGCTTGTTCTGGAAACCCAAGCTATGTTTCTGCTCCTTTGACAGAAACGGCGGGAAAAATAGTAAAAGTAGATATGTCAACCAATAAGGTGACCAGTACAATTGGGTACTCGGATGCAAAAAAACATTTGTCAAATTTAGTTTTGGGAGGCAACGATGCTTACTATACTGTTGATGCGGATATTTTTAAAATGGAAGATGGGGCAACCGCTTTGCCTGCATCTCCATTGTTCAGCACTACTCCACAAGGTGTTTATGGTGTGTACAGTTTTGCAGTACACGGAAGTTATATTTATGTGGGTGATGCAGGAGATTATCAGCATAATGGAAAAGTATATGTTTATGGACTGATCTCACCATCTATAGGAGTCTTAGAAAAAACTTTCTCAGTTGGTGTTATTCCAGCGGGATTTTATTTTAATGATTAGTTTGGTATAATATCGTTGTATGTTTCATTTAATATTTTGAAATAATTAATGGTATTAGGTTTTTTAGTTTTTGGAAAAAAAAAGGCTTTCAGTGATGAAAGCCTTTTTTGATTTGATTTATTTATTCCAAAGATTTTAAAAGCCCGGCTGGTACTTTTTCGACATACATTTGATCTTGACCAATTACAGATTTTGCATCTTTAAAATAAGGGTATGATTTTCCTGAACTCTTTTTAATCATTTTGGCAGTTCCGATAATTTTCCCAATTGCCGTACTCAATAAAGGATCAGATGTAGTGCCTAAAATACCCAAATTGGCAAGGTTTTCTTTTAAGGCATAAGTAGGAGTTAAACCATTATAATAATCACCAAAATCAACTGCATTTACAATTTTTAAAACTAAAGGTTGCATGGCATAACGATGATTCGGATTTCTATTTTCTTTCCCAAAAGTTGGAGAGTCGTAGATCGTGATTGAACCCACATTTTTACCGGTAGTGATATCCCCAATTTGAACCACATCAATATAAGGCTTTAATCCGTTGATGACCAATTCACTTGCCGAGGCTGTGCTTTTGGTTGTTAAGATATAAATTTTAGTAAGATTCAAACTGTTCAATGGATCGGTACCAACTTTATTAGTAAATAAGTTTTTTAATGCTTCGGGATCTTCAGATTCAAAATAAGCATTGATTTTATCGTTCCATCGTTGTTTAGAAAAAACTTTGTCGGTAAATTGTCCCGTAATCATACTCGCCAAACGGGTAGCAGTTTGAACGGAACCACCAGAATTATATCTTAAATCTAAAACTAAATCGGTTACTCCTTGCGTTTTTAAAGTCCCAAAGGCATCATTCAATTGTGTGTCATAATTGGGGTAAAAACCATTGTACATTAAATACCCAATTTTATGGCTTCCGGATTCAATTACTGTATTTACCAAAATTGGATTTTCGGCAAGTTCGGTTTTTGTTAAAGATACCGATTTTCCGTTTGGTGTAATTTGACCATTATCAAAATCAGCTAAATTCAGAGTATAACTTTCGGCATTTATCAATAGCGTTTGGTAGTTGCCAACGGTAAGTTTTGTTCCATTTACACCATAAAATATAGCGCCACGTTTAATATCCTTGGTTGCAGCATCTGAGTTTGGAATAATGTATCGTACCCATCCAAATATTTCATCAGAGCTTGATGATTTGCGGTAGAGACCAAAATCTACTCCGTCATTTTTTGTTGTTCCTTGAAGCATCCCTTCCAGTTCCAGATAATCACTTACAATCCAACTAAAACGATCTATAGTTTTATCGACTCTTAATGCATCAAATAAATCTTCAGGTTTGTTGTATCCTTTCAAAAAAGTATTTAAATCGGTTTGATTGGCAAATCGCTTGTCTGCCAAATTAGGAACATCAGCTTGCCATAAATAATATAAGTTTAAGCCTTTCCATATAAAATCATTGACTTCTAGAGAAGGGGGTGGAGCAACATCGTCCATATCTTCGCAACTCTGAAATATAAAAAGGGCCAAGAATAATAAAAGTGTAATTTTGAAAGATGTCTTCATATCATATTTTCTAGTAGGTACAGAACGCAAAAATACTAACTTTAGTTTAATTTAATTTTTTTTTTGTAACAAATGTAATAGTGTATCGTCTTGATTGTATAACCGAATTAATAGAACCATTTTATGAACCAAAATGAATTTGTGTTTTTAATCAATCCATTCAAAGACAAGCTCTTTCGATTGGCCAAGCGATTGCTCGTAAGCACAGAGGAAGCAGAAGATGCCACTCAGGAAATTTTGGTAAAATTATGGAGTAAAAATGAAAACTTAGATTCGTATAATAGTATCGAAGCAGTGGCAATGACAATGACCAAAAATTATTGTCTGGACCAGTTAAAATCGAAAAGAGCCAGTAATCTAAAAATTGTGCACAATAATTTTACGGATAGAGAGCCAAGTTTAGACAAAAAAGTAGAGGACAACGATAGTTTAAATTGGGTAGAAAAAATTATAGAGCAACTGCCCGATCAACAACGATTGATTATTCAACTACGGGATATTGAGCAATGCGAATTTTCGGAAATCGCAAAAATAGTGGAGATGAATGAAACTGCCGTAAGAGTGGCACTTTCAAGAGCACGGAAAACAATTAGAGAATACATGTTTAAAACACACAGTTATGGAATACAATAAAATGGAAGCACTTTTAGAAAAATACTTTGAAGGAGAAACAAGTATTGCCGAAGAAAATGAGTTGAAAGATTATTTTTCTTCTCCAAATGTAGCAGAACATTTAGAGCAATATCGCCCTTTATTCGGGTATTTTGCAAAAGCAAAAGACGATACTTTTACACAAAAAGTAGCACTGCATTCAAAAAAAGGAAAAATCGCCTGGTTTTCGATAGCAGCATCGATTGTTGTGATGTTGGGAATAGGAACTTATACTTATTTTAATACTAATACCGTAAAAGAAAATCGAGAGTTAGGAACTTATGATGATCCGGAAGAAGCCTTAGCAGCCACTCAAAAGGCATTGGCCATGTTGTCTAATCATGTAAACGTTGGGATTGAAGGGGTGCAATATCTTCAAGTATATGAAACAACCAAGAACAAAGCATTTGTTGAATAAAAATAAAGCGAGAGTGATTCTAGAGCATTCAAGCCAATAGTTGAATTTTAAAATAATAATAATCATTAAATCAAAATAAAATGAAAAAGTTAATAATCACATTAGTAGCAGTATTAGTATCAAGTCCATTTTTTGCACAAGGAGCATTCGATAAATTTGACGGACAAGATGATGTAACATCAATTGTAGTCAACAAGAAAATGTTTGAATTGATGAGCAAAGTAAAAGTGGATACCTCCGATAAAGAGGCCCAGCAATACATGAACCTGATAAAGAAATTAGAAAATTTAAAAGTGTTTACTACTCAAAGTACAAGAGTAGAAGGCGAAATGAAAGTAGCTGCCGATAAATACATTAAGACCGCTGG
The DNA here is from genome assembly GCF_025947305.1 of Flavobacterium sp. N3904. NCBI lineage: Bacteria > Pseudomonadati > Bacteroidota > Flavobacteriia > Flavobacteriales > Flavobacteriaceae > Flavobacterium > Flavobacterium sp. N3904. The sequence goes on from NZ_CP110009.1 coordinate 2,253,509, forward strand.
GTTGGAAGAATTGATGCGTGTAAATGATAAAGGCCGAAACATCAAAATTATGGTGAGATCAGGAGCCAAAGATTCACAAATTAAAGAGTTGCTAATGTTTATCGAAGGCGGAAAAGACGAAGACACGGTCCTGATGTCATTAACAGGAGATTTTGATTTGGATGAAATCTCGGTCCTGACTGATAAAATGAGAATTCCTGGCGGGGATGATTTGAAGAAAGCAACTAAAGGTAAAAAGTAAAATGAAACTTATACTATTTATAATCACACTGCTGGTCAGTTTGTTTTTTGGAAGCTGTAATTCGGAGCCTACTTTGCAAAAATACTTTGTGCAGAATACCGAAAACAAAGATTTTATTGCCTTGGATATTTCGTCAAACATCTTGAATGTTGATAAAACCAAATTGACAGTTGCGCAGAAAGAAGCCTTGCACTCTTTTGATAAAGTCAATGTTTTGGCTTTCAAATTGAATGATAAAAACAAAGCGCAATTTGAAACAGAACGTGCCAAGGTCAATTTGATTCTAAAAGATACGATGTACCAACAGTTGATGAAATTTGGTTCGGGCAAGGAAGGAGCTTCAGTCAGTTATGTTGGGACTGATGATCATATTAATGAATTTGTGTTTTTTGCCAATAAAAAAGATGCTGGTTTTGCTGTCGTCAGAGTTTTAGGAAAAGACATGAATCCAACGAATATTATGAATATGATTTCGGTTTTGAAAGAATCAAAAATTGATTTGGAACAACTAAAACCATTGCAGGAATTAATTAAGAAATAGGTTGAATTTAATTTGTAAAAAAGCGTTTCGATAGTTTTCGAGACGCTTTTTTTATGTTAAATATTGCAATTGAAAGAATTATGCAACAAAAAGGTTTGCTAAAAGCAATGTGTAGATTTATTTTATTAGATTTGATTATAATAATTAAAAATTCTAAAATGGCAACAAATATTCCTAAACAGGCTATTAATCAATTGAAAAAATTGCTCGATAATTTTAAACTTACTGAAGCTATTGAATTATGTTCTAATGAAGCACAAACCCGTAAGTTTTTGATTGAGCCTTTTTTTGAGATGCTAAATTTTGTTTCAAATGATTTAATACCGGAATATAATGCGGATTTTGGAAATCGTATAAGTCAGAAAATAGATTATGCTATAATTTTAAATAAAAAGGATACTATTTTAATAGAAGCAAAAAAGTATAATAGTCGTTTAACTGATAAAGAAGCAGGTCAATTAAATGGGTATTTTGGTAATACAAAAAATTCAAAAATTGCAATATTAACAAATGGTATAGAATATAGGTTTTATTCAGACGTAATAGACCCAAATGTGATTGATAGTAAACCTTTTTTTATATTTAATTTAAACAGCTATACAGAGAGTGATATTGAAACATTAACTAAATTTGATAAGAGGTATATTTTGGTTAAGGAAATTATTCAAACTGCCCAAGAAAGTGTTTTTGTTGAAGACTTTGAGAATGCTTTGTTAAAAGAACTTCTTGCTCCGTCGAAGGACTTATTGAAAATTATTCATAGAAATATGAATTTCAAGACTAAGTTTAATGATGAAACGCAGAGTAAAATGATAAGTTTAATTAATTCCTCATTACTAAAATCACTATACGATAAAAAAGTTATTAATGAATCAAATTCTAATTCATTAGGGGTTGTTACGACAGAGTCTGAAATTCAAGCATATCATATGATAAGAACACTACTTATTCAAAATAAGAAAGTTCCAAATGAAAGAATTTTTTATAAAGATTTTAAAAGTTTTTTTAATATCAGTATTGATGATAGTACAAAAAAAGTAATCTGCAAATTAATGTTTAGCGATTCTAAAATGAAATTAAGTATTGAAAACAATGAATATTTATTAGAGCATTTAGATGATGTATTAAAATACAAGAATGAATTAACGAATAGAGCTTTGTTTTTACTTCAATAAAGATTTTTACGACTAATTTTTAAAAGCGTTTCGATAGTTTTCGAGACGCTTTTTTTTATGCTTATTTCTGATAAAAATTTAAATCTGCAATAGGCATTAGATTTTATTTGGCAGAGAAGCGCGAAGAATTCACAAAGTCTCGCAAAGTTTTTTAAGCTCAATCTCAAGAACCCATTTTTTCTTTGCGAATCTTTGTGTCTCCTTTGAGTAACTTCGTGAAATTTACTCCTATTGTGGAATTTCCGTTAAATACGTTGCCCAATCTTTTGGAGTATTTAGATTTTTTACGATACTGGAATCGGTTATCGCGATTGTTGTTATTTTTGAAGGATTTATTTTTTTGATTTCCAAATCCAATCGGCTACTTTCATCGGTTGGATCTAACGAAAGTAAAAGCTCCCAAAATTCTGAACCCAACTTTATCGGATGACCATTTTTGCCTTCAAAATTGGGAAGTACAATTTGGTTTTGTTCTTCGATAATGTTTTGTAGTTCGGCAGAGTTCAATATAGGAACGTCAATAGGACTAATGAGTACCGATTTGTTTTTGGGAATCTGGTGTAAAACAGTTTGAAGCGTTGAGAAAGAGCCTTGTTCCGGATTTTGGTTTATTAGAACTCTTACTTTTAAATTTTTATAAAGAACAAAATCCAATTGTGCTTCTTTGATCCATGAAATTGTATTCAAATATTCTTCGGAAAAATAACCCAATCCAATAAAAACTTCGGTTAGGGTTGAATTAGCAATGCGATTTAATTGTTCCAAAATCCAATAGGTGTTTTGGTATTCGAGCAATCCTTTTGCAACACCCATTCTTTCGGATTTTCCACCAGCCAGCAATACGAATACGGTATTATTTTCCATAATAGACTTTCAGTAATTCAGAACCGATGCTTATGGCAATTTCTTTAGGGGAATTACCGCCCAAATCCAAACCGATTGGGCAATGAACAGGAGAAATTCCAGCGCTAAAATTCAATTCGTTTATCAATAAATTATTGAATTTATTTTTCTTGGTTTTGCTGCCAATCAATCCAATGTATTTAGTTTGTTGGTGTAATGCTAAAGCAGTGATTTCAAAATCCAGTTTGTGGTCGTGAGTCAAGATCACAATGTAGCAGTTTGGTCCCCAGTTTATGGTTTGTTTGTAAAGATCAAAAGGAACAGCACTGTAAGTAACGGTTTGGTCAATTTGAACAGTTTCTCTCCAATTTTCTCGAGTGTCCAAAAGTGTAATTGCAAAAGGAGTGTCTTTTAAAACATTGCAAATGGCAACGCCTATATGTCCGGCTCCAAATAAGTATAATTCTGGGGATTGATTCATGGGTTCAATAATTAATTCTACTTTTCCGCCGCAGCATTGTTCAAATTCGGGACCTAAAGTATAAGTGGATTCTAAAATTTTATTTTCTTGTATAGCACGAACCGCTTCATCAATTACCTGAAATTCTAATTTTCCTCCACCAATGGTTCCATATATCTCTTTTTGAAGGGTAACAATCATTTTTGACGCAACTTTGCAAGGAGCTGAACCAAGAATTTTGGTGACTGTAACGAGTGCAACTGGTTTCTTTTTGCTTTTAAAATCGTGTAATAGTTCAATCCAATTGTTCATTAAAAATAGGTATTCGTTTGGGAATTTAATTTTTAAAAAATGACCGCAGATTCGCTGATTTTTTTGAAAAGTGAAATTTGTAATCTTATTAAAAACAATTTGCGCAATTTTGTTGGATGTGTAATTCATATAAAATCTGCGAATCTGCGGTAAAAAAGACTTATGCCTTTGCCTTGTCAATTATACTAAATCGTAATCACTTAACGGTAAATTGTAATATCGTTTTCCGGTTAGTTTAAATATCGCATTGACAATAGCAGGTGCAATCACAGGAACACCTGGTTCTCCTACACCAGTAGGTTTTTCGGTGCTTTCTACAATTTCGACATGAACCTTTGGAATTTCATTCATACGAATCATTCGATAATCACTGTAGCTATTTTGTTCTATTGCTCCGTCCTTGGCTGTTATTTTGCCGTAGTAAGCTAATGACATTCCGAAAATAGCAGCGCCTTCCAATTGCGATTTTATAGTGTCCCTATTGACAGCCGTACCACAATCAATAACGGTGTATACATTATGTACTCTTATTTTGTCGTCTACCATCGAGACTTCAACTACCGAAGCAACATAGGAATAAAAACTATAATGAAAAGCTATGCCATAAGCGTGTCCTTTGGGTAATGGTTTTCCCCAATTGGCATTTTTTGCAGCCATTTTGAGAACATTTTTGAGACGTGCGGTATTGTATTTTAGAGGGTCTTTAGTGTCTTCAATACGGTCATCACCGATTAATTTTAGCCGGAATTCTATTGGGTCTTGTTTTGCTGCATGCGCCAATTCATCGACAAAAACATTGATTGAAAAACCATGCAGTATATTAATTACCGATCGCATCCAGCCAATTCGAACCATTGCTGGAGCCTCACCCGATTCAACTTTGAAGTTTTTTATAGCAAAAGGAACATCCGCGGCGCTTGAAGCTTCCCATCCGGCAGGATAATCGGTGCCTGGCTGAAAGGTTGACATGATCGATGGGAAAGCAGATCGGTGTAGCCAACCTGTAACAGTGCCTTGTGCATCTAGCGAAGCTTTCATGTATTGGGAACTTACGGTATGATAATAACCGTGTTTGATGTCATCTTCCCGTGACCAAACTACCTGTACTGGTGCATTGATAGCTTTGGAAACCATAACGGCTTCTACAATATAGTCCGGTTTTGATTTTCGTCCAAAACCTCCACCCAAAAAGGTGACATTTAAAGTAACTTTATCTATTGTTGTGCCTAAATACGTAAAAACTTCTTCTCTGGCAGTTTGAGGAGATTGGGTGGGTGCCCAAACTTCGCAAGTATCTCCTTGAACCCAAGCTACAGCATTGGGAACTTCCATTGGCGCATGTGCTAAATGTGGCAATTGAAAAGTGCTTTCGACAATTTTCGTTGCTTCACTAAATGCTTTGTTTAGATCACCAATTTCTTTTTCGACTTTTGCTGCTTTATGGACTCTTTCGGTTAATTCGATCATGTATTTCTCCGAATCGTAACCTTCATTTTTGCCGTAATTCCATTTTATTTCCAGAGCTTCTTTTCCTTTAAAGGCAGCCCAAGTATTGGAAGCAATAACTGCAACTCCTCCGAGTGCCCCAAAAGGTCTTTCGATTCTTGGAATTTCGATTACATCTTCAACACCGCGTATTTTCATGGCAGCGGTTTTGTTGAAAGATTTGACGGTTCCAAAAGTAACGGGACATCTGGCGATAGCTACAACTTTCATGTTGGGTAATCGTTTGTCGATACCGTAAATAGCGCTTCCGTTTGCAAAATCTTTAACGTCGATGCTTTTTAGGGTTTTACCAATATACTTGAAATCTTTAGGATTTTTGTAGCTAATGTTTGTTGGAACGGGCAATGTTTTTACTAAATCGACCAATTCTCCATAACCTATTTTTTTTCCGCTGGAATGGATGATAAAGTGGTTTTGTGCTATACATTCACTTTCGGGAACTTGCCACGTTTTTGCGGCGGCGGTAATTAGCATCATTCGAGCCATGGCACCCATGGTACGCATGGTTTGATAAAAATCGGTTACACTTCTGGAACCGTCGGTATTTTGGTCTCCGTATTTGGCATCTCCAACAGCTTGTTTAACCGAAACTCTATTCCAATCGGCATCCATTTCATCTGCAACGATTGAGGTTAACGAAGTTCTTACTCCGTTACCCATTTCCGAACGAGAAACAGTAATGATTAAGCTTCCATCCGAATTTAATTGTACAAACAGATTCGGATTGAATTCGGTTGCAATTCCCGATTCGATGTCTTTAGAAAACAAAGTATAATTGCAGGCTAGGATTAATCCGCCAGACGCCAATCCCATGTTTTTTATAAAATTCCTGCGACTTATGTTTTGAATTTCACTCATGATTAGCGATGTTTTTTAAGTTCTACAGTATGTTGAATAGCATTTTTGATGCGTTGGTACGTGCCACAACGGCAAATATTACCACTCATGGCATCGTCAATATCAGTATCAGAAGGGTTTTTATTGGAGTTGAGTAGGGAAGTAGCGGTTATTAATTGCCCTGGTTGACAATAACCACATTGCGGGACATTGAATTCCTCCCAAGATTTTTGTAATAATTGTAAATTTTCAGAAGTTCCTTCAATGGTTGTAATGTTTTTGCCTTCAACCGTTGAAACAGGAGTTAGACACGAATAAGTAGCGACATTGTCAACAAGTACTTTACAAGCGCCACAAGCACCAATGCCACATCCAAATTTGGTTCCCGTGAGTCCGATACTGTCTCTAATAGCCCAAAGCAAAGGCATTTCGGGATCAACATCGATGGTGTATTTTTTTTTGTTTATGAGTAGTGTCGTCATTTGGATTTCAATTTTGCAATTAGGAAGTTGAAAGTTATGAATTTTTTTGAAATTTTATGAGATGAAATTAACATTGGTTATTATATCGCAGATAGTTGGTTTATAAAAGCAAAAAAATAGCAGCCATATTTTAAGGATGGTTGCTGTTTTTTCTAAAAATTGAAAGTGATGTTTTTTTTATGATACTATTTTATAATCAATTTATAGCGTTCAATACTTTTAGAAGAGATTTGAGAAAGATTATATTTGCTAAAAGGCTTATCGAAATGGTACTCGTTTTTTGGAATATTGTATTAAATAAAAAAATAAATAACAATAGAATCAATTGCAAACTCATTTAAAAATTAAAAAAGAGCATTCAAAAAGTAAGCTTGCTTAATATTTTTAATGCTCTTTTTTAATTTTTGTGAACTTCTTGGTATAAAATCCGAACCTTTTATTGAAAAATTGTCAACTCTTAAGCGAGTTGACAAAGGTTTAAAAAGATTCTGTATGTTTATGAAATAAAAATTAATCTTTGTAAAAATAGAGAGTATTTATATTTCTCTCAACATTGTTGAGTGTTTTAGAAAATTTGCTAACTTGTTCAATCACGCTTCAATCAATTCCTGGTTCAAATAAATTATAAATTTTGTACCTACACCCAATTCACTTTCTACAACGATTTTGCCTCCCGCAGCATTAATTATTTTTTTTGCAAGGTATAAGCCAATGCCACTTCCTTCAATATCTTGATGCAGTCTGCCATAGATATCGAAAATTTTAAGGAGTCCTTTTTCTGAGATTCCAATCCCATTGTCAGATATTGTTAAAACGCAGTAATTACCTTCCTGAGATGCCTTGATTGTTATTCCTGGATGTTCTTCACTTCTAAATTTTATGGAGTTACAGATCAGATTATACAATATACTTCGAATGTTTTTCTTAGAAAAATGAATTTCTTTAATAATAAGTTCCCGTGTAATTTTTGCTTCTGATTCTACGATTTTGTCTTTCAGACTCCATTCTATATTGTCTAAAATTTCGTTGAGGTCGACTTTCTCTGTTTGAATCATATCGTTTTCTACTTTGGCTATGGTAGATATATCAGTAATCAGCGCCCGAAATGTCTTGATTGAACTATTGATTATATATAAAAATTCTGAGAAGCTGGAGTCTGATATTTTTGTGTCATTCAACATTTCAATACTGCCTTCTATATTTCCCAAAGGGGTCAGAAGATCATGTGAAGCAGCATGGATGAAATGGTCTAAATCGGTATTGATACGTATGAGACTCTGGTTCTTTTTGTTGAGTTCGTATTGCATTTTTTTCAGTTCGGTGATATCGTTAAAAGTAATAATAGCACCATTATTCTTATTGCTTGCCTGAACATAAGGCATTATCATTACTTGGTACCATTTCTCATTGTTCGTTTCAATTTCCTTACTGATTACAATTCCTTTCTCTAGGACCAACCTAGTGTCTTCAATAATGGTATCAAATTTTATATTTGTTGATATGTGATTAATCGGGCGCCCAATGTCAGTATCTAGCAAATTAATATGTTTTACTGCGCCAGGTGAAAACTTCATCAATTTCAAATCATTGTCAATAAAAAGTTGTCCGTTTAAATTGCTTCTGAAATAGTTATTCAGGTCGTCATTGATTTCCAGTAGTTCTTTATTTTTTAAATGATAATCGGTATTTATAGTGTGCAACTCTTCATTGACTGATTGCATCTCTTCATTGGTACTTTGCATTTCTTCGTTGGCAGAAATCAACTCCTCATTAAAAGACTGCATATTTTCATTAGATGTGTCTAGTTTGTCATAAGTAGCCTGAAGCTTATTTTTGACTTCTTTTAATTCTGCTTCTAATGCTTGAGTATAACTTGTATTATAGGTTACTTCATCAAATAAAGGGTGTTCGTTTTTTTCTGGGCTAGCTAATTTGTCATCATTAAAAATTACAATCAAACCCTTTTGTTGATCTCCGTCAATTAGAATAGGGTTTACGGATAGGCTTACTTTCATTACTGCATTATTATGCTTGACGAATATTCCTTTTACAGTTGCACTTTCTTCATTTTTGAAGGCTTCTTTACTTAACGTATTATAGGCCACAGCCAATGCGCGTGGCAATAGTTCTGGCAGGTTTGTATTAAAATTTTTTGCCAGAAGGTATTTTGAGGTATGCCCATACGATTTGATTACCGTGTTTTCCTGATCCACACATATAGCTAGATATCCTATCTGATTGGCAAGAGTTGTGTTTATCGTTTCGGTCAAAGTATTATTCGAGCTTTTAGAAACATCATTCTTGATAGTTGTGATTTGGCGAAAATTGATGAGTTCAGGCAATGCAAACGTATCAATTCTGGGAGAGCGCTTTTCTTTTAAGCTTTTATAAACACGCCATTTTTTATTGATTATTTGCAAATTCTCAATAATGACCAATGGATTTTCACTTGAGCCCAAAAACAGGAAGCCATTTGTTTTAAGTCCGAATAAAAGCATTTCATATACCTTTTTTTGTAGAATAGGTGTCATATAAATTAACAAATTACGACAGCTAATGAAATGCATATTGCAATAAGGCGGGTTTTTTACCAAATCATGTTGCGCAAATATCATCATCTCGCGAATTTCTGGCTTAATTATATAATTGCTTCCATCAAAAGTAAATCGTTGTTTAAGTCGTTTCGGACTAATACCCTTTACCCTTTCAGGAGCATAAATTCCTTTACCCGCATGGAGTAATGCAGCCGAATCAATATCGGTTGCAAAAATTTTGACAATAGTGTTCTTAAATTTTCCTGTTAAGAGCTCTTTTAGCAAAATGGCGATAGAATATGCTTCTTCACCAGTGGCGCAACCCGCTATCCAAAACTTAATTTCATCATGAGGGGAGTGGTTTTCCAGTATTCTTGGCAAAACTGTATTTTGTATAAATTCAAATGCTTCGGGATCCCGAAAGAAAGAGGTAACACTGATTAGAAAATCTTTTGACAGAGCATTGACCTCCTCTGGAGTTTCTTTCAAAAAGAGCAAATAATCTTTGAGATTATAAATATTGATCGATGCTGCTCTTCTTTTAGTCCGTCGGACTATGGTTGTCATTTTATAATCTGAAAAATCGAAAGGCGATTTTTTGTTAATGTATTCGATAATTGCAGTGATATTTTTTTCATCCGATTTAGTGCTTTCCGATAGTTCGTCATTTTGTTTTACATATGCCTCTATAGCATTGGGCATAAATTGAGGTTCTAGAATATAATCAATCATATCGGTGGCTATTGCATTGACAGGCATACTGCTAAATTGGGTTGACTCTGGGTTTCGTGCAATAGTCATTCCGCCAGCTTCTTTTATGGCTTTGATGCCTTCACTTCCATCTGAACCCAATCCTGAAAGTATAATACCAATCGCTTTTTTGCCATTGTCTGTTGCAAGAGAATTAAAGAAAGTATTTATTGTGAGATGAGGACCGCGTATTTTTTCTTTATCCGTCAAATAGAGTCTATTATTTTTTATAGTCATATACTTATCATTCGGAATAAGGTAAACTATATTGGTGCAAACAGCCATTCCATGCGTAGCTTCCTTAACTAACAGCCGGCTATGTTTTGATAATAATTCGACCATACGACTTTTAAAATCGGGTGATAAATGCTGTACAATAACATAAGCCACCCCGTCAAGAGGTGTATTTTCAAAGAATGTATTTATCTCTTCCAAGCCTCCAGCAGAAGCGCCTATTGCAATAATATAGTTGGGTTCTTTGTTAATCATAAAATCTTGTTTTCTAATATTTTAAATCATTTTTTTTAAATATTTTTTGATTTTGTAGGCTGATAAATTTTGAATTTAAGTATAACAAATGTAGAGCGATGACTATGTGTAATGTTATAGAGTTTCGCTTTATTCTTATATAATATTTGGATGATTTTAAATTAATCATCCTTATGCGCTTAAAAACTAATTCCAATACATTTTGATTTTACTTCATAAAAATTCCCAATATTATTACATATTAGCTATGAAATAATATTAGGAACTTCTAATGATTTAGCAACTTTTCCTTAATAGTTTATGCTATACTTGCAAAGAAATGTTTTGCCTATCTTTTGCTTGCTTTTTTAGCTGCCATTATATTGACAAATCATAAGAGTTAGAATTGTCTTGGGTTGTTTTCTGGATAAAATTCCTCAGAGGTTTTATCAATTTCATCATCTTCTTTTTCGTTGTCTTCTTCTAAATCGTCCAGATTGTTGAAGTCATCACTTTCATCCTCTTCGTCATCATTAGTAATAGGGTCATCCTCATCAATTACTCGTTTTTCATTTGGGATGTTCTCATTTCGAGTGTAGCCATTTACTGAATAGTTATCATCTTCAATTGGGTCTTCTAAATATTCAATTTCATACACCCTTTTATTTAAAAAATTTCTTTCCGTAGAAACAAGGGTATTTTCATTTTCTTTGTAAAAACCTCGTTTAACTTGTCCGTAATTTTGTTTGATGCTTGTTTTCATGGTACTATATTTAATATTAGTTATTTTTTTGGTGTAAAACTACTTTGGGACTTTATGTGAATAATTTGCTCGATTTTTTTAGTTCAAATTTCACAAATGTGCTATTTATTCAGAATCTAAAAAAGACTGATCTTTCGTCATTATTTTTTTTAAATTGGAGATTGCCGGACCATTTATTAATTCACCATCAATGGTAAAACGCGAACCGTGGAGAGGGCAGTCAAAAGTCTTTTCATCATCATTCCATTGTACTATCGCTCCTAAGTGAGGACAAACCGCTGAGCAGATATGAAGATTATTCTCTTCGTCACGATATACTGCGGCCTTTTTTAACCCTGACGAAATAATTCCGCCTTGCCCAAGTTTTAAATCAGCTACTTCTTTTGCGTCTCCTTCAGTAAACCAGTCTCCATATTGTGCCAGCATGTTTCCAACTTCGTGCAAATAATCGCCTGTAGTTTTTAATGTAATACGTGACGGGCTGTAGATTTTGATCCAAGGATTTTCTTTTCCCGTGATAATATCAGAGATAATCATTCCGCCAAGTGTTCCGTATGTTATGCCATTTCCCGAATGACCAGTAATGATATAAATATTCTCATCACCAGGATTCTTGCCAATGTAGGCCAATGAATCAATAGGCTCTAGTACTTGACCTGACCATTTGAATTCAGTAGCACCAATAGCAGGAAAATGGTTCTTCGTCCAATTTTCCAGTTTAGTATAACGGTCTTCTTCGTTGCTATCCTTCTCGTCTGTCTGCCCAGTACGATGGTCTTCTCCGCCTGCAATCAACAAGTCATATTGGTCATTTAATTCTTCTAAACGAACATAATGATAGGGTTTCGATATCCATTTTGAGTTGCTGTCGCCTGTGTCCCACCACAATGCATAAGGAAGTGTTCCTTTAGGCACTTTGGCTGCTATCACATAGGTTCTATAAGGCCATTGTTTGGTGTGCATTGTTACCCAGTCATTTATGGGTGTGTTAGTAGCAACTACAATATGATTTGCTTTTATTGTAAAACCGTTTGCAGTAGCTCCTTCGATGGTAATGTTTTCTGCTTTTGTTTGAGTGTAAATTTCTCCGCCTAATTGTATAAAAGCAGTTGCCAACCCTTTGAGATAAAGGAGTATGTTAAATTGTGCCTGATCTGAAAATTTAATACACCCCTTTCCATCTTCGTTTGCAATAGACGGAACGGAATCCAGCATCTCGGTAATAAGACCCGCACGTTTTGTAGCTTCGTATTCTTTTTCTAATGTTTCCTTGGTGTCTGATGGATGTAAGAACAAATAACCATCCACTCTTTTAAAATGGCAATTGATTTTATGTTCCTTTATGGTGTTTGCTATCCATTCAATAGCTGTCATATGACTATCGGCAGCTAATTGGGCAGTTTCTCCATCAAATGTTTTTTCTAATTCGGAATAATGTGCGTCAAGGGCACAAGTAATATGAGCTGTAGTCCGCCCGGTTTCACCGCTTCCAATAAATTTGTCTTCTAACAGAATTACTTTACGTCCCTCTTTTGCAAGGCAATACGCGGTAGTGAGTCCAGAAATACCACCGCCTACAACTAAAATATCAGTACTTACATTCTGTTTCAGTTTTTCGAAAACTATTGGTTTTACCACTGAGGAAAACCAAAAAGACGTATTATTTGCCGAGGTGACAATATCATCTTCGGGTACGGATGCGTGATTTGAAGCTTTCATTTGAATGTCTTTTACAGTATTTGTTATACATATAAAGATATTCTAAGCTGAATTTTAGTGTGTTACATAATTTTATGGATAAGTTGTATCATTCGCAGACTTGTTAGTTTTTTTATTCAATCTATATCTCATCACAATTCTTTTTATAAAAAAAAGTTGTTATTGTTTACATATTGCTGCTAAAATGATTCTTTTTTAAAAAAAGAGCTTCATTTTTCTAATAATGAATTATAAATTAACAGCTGAGTTTTCTCAAACAGTGTGCTTTGGAGTAATTACTTTGAAACCAACTACTTTAAATCTTGTATAAAAGAGTCTGAAAGAATCATAAATTATTATAAAATTACAATATCATTTGATTTTAGATAATAATTGAATAAATATTGATTCATTAGAAAGCAGGGATTTTAAAATAAGAAGTGTCTTAAGTGGAGCATCAAAAGCCAAAGTTTGTTTTGATGTTTTTTGTGTATTAGATCTATTGATAATTTTGTCTAACAATAAAAAGCCTGTAAAATTAATGCTTTACAGGCTTTTTTAATTTTCTTGTGACCACGGTGGGATTTGAACCCACACGCCCTTGCGAGCACCAGCCCCTCAAGCTGGCAAGTCTACCGTTTCTCCACGTGGCCTTAAAAAAACAAAGGTCAAGTAATAAATTACTCGACCTTTTGTGACCCGACTGGGGCTCGAACCCAGGACCCCATCATTAAAAGTGATGTGCTCTACCAACTGAGCTATCGAGTCATTGCTTCAAAAAACTTATGCTTTGATCACATAATTTGTGACCCGACTGGGGCTCGAACCCAGGACCCCATCATTAAAAGTGATGTGCTCTACCAACTGAGCTATCGAGTCATTTCGTTTCTTGAATGCGGGTGCAAATATAAGGACTTTTTTTCGAAGTTTCCAAGCTATTTTATTATAAATTTGTCTTTTTTAATCAAAAACTCTTAACGCCTTAGTACGTAAGGTCTTATTCAAATGAAAAAAATTATATTATTAGGGTATATGGGTTGTGGGAAGTCTACAATCGCCAATAAGCTTTCGGGAATGATTGCTATTCCATATGTTGATTTGGATGAATTTATCGAAAAAAAAACAAATTTGTCGATAAAACAAATTTTTGAAAACCACGGCGAAATCCATTTTAGAAAATTAGAACATACTTATTTTATCGAGTTATTAAATAGTCCCGACGAAATTATTATCGGTTTAGGAGGAGGTACTCCGTGTTATGCCAATAATCATGAATTGTTAACAGGTGATCAGGTGACTTCTATTTATCTAAAAGCATCAATTGACACTTTATATAATAGATTGGTGTCCAATAAAAGCAAACGACCACTTATAGCAAATAAAAGCGAAGAAGAAATGAGAGAGTTTATAGCCAAACATCTTTTTGATAGAAGCTTCTATTACAATCACGCACAATACAAAGTGAATGTGGATGATAAATCAATTGAAGAAACAGTAAATGATATTTTAAATCTATTAGCTTAAACTGGCATAGCTACCACCATTGTTATCAAATACAACATCAACGTGTTCCAATAAAGAAGTAGAAAGCGAGATTCCTTTGAAATCGGCTTTAATCGGAAATTTTTTGTGGTTTCGGTCGACAAGAACAACGGTTTTAAACTTTTTCAAAGGAACGTCCAGAAAATGTCTTACCGCATATATTAATGTAGTTCCAGAACTCAATACATCATCAACAAGTATTAAGCCTTTACTGCTGTATTGTTCCTTTGTTAAGGAAGTGGTTATTGGCAGTTCTGGATTATGTTTGTTGATGTGAACCTCACAAAGCGAAATTTTGGTAGGCGAAATAGTGGATAATACTTGAGCAATCTTTTCAGCAAAAATAAAGCCGTTTGATGTAATTCCCGCAATCACAATTTCATCTTCTTCCACAAAAGTCTCATAGATTTGATAAGCAATTCTTCTGATGGTGTGCTCTATTTGTTGATTGGTAAGAATTATATTTTTGCTCATGGCCTATTGTTATTTTATTTTTCAAAGATAAAAAAGTTAGATGAATTTTGTGAGATTAAATTTAATTCCAAATCGGAAATTAAAACTAAAAAGTTAGTCAGTCTCATCATCGGTTTTAATTTCGTTTCCAAATTCATCAATATCTCTTCGGTCTTTTTTGGTTGGTCTTCCTGTACCGGTTTTTCTATAATGCTCTTTGGATAATTTTAGTAATTCTAAGTGTGCATAAGCTTCGGCAGGAGTCTCATTTTTTCGATACATATCAACAAGTTTGGCGCCAACACGATTATCCGGAATATCAAGCACGGTGATGATTTGTGTGATTTGATCTTTTCTAAAAGTAATCTTATCGGTAGGAAAAACTTCCTTCGATGGTTTGGCTACAAGACCATTTACGGTAATGTGATTTTTTTTGCAGGCCTCAGTTACCATATTTCTGGTTTTATAATACCGAACGCACCATAAATATTTGTCTATTCTCATGAATTTTCTAAAATCGAAGTTAAATGTGTTAACAAAAGTAAATCATTAATGTATATTTGCCGCCTAAACCTATGTATAATGAGCAAAATTAAGTTTTATTTTATTTTATTGATTGCCACAATTGCAGTAATTTCATGTAATAAAGATGATAATAGTGTTACACCAACCCCTGTTAAACCTTATGCTGAGCAATATCCCATCGATAGTTTAGCAATAAACACCTATTTAAAAACAAATTATTTCACAGTATTAAATCATCCTGGTTTTCCAGATGATCAAGATGTTACTATTACCAAGATAACCCCTACAGGAAATCAGCCTTCTATTTGGTCGTATTTAAATAGTCCTACTTTGCCAAAACTCTTAAGTAGAGAAGTATACCATAATAAAATTACCTATAAAATTTACTATTTAGTTATAAAAGAAGGTGTAAAAGATGCTAACGGTATTGGTGGTGAATCTCCTTGTAATGTTGATGCTGTTTTTACAGGTTATAAAGGAACGTTACTAGATGGATCTGTTTTTGATTCTTCAAATAATGGACAATTACAATTTAATCTAGATGGTTCCAATTCAAATGGTGGAGTTGGTGTTTTTGTAAAAGGATGGAGCGAAATTTTTCCTCAATTTAAGACAGGAACATATACTTCAAAAAATGATGGGACAGTTGTTTACAATGATTTTGGTGTAGGAGTAATGTTTCTTCCTTCTGGATTGGGATATTATAATGCCTCACAAACAGGAATTCCGGCTTATTCTCCTTTGGTATTTAGTATTAAGTTGTATGCTTTAAAAAGAATAGATCACGAATTTAAATATGTCGGTACAATTGCAGTTGCAGAACCCGATGGTATTCCTTCTTATCTTGAAGATATAAATAGAGATGGTTATGTTAGGACTACATCTCAATTACCACCGGGAGATTTAAATCCAGATGATTCTGATAAAGACGGAACCCCAGATTTCTTAGATTTTGATGATGATGGTGATAATTATGCGACAAGAGGAGAAATCAAAGATACAAATGGGAACTATTACCCTTATGATTTAATTCCAGATTGCTCTGGAAATATACCTACGGATATAAAGAAAAAAAGGCATTTGGATGCATCTTGTCATTTTATGAATCAATAAAAAGCAATAAATAATATTAAATCCCATTTCTCAGTTTGTCTGGTAATGGTTTTTTTTTATGTGATCAATTACTAAAGATCAGTTTGGCTTTTCAATCAAACTACAAAGATAAACCCATAAAAAATCCCATCTCATTTTTCAAAACGAGATGGGATTTTATATTTTAAAGAGAAAAATTACTTTCTTTTGATTACTCTTTCTACAGCTTCAACAATCGCTTGATTGTTTAGTTTGTATTTTTCCATTAATTGTTCTGGTGTTCCAGATTCTCCAAAGCTATCATTTACCGCTACAAACTCTTGTGGAGCCGGTTGGTGCAATGCCAATACTCTGGAAACGCTTTCTCCAAGACCTCCAAGAATGTTATGCTCTTCGGCAGTAACAATACATTTGGTTTTGGCTAATGATTTTAGAATAGCTTCTTCGTCTAGTGGTTTAATGGTGTGAATGTTGATTACTTCGGCAGAAATTCCTTTGGCTTCCAAAGCTTCGGCAGCAATAAGAGCTTCCCAAACCAAATGCCCTGTTGCAACAATGGTTACATCAGTACCTTCACTTAAAAGAATTGCTTTCCCAATTATGAAAGGTTCGTCAGCAGGCATAAAGTTAGGTACAACTGGACGTCCAAAACGCAAATAGGCTGGACCATGATGATCTGCCAATGCTAAAGTAGCCGCTTTGGTTTGGTTGTAATCACAAGTGTTGATTACTGTCATTCCAGGCAACATTTTCATTAATCCAATGTCTTCCAATATTTGGTGTGTAGCTCCATCTTCTCCAAGAGTCAATCCTGCGTGAGAAGCGCAAATTTTTACATTTTTATCAGAGTAAGCAACCGATTGACGGATTTGGTCATAAACTCTTCCGGTAGAAAAGTTTGCAAAAGTTCCTGTGAAAGGAATTTTTCCTCCAATAGTTAATCCTGCAGCGATTCCAATCATGTTTGCTTCTGCAATTCCAATTTGGAAAAAACGTTCTGGGTGATTTTTCTTGAAATCATCAAATTTTAACGATCCAATTAAATCAGCACAAAGTGCCACAACGTTTTCATTCTTTTGACCCAATTCAGTCATTCCCGCTCCAAAACCCGAACGAGTATCTTTACTTCCTGTATTTGTATATTTTTTCATTTTCCTCCCCTAACCCCTCCGAAGGAGGGGAATTCCTATTAGGGTGAATAGGGTTTTTATATTTTTTATTTTCTCAATCTGTAGCTATTCCTCCCCTTCGGGGAGGCTAGGAGGGGATTAATAGTCTTGTTCGCCACCTCTATTGTAGTTCTGAGCCAAAGCATTTTCCAGTTGTGCATCATTAGGCGCTTTTCCGTGCCAAGCATGACTGTACATCATGAAGTCAACTCCATTACCCATTTCGGTATGCAATAAAACACAAACTGGTTTTCCTTTTCCGGTTCTTGATTTTGCATCTGTCATTCCGGCAATAATAGCCTCGATGTTGTTTCCTTCTTTTATTTCAAGAACATCCCAGTCAAAAGCTTCAAATTTAGCCTTAAGATTTCCCATGTTCAAAACTTCGTCGGTAGTACCGTCAATTTGTTTTCCGTTAAGGTCGATAGTTGCAATAACATTGTCTACTTTTTTGGCAGATGCGTACATAATTGCTTCCCAGTTTTGACCTTCTTGCAACTCACCGTCACCGTGAAGGGTGTACACGATATGGTTATCACCATTTAGCTTTTTAGCCTGAGCCGCACCAATTGCTACAGATAATCCTTGTCCCAATGAGCCAGAAGCAATACGTACTCCAGGTAAATTGTCATGCGTTGTTGGATGTCCTTGTAATCTGGTATTGATCAAACGGAAAGTAGCCAATTCCTTTACCGGAAAATAACCGCTTCTTGCCAAAACGCTGTAAAATACAGGCGAAATATGTCCGTTTGAAAGGAAGAATAAATCTTCTCCAATTCCGTCCATGTCAAATCCTTCTTTGCGATCCATTAGATTTTGGTACAAGGTTACAAGAAATTCTGCACATCCTAGAGAACCTCCTGGGTGACCTGAATTGACAGCATGAACCATTCGAAGAATATCTCTTCTTACTTGGATAGTTAAATCGTTTAATTGTTGTGTGTTAGGCTTCATTTTGTGTGTAAAAGTTAAACTGCTGCAAAAGTAATTTTTATTTTGCTGTAAGTCAAATGATTTTTGGATTACTTGATAAAGAAAAGAATAGAAATGTAGAAAGCCTCAAAAGAGGCTTTAGTATAAAATTATAAATTCGATTGAAACTTAAAAATTTATAACAGGTATCAATGTAATTTTTGATTTTATGGAATTGGATACCAAACAAGCAGCTTCCGATTTTTGTAAAACTCTTTCGGCTCTGTCTTTGTCAGATTCTTTTGTAATTATTAGTGTAGGTTCAAGTATTACTTCGGTTATTAAAAATTTACCATCTATTTGTTCTAGTTTGCCTTTTGATTTACAATTAAAACTAATGAATTCTAATTTTGAATTTTCTGCAATAGCCAAAAAAGTAGTCATAAAGCAACTGTTTACGGCTGCAGTCAATAAATGTTCTGGTGACCATATTCCTTCTATTCCTTTTGGAAATTCTGGAGGAGTGGCTACTTCAATAGTTTGTTGGAGTTCGGGTGAAGAAATTTTACCTTTTCTGTCTGAAGTCCAATTTAGGTCTACATTGTAATAGTGTGCTTCCATTTTTTTTAGATTTTATTGTTGAGACTGCTCCATCCGCCGCCGTTATGAACATCGTTATATCCATGTGTTTTAAGGATACTTTTGGCCGATGCGCTTCGCATTCCCGAAGCACAACAAGTGATAATGGTTTTGTTTTTGTCTTTCAGTTGAGTCAGACTGTTTTTTAAAACATCTACAGGAATGTTTATGGAACCTTTGATGTGTCCGCCTGCAAATTCGCCTTTGCTTCTTACGTCTAGAATAATAGCGCCTTTTTTGACAAGATCGGCGTAGTCTACAGTTGCTCCGAAACCGAATAATTTTTTGAGTGTGTTAATCATTGTTTTTTATTTTGATTGGTAGTAATTTACATCTAGCCAAGAACCGCCATTGTAACAGTCGATTCCTTTTTGAGAAAGATAATGTTGTGCTTGTCCGCTTCGGTTTCCGGAGGCGCAACAAAGTACTAATGGAGCTTTCAGGTTCTCAATTTCTTCAATTCGGTTTTGTATTTCGCCCAATGGAATGTTGATGGAGCTCACAACATGGCCACCCATAAATTCTTCATGAGTTCGTACGTCTACAATTGTGCCTTGTTTTTCTTTAATTATGTTTTCTAGTGTCATTTTTTTGGAATAAAATTATTTTGATGATGCAAAAATATGATAAGGATTAAGACTATACAGTAACTTTTGTTACATAGGTTTTTTTAATGGCTAAATTTTTAAGATTTTGAACGTTAATCTTTTTCAAAGTTTAAAACTTTGAAAAAGATTTGATTATAAAAGACTAAGAGGTTAAAAGATAATAGTTTGAATTTATTTGTGAGAGATTAAAATTAAATTCAAAAAACACATCTTATAGTTTTTTTTATCTACTCGGTTTTATAAGCATGAATAGATTGTCCTACAAGTTTCCAATCGCCATTTATTTTTTCTAGTAATCGAATCTCATGCGAAAAGGTTTTCTTGCCATCTTTGGCAATCGATACTTCGTCATGGCTGACCCAAGCATTATCGTCGTGAATGCTCATTTTATAATTTGAATTTATCGAAGTGCCACCACTTGCATTCACAATAGGTTTTATAATAGCGGCTGGAGGTACTTCAAAAGTCTTACCATCAGCAGTCGAAATCAAAATTTTGCTATAAGGCTGAATATGCCAGCAGGCAGCATGTGCTTCACTATCGCCCAATCTCCAAGTGGAAGATTCTTTTTCAAGGAGGCTTTTAATAGCTTCTTCATCATTGACTGTAGGTTTGCAACTCAACAAAAGTAAACTTGGAATAAGAATCAGGGCTAATTTTAATTTCATGATAGTATGGTTTTGTTTTAAAAGAAGTTTAAAGATACGTTTTTCGGGAATGTTTTTTTTAAGCAAATTAAGTAAAACAAATAAAGTATGTGAATCGAAAAAATAAGGTAAAAATAAATACTGAAACATTTTTAATTTAGTAATTATCAAATTTTGAAATTAACCTATCTTTGCCGACCCGAACAATAGGGAAAAAGAACGTTTATGAAGTTTGATTTATTAAAAACAGATCCGCAATCGAAAGCACGTGCGGGAAGTATTACTACAGATCACGGTGTGATTGAAACACCAATTTTTATGCCTGTTGGTACGGTTGCGTCGGTAAAAGGGGTGCATCAACGGGAATTAAAAGAAGATATAAACCCTGATATTATCCTGGGAAATACTTACCATTTGTACTTGCGTCCGCAAATCGATATTCTCGAGAAAGCGGGTGGATTACATAAATTCATGAATTGGGATCGCAATATTTTGACCGATTCTGGCGGATATCAAGTGTATTCGCTTTCGGCTAACCGAAAAATCAAGGAAGAGGGAGTGAAGTTTAAATCGCATATCGATGGTTCGTACCATGTGTTTACGCCAGAGAATGTGATGGAAATTCAACGTAGCATCGGGGCCGATATTATCATGGCTTTTGATGAATGTACGCCTTATCCTTGCGATTACCGCTATGCACAGCGCTCGATGCACATGACCCACCGCTGGCTGGACCGTTGCATCAACCACTTAGAGAAAGTGCCGGTGAAATATGGTTACGACCAAACTTTTTTTCCTATAATACAAGGAAGTACGTATAAAGATTTAAGACGACAATCGGCAGAATATATTGCCAATTCCAATCAGCAAGGTAACGCCATTGGCGGACTATCGGTAGGAGAGCCTGCCGAAGAAATGTACGCCATGACCGAAGTGGTTTGCGAGATTCTGCCCGAAGACAAACCCCGTTATTTGATGGGAGTTGGGACGCCAATTAATATCTTGGAAAATATCGCTCTTGGAATTGATATGTTCGACTGTGTGATGCCTACGCGCAACGCCAGAAATGGTATGTTGTTTACGGCTAACGGAACGATTAACATAAAGAATAAAAAGTGGGAAGCCGATTTTTCTCCCGTAGACGAAATGGGAATTACCTTTGTAGATACCGAATATTCTAAAGCGTATTTGCGTCACCTTTTTGCTGCCAACGAATACTTGGGAAAACAAATCGCCACGATACACAATCTTGGTTTTTATATGTGGTTGGTTTGCGAAGCTAGAAAACATATCTTAGCTGGCGATTTCAAACCTTGGAAAGAAATGATGGTGAAAAACATGAGCCAACGACTGTAAAATAATTATGAATTATAAGTTATAAATTATGAGTTAGCTTGTCGCCCATAATTCATAACTCATAATTCATAACTCATAACTTCAAAATATGCTAACAATAATAGATAAATACATTCTAAAAAGATACTTGGCCACTTTTGCGGTGATGCTTTTGTTATTTGCCCCTATTGGGATGATTATTGACATCTCGGAGAAGATCAATAAAATGATTGAGAACCAGGTACCAGTCTTGAAAATTGCCATTTATTATTATCATTTTACGATTTATTTCATGAATAACCTCTTTCCGATATTCTTGTTTATATCGGTAATTTGGTTTACTTCAAAATTGGCCAATGACACCGAAATTATTGCTATTTTAAGTTCGGGTATTTCGTTTACACGATTCATGAGGCCTTATATTATAGGAGCTTCGATTATATCGGTTATTGTTTTGCTAATGGGGTTTTGGGTTATTCCAATTTCGAGTGAAGGATACAATAATTTTAGGTATACGTATTTGAGGAACAATGGCAAGGCGCTGATGCAAGGCGATAATACAGACGTGTACAGACAAATCAGCGATAAGGAGTTTATCTATGTAAACAGTTTTAACAATGAGACGCAAATGGCGTTTAATTTTTCGCTGGAACATTTCGAAAAAGAAAAGTTAGCCTACAAAATTACCGCCAGTAGAATCAAATGGAATCCAAAAGACAAGACCTATTCCTTGTTTGACTATACCAAAAGAATGGTAGAACCTTTGGGCGACAAGATTGAAAAAGCACCGGAGAAAAAGATGAAGTTCAGCTTTGAGCTTCAGGATTTGGCACCAGTAGTGTATATTGCGGAGACATTGAGTCTGGGCGATTTGAATGCTTTTATAGATAAGGAAAGAAAAAGGGGTTCCTCCAATATCAATGTATATTTGGTGGTGCTGTATAAAAAATACAGTGTCCCGGTTTCGGCATTTATATTGACAATAATTGCTGTTTCTGTGTCTTCTATGAAACGAAGAGGCGGGATGGGAGTGAATCTCGCTATTGGTATTGCTGTTGCGTTTTCGTTTGTGTTTTTTGATAAAATTTTCGGAGTTCTTGCCGAAAAATCTGCGTTTTCACCTTTGTTGGCAGTTTGGTTGCCTAATATAGTTTTTGGAATTTTAGCTGTTTACCTATTACGAAATGCGAAACGATAATTTAAAATCATACCTCAATTTACATTTAATTGTTTTTATTTGGGGATTTACAGCCATTTTGGGCGCCTTAATTACTATTCCAGCCAATTTTTTAGTGTGGTATCGTATGCTTTTTGCGGCCGTATTTATTGCCATTTTTCTTGGAGTCAAGAAGAAATCTTTTCAGGTATCGCCCAAATCATTTGTAAAGCTGGTGGTTGTCGGGCTTTTGATTGCGCTGCACTGGATTTTCTTTTTTGAGGCAATAAAAATTTCAACGGTTTCTATAACCCTATCGGTTTTTTCGTTGGGTGCTTTTTTTGCATCCTTATTGGAACCCATATTTTATGGACGAAAAGTACTTTGGTACGAAGTGTTTTTTGGATTGGTGATTATAGCAGGATTGGGGATGATTATGAATGTGGAGATTCATTACCTCAATGGAATGCTTTTGGCTTTGGTTTCGATAATATTGGGTGTGCTGTTTACTTTAATGAATGGAAAATTAATAGAACAACACGATCCGTCTGTGATCTCTTTTTATGAATTTGCGGCCGGTTTTTCTTTTATTACACTCTATTTTTTGTTTCAAGGAAAATTCACTGCTGATTTTTTTGTGTTAACAACCAAAAATTGGGTTCTTATTTTGGTTTTGTCTTCCATTTGTACCGCCTATGCATTTACGGCATCGGTCAAAGTCATGCGAAGACTGTCGCCTTATACCGTAATGCTAACTACCAATTTAGAGCCGGTTTACGGAATAATTCTTGCTTTTTTCATCATTGGCGGTAAAGAAAAAATGAGTACAGAGTTTTATATAGGTGCCATTATTATTGTGATAACGGTTCTCTTAAACGGAATTATAAAACACTACAGAAAAGAAGATCAATAAGTAAGAAGGAATGTAAAACTGGAAAAGTGTATTTTTTTATACTTAAACAAAAAAATAAGTTTAGAACGATATTAAATTTTATATTTGCAGTTCCAAATCAAAAAAATAAAAACAATAATAAATACGCACAAATCCTATGGAATATTTAGATTTTGAGCTTCCTATAAAAGAACTTGAAGAACAATTAGATAAATGTGTTGTTATTGGGCTAGAATCTGATGTTGATGTTACTAATACATGTAAACAAATCAACAAAAAACTGGAAGAAACCAAAAAACAAATTTATAAAAACTTAACCGCTTGGCAACGTGTACAATTATCAAGACATCCGAGCAGACCTTACACTTTAGATCATATAAAAGGACTTTGCGGAGAAACTTTTTTAGAACTTCACGGTGACAGAGGTTTCAAAGATGATAAGGCCATGATTGGTGGTTTAGGAAAAATAGGCGGACAATCTTTTATGATTGTCGGACAACAAAAAGGATTCAATACAAAGACACGCCAGTACAGAAACTTTGGGATGGCCAATCCAGAAGGTTACAGAAAAGCATTGCGTTTGATGAAAATGGCAGAGAAATTTGGTATTCCAGTAGTGACTTTAATTGACACTCCGGGTGCATATCCGGGATTGGAAGCTGAAGAGCGAGGACAAGGAGAAGCTATTGCCAGAAATATATTTGAGATGGTACGTCTTAAAGTTCCGATTATTACAGTAATTGTTGGTGAAGGCGCATCGGGCGGTGCATTGGGAATTGGTGTTGGAGACCGCGTTTATATGTTGGAAAATACTTGGTATTCTGTAATTTCACCTGAATCCTGTTCCTCCATTTTATGGAAAAGCTGGGACTATAAAGAACAGGCTGCCGATGCTTTGAAGTTGACTTCTGCCGATATGAAAAAACAAAAATTGGTAGACGATATTATTCCGGAACCTTTGGGAGGTGCTCATTATGATAGACAGACAACTTTTACAACTGTAGAGCAATACATCATGAAAGGATTCAATGAACTTAAAGATTTATCAACAGAAGAATTAATAGCTCAGAGAATGGATAAATACTGTAAAATGGGCGAATACAAAGAGTAAAATCTTACTTTTATAAACTTGATCCGAAGCCTTATAGTTTCGGATTTTTTTTTGGTTATAAACAAAAAACAAGTACTTATAAACAATTATTAGTTATAACTCAATAGTGATTTTTTTAGAATTTTAGTTACTTTCGTTACATGGAAAATTTCAAGAATATAAGTCCAATTAAGGTGGATAAAACAACTATAATAAACCTTGAAAAAGGAAAATTACCTCCACAGGTATTGGAGCTGGAAGAGGCTGTACTTGGGGCAATGATGATTGATAAGAAAGGAGTAGATGAGGTAATTGATATCCTGCAACCCGATGCATTTTACAAAGAAGCGCACAAGCATATTTTTGAAGCAATTGTTCAGTTATTTACAGATACACAGCCAATCGATTTATTGACCGTTTCGGCTCAACTTAGAAAAAATGCAAAATTGGATTTGGCTGGCGGTGATTTTTACTTAATTCAGCTGACTCAAAAAATTTCTTCCTCGGCACACATTGAGTTTCACTCTCGAATTATCCTTCAAAAGTTTATTCAGCGAAGTTTGATACGGATTTCATCTGAAATTATCGAAGATTCGTATGATGAAACTACCGATGTATTCGATTTATTGGACAAGGCAGAATCAAAATTATACGAAGTTACACAAGGAAATATCAAACGTAGTTCTGAAACCGCTCAAAGTTTAGTGCTACAGGCCAAAAAGCGTATTGAAGAAATAGCCGGTCAGGAAGGTCTTTCTGGTGTGGCAACCGGATTTGATAAATTGGATAAATTAACATCGGGCTGGCAGCCAAGCGATTTAATTATTATTGCTGCGAGACCAGCAATGGGAAAAACGGCTTTCGTATTGTCAATGGCAAGAAATATAGCCATTGATTATGGTCATCCGGTAGCATTGTTTTCTTTAGAGATGGCGTCAGTTCAGTTGATAACAAGGCTTATTTCTTCAGAAACAGGTTTGTCATCCGAAAAATTGCGTACCGGAAAATTAGAAAAACACGAGTGGGAACAATTGAGTACCAAAGTAAAAAATTTGGAAAAAGCACCTCTTTTTATTGATGATACACCTTCACTTTCCATATTTGATTTAAGAGCCAAATCTAGACGTTTGGTTTCTCAACACGGTATAAAAATTATTATTGTAGACTATTTGCAATTGATGACTGCCGGAGGAAATGGTAAAGGTGGCGGAAATAGGGAGCAGGAAATCTCGACTATTTCCCGAAATTTAAAAGCATTGGCAAAGGAATTGAATGTTCCGGTAATTGCACTTTCGCAATTGTCCCGTGCCGTTGAAACGCGTGGATCGAGTAAAAGACCTTTGTTGTCAGATTTAAGGGAATCGGGAGCGATTGAGCAGGATGCCGATATCGTATCGTTTTTATATCGTCCCGAATATTATAAAATTGATGAATGGGATGACGATGAGGCTTCTCCAACTGCTGGTCAAGCAGAGATTATGATTGCCAAACACCGAAATGGTAGTATAGAAAACGTTCGTTTGAAGTTTATCGGACATTTGGGTAAATTTGACAATCTCGAAGATTATAGTGGCAATTACGATGATTTGCCTTCGAGTATGAATCAAGATGAAAGTTCCTTTATTACCAAAAATTTGCCATCACCCAATGAAGCTTTTGGAAGTACTTTTAACGACGATGACGATGACGGAGATGTTCCTTTTTAATCTTAACTAAAAAATGAATCAATATAAAATACAATATATTGGTTCATTTTTTTTTAAAGGCTTTTTTGGGTCCAATGTTAAACGGAATCCTTAAAAATTTAAATCATTGATGTCAAATGTTTTATGATTTATTACATGAAATTTTCTTATGTTTGTATAGGACTTGAGAATGAATCCTTTAGTTTATTTGAAAAAATTTTTAAACTTTTTAAATTTTTATTTTTGATCTAAATCTTATTTTACTTCTTTTTTTAATATTTTGGTAAGGGTGTAAAGAAAATATTTTTATTAGGTAAATGATTTAATAAAATTTATTTTTGACGTTTAAAGTCTAAAATAAACTACGAAATGTATCTTTTTTGGTTATTATAAAGTAAATTATTATTTTTTGTTAAATTATTCAGATCATTAAATTGAATTTATTTTTTTAATTTTTTTGCATATGGAAAAGGAGATTAATTTTTTGGATTTGAAATCGATTAGCCAAAAGAACCAATTGGAGGCGCTGATTGTTACACTTGAATCGGATAGAAAAAGAGTTGCTCAAGACTTGCATGACGATATAAGTTCAAAACTGAATGTTGTTTCCTTAAATTGCCACCTTCTGAATACCCCCAATTTAAGTCAAAAAGATATTACGGAAATCACTAAAACTATTATTGAGTACACTTCAAAAGCTTTGGAAAGTTCAAGACGAATTACCCATACTTTGTTGCCGCCAGTGTTGGAACGATTCGGTCTCCATTCCGGAATTGAGGAACTTTGTATGGATTTGAACAATAAAAGTGGAGTTGTTGTACATTATACAAATAATTTAAAATTTGATTTTAAAGAGAATTCTAATCACATTCATATTTATAGAATTCTTCAGGAATTAGCAAAAAATTCAATTCAGCATAGTGAAGCAACTTCTATTTCTATACTCTTTGACATTGTAAACGATAGAAGAACTTGTATCTATTCAGATAACGGAATTGGTCTTGATATCAATGAATTAAAAAACAGTAAAGGTCTTGGAATGAAAAAAATAGCGAGTAGAGTTGCGATACTTGAGGGTAGTGTTAGTGTAGAATCATCTTTGAATAAGGGTATGACTGTTGTTTTTAATTTCTAGATTATGAGTGAACCTATTAAAATTGTTTTGGTTGATGATGAAGTTCTTTTCAGGAAAGGGATTTCTTTTTTATTGGGTAGAGAAGAAAACATAGAAGTCATTTTTGAAGCATCGGATGGTATGGAATTGCTTAGCTTTCTCAGAAGCAGTACTATTAAGCCTGATATAGTCATTATGGACTTGAAAATGCCATTGCTCAATGGAATAGAAGCTACAAAGATCATGCACAGAGACTTTACCGATGTAAAAATTATTGCTTTGACGAGTTATGATTCCAAATCGTTTATTGCCAATATGATAGATGTTGGAGCTGTTTCTTATTTGATAAAAAATGCTACACCACAAGAACTGTTAACAACGATAAATCAAGTAGCAACCAAGGGTTTTTATTATTCGGATTATGTTCTGGAAATTATTCAAAATGATATTGTTTCCAATAAAAAATCCAAATGCAGTTTGGATAACAATTTTATTACTTCTCGCGAACTTGAAGTATTGCAGCTTATTTGCAAACAAAAAAGTACTGTAGAAATTGGGGAGAAGTTATTTATTAGCCCCAGAACGGTTGAAGGACACCGAAATAATCTATTACTCAAAACCGAATCCCGAAATGTTGCCGGTCTGGTTGTATACGCCATTCAGAACCAAATTGTGTCAATTGATATATAATGGAATTGTTAAAAAAATAACATTGCATTATTATAGGATGATAAAATGAAGTACCTTCGATAACTAACTTTATCTTTGCTTTAAATTAGTTTTATAATGATGCACAAAAGAGTATTTTTTATATTTATTTTTATTATTTCACTTACTTCCAGGGCTTCTTTTATTTTGTTGCCAATGGATGAAACTACCCAACAAAATCATCTTAAGGCTTATGGGATTACCTATTGGTGCTTAGCCAAAAACTATAAAGCCAGTTGGTTACTCAATTACCGCGGCGGTTCTTTTTTATTACCTGATGCTGAAGAAATTCGTAAAGAATGTCAAATTCGAGGCGTGAGTTTTGAAATACTGTCTGACAACGAAGAAGCATCTATTTTAAATGAAATTTCTAGTCCATCTCAAAACATGGAAACAGTTATTCTGGAGAAAGCACCAAAGATTGCAGTTTATACACCCAAAGGGAAACAACCCTGGGACGATGCCGTAACTCTCGTTTTGACCTACGCCGAAATACCATTTACTCCTATTTATGACGAAGAAGTCTTGAGTGATCAATTAATATTATATGATTGGTTGCATTTGCATCATGAAGATTATACCGGGCAGTATGGAAAGTTTTACGGTGCCTACAAAAATGTACCTTGGTATATTGATCAAAAGAGAGAGGCCGAGGCCCTAGCCAAAAAATTAGGTTACGAAAAAGTATCTCAAGAAAAAGGGGCTGTTGCCAAAAAAATACGTGATTTTGTAATTGGAGGCGGATTTTTGTTTGCCATGTGTTCTGCTACAGATAGTTTTGATATTGCTTTGGCAGCAGATGGAGTCGATATTTGTGAACCCATGTTTGATGGAGATCCTAGTGAAGCCAATTATCAATCGAAACTAAATTATAAAAACACATTTGCTTTCAAGGATTTTATATTGGAACGAAGACCGGAGCAATATGAGTTTTCGGATATTGATATGACGCTAAAACGAAAAGTCCCAATGGAAAAAGATTATTTTACTTTGATGGATTTTTCTGCTAAGTGGGATTTTATTCCAAGCATGTTGTGTCAAAATCATACTCAATTGGTAAAAGGATTTATGGGGCAAACAACAGCTTTTGATTCTGAACTTATAAAGTCGAATGTTTTGGTAATGGGAACTTGCGAACTAAATGGTGAAGCACGATACATACATGGTGAAAAAGGGAAAGGAATGTTTACTTTTTATGGAGGTCATGATCCTGAAGATTTTCAGCATCAAGTCGGAGATCCGGCAACAGTTTTAGACTTGCATCCTAATTCTCCAGGTTATCGTTTAATATTGAATAATGTTTTGTTTCCTGCAGCCAGAAAGAAAAAACAGAAAACGTAAAATATAAAATCCAAATCCCAATAGTATAATCAGGATTTGGATTTTTTTACTTATAATACTTTTAGAATTAAATCAATCCGCCTTCATTTTCTTTATCCAAATATTCCTGAACAATATCAATGGCATTGGTCACCACATCACTCAAGGCGGTAATATAGCTGCCTTCTTCAGCACTGTTTATGGCGTGTCGTATGGCCTCGGTTTCTTTTGGAATAATTTCATAAGTCACCACTTTGTCGGATGTATTGATACCTTCCAGTATTAAATTAATGATTTCCTCTTCTGTTCTTCCTCTAAGGTATTTTTCTTGTCGAATGATGATATGATCAAACATACGCGCAGCGATTGAAGCACATTCTTTGATGTCTTCGTCACGACGATCGCCGACTCCTGCAATAATTCCAATTTTTTTGGTTGCTTCAACACTTTTTAAATATTCTTCAACACCTTTGTAACCGGATGGATTGTGTGCAAAATCAATCAAAACTTTAAATTTCTTGAATTCAAAAATGTTCATGCGTCCTGGAGTCTGTGCCGCACTTGGAATAAAAGTCTGCAACGACAAACTTATATCTTCAGTTTTGAATCCCCATAAATAACTAGCCAAAGTAGCAGCAAGAACATTGGCAATCATAAATTTTGCTTTTCCGCCAAGCGTTAACGGAACGTGAGTAGCGCGTTCGATACGTATTTTCCATTCTCCTTTTTTGATGGTAATAAAACCATTTTCATAAACGGCTACCGTTTTTCCCTCGGCACATAGTTTTTTTATTAGAGAATTATCTTCGCTCATACTAAAATATGCGGTATTGCAACCTAGTTCGCTACCCAGTTTTATACAATGCTCATCATCGGCATTCAAAACGGCCCAACCATCTTTTTTGATGCTTTTTACGACCGTAGCCTTTACTCTTGCCAAGTCATCAAGGGTATGAATATCACTTAATCCCAAATGATCTTCCTGAATATTGGTTATTATTCCAATATCACAACTGCTAAAACCCAAACCGGAACGAAGAATTCCGCCTCGTGCAGTTTCCAGAACGGCAAATTCTACCGTTGGATCGCGCAACACATATTCGGCGCTTTGAGGGCCAGTGGTATCACCCTTTTCCATCATGTGATTTTGGATATAAATTCCATCTGAAGTGGTAAATCCTACTTTGTAACCATTGTTTTTTACAATATGAGCCAAAAGTCGGGTAGTAGTCGTTTTTCCATTGGTTCCTGTCACAGCTATAATAGGAATACGGCAGGATTTTCCCGGAGGATACAACATGTCTATAACGGGTTCAGCCACATTTCTTGGTAATCCCTCTGAAGGGGCAAGGTGCATTCTGAATCCTGGAGCAGCATTAACTTCCAGTATAACTCCACCATTTTCTTTTAGAGGTTGAGTCAAATTCTCTGCCATAATATCGACACCGCAAATATCCAGTCCTATCACTCTAGAGATTCTTTCGGCAAGGAAAATATTCTCGGGATGCATCATATCGGTAACATCTACAGATGTACCTCCAGTACTAAGATTGGCAGTCGATTTAAGAAAAACTGTCTCCCCAATTCTTGGAATCGTTTCTAGGGTATAGTTTAGTTTTTCCAATAAATCTTCGGTATCGCGATCAACGTCTATTTGAGTTAAAACATTTTCATGTCCATAACCTCTTCTCGGATCTTGATTGGTAATCTCTATTAGTTCCCGAATGGAATCTTTTCCGTTTCCAATTACATGTGCAGGGACTCTTTTTGCGGCAGCGACTAATTTATTATCGATTACCAATATTCTAAAATCAAATCCTGTTATGAATTTTTCTACAATGATGCGTTTGCTGTATTCTTTGGCAAAAGCCAAACCCGAGACCGCATCTTCCCAATTGGTTACATTGATTGAAGCTCCTTTACCATGATTTCCATCGAGTGGTTTTAGTACAATAGGATAACCTATCTTTTCAATTGTTTTTGCCAAATCTTCCTCATCGGTGCAAATGCTTCCGCTGGCAACAGGAATTGAAGCCATATCGAGCATTTTTTTTGTAAGTTCTTTATTGCAGGCAATATCTACTGCGATGCTGCTGGTTTTGCAGGTTATGGTTGCCTGAAATCGCATTTGATTGATTCCGTAACCTAATTGTACCAGCGAATTAGTGCCCAATCGAATCCAGGGAATGTTTCTGGAAACAGCTTCTTCTACAATGCTGCCAGTACTTGGTCCAAGTCTGACACGTTCCCTTATTTCTCGCATTTTTTGCAGATCGGCATTCAAATCATATTCGGTTCCGGCAATTAATGCCTCGGCAATGGCTACTGAACTTTCGGCAGCAAATAGACCAACATTTTCCTCTGTATAACTAAAAACAACATTGTAAGTACCAAGTGTTTTAGTTTCTCTAGTTCTTCCAAAACCGGTTTCCATACCTGCTAATGACTGGATTTCTAGGGCAATATGTTCGATTACATGACCCATCCAAGTACCGCGTTCGACTCTGGAAAAGAAACCGCCACGGCATCCTTCAGAACATCTGTGCTCAATCATAGTCGGAAACATAGCTTCAATTCGTTCTCTAAATCCTTCTATTTTATTGGTGGGAAATTGCTCCATTTCTTCCAAATCTAAACGCATCTGGATTAGTTTTTTTCTCTGAATACTCCAGATATTGGGTCCGCGAAGGGCTTGAATTTTTATTATTTTCATTGAAGGATAGGATTAATTTAGTATTCGAAATAAAAAAAGCTGTGGTATTTTATTTTTAAAAAGGAATGGATTTGAATGACAAAATGGTAAATTTTTGTCTATTTTGCGTTGCCAGAAAAAATAAATTGCAACTAATTTAGTTTTTTTAAGGTTGAAATCAAAATTTATTCGGTTGATATTTATAATTAAAAATATATTCGAGTTCAATAGGTTCTTTTATCTTTTTGGTTATTTTTACAAAATGAACAAACGAGGAAAATTAATTATAATAGGAGGTGCGGTTGACAAAGGTAGTTTTACAGAAACCGAATTAGATAAAAATGCCACAAACAACTTAAATTTTTTTGAGACAGGTATTTTAAAAAGAATAATAAACGAATCCAAACACGGTGAGAATTCCCGAATAGAAATTATCACCACGGCCTCGGTAGTTTCCAAAGAAATTGGACCCGAATATGTAAAAGCATTCGAATATTTGAACGCCAAAAACGTGGGTGTACTTTATATAGAACGAAGAGAACAAGCTGCAGATGAGGAAATTGTTGAGCGATTACGTAACGCGGATGTTGTGATGTTTACAGGAGGAGATCAACTTCGATTAACTTCTATTCTTGGAGGAACACGTTTTCATGACCTACTTTTAGACAAATACCATAACGAAGATTTTATCTATGCAGGAACTTCGGCAGGAGCAGCAGCAGCCTCAATCAATATGATTTATCAGGGAAGCAGTTCTGAAGCTTTACTCAAAGGAGAAGTAAAAATCACCAGTGGATTGGGACTAATTGACGGTGTAATTATCGATACTCATTTTGTGCAAAGAGGCCGAATTGGAAGACTTTTTCAAGCTGTAGTCGGTAACCCAAAAGTGTTGGGAATTGGTCTGGGGGAAGATACTGGTCTGTTAATTACGAACAATACCCAAATGGAAGCCATAGGTTCTGGACTCGTAATTTTGGTAGACGGACGCGAGATAAAAGACACCAATTTAACCCAAGTCGAATTGGGACAACCCATTTCGATCAGCCATCTGGTAACTCATGTCATGAGTAAGTTCGATACTTTTGACCTCGAATCGCATAAAATGACGATCCATAATTCGCAATACGTATAATTTTAGATATTAGATTGCAGATTTCAGATTATTCGAGAAATCTAAACTCTAAAATCTGCAATCTAAACTCTTAAAATGAAAATAATCATACACGGCGGTTTTTTCTCTGAATCATCGACCAATCACGAAACAAAAGTTGCCAAACAAAATGCTTTGGAGCGAATTGTAAAAGATTCTTACGACTTTTTAAAAACGCATTCGGCACTCGAAACGGTTGTTTTTGCCGTTTCATTATTAGAAGACGATGAATTATTCAATGCCGGAATTGGTTCCCAAATACAAGCTGACGGAAAAATAAGAATGAGCGCTGCAATCATGGATGGCGAGACCCAGAAAATGAGCGGGGTTATCAATATCGAAGATGTAAAAAATCCTGTTCAAGTTGCCAAAAAATTAATGCAGTACGACGACCGAATTCTTGGTGGAACCGGTGCAACAAATTTTGCAAGACAAAATGGTTTCGAACCTTTCTCTACCGAAATCCCACAGCGTCGTGCCGAATATGAAACCAAACTCAAAGCAACGGGTACAGGCACTGTAGGTTGTGTGGCTTTGGACCAAGACGGGAAAATCGCCGTGGCCACTTCTACTGGCGGAAAAGGTTTTGAAATTCCGGGAAGAATATCAGATTCGGCTACAGTTGCCGGAAATTATGCCAACTCTTTTTGTGGGGTAAGTTTAACAGGAGTAGGCGAGGACATTGTCAGTAATGCAACGGCGGCCAAAATTGTTACACGGGTTACAGATGGTTTTTCGCTAAAAGAAGCTTTTGATAAAACCTTTGCCGAATTGAAACCGTACGATGGCTTTGCAGGTGCAATCGCTATTGACAATAATGGAAATATGTATCACCAAGATTCCCATCCAAATATGGTTTTTGCCAGTTTTGATGGTCTGGAATTTGAGGTTTTTTAATATCAGTTTAAAGAAAATTCAGTCCAGATCGGAATATGATCGGAAATTTTTTTGGCTTCTTTCAATGAAATAAAATCAGTAAAAAATAAAAGTACTCCAGCATTTTTTACCGACACTTTCGAATAATTATAAAACATATTGTCAAATTCCGAAGCGAGGCATTGATTTTTTTTGCAGGCTTGTTTCAGGGATGTTTTTTGGTTAATCAATATAGATTTAAACCCCATTTTTTTCAAAGGATTAAAAACCGTATGCGATTGCGGACAATTGAAATCTCCTGCAAACAGCAAATTCAAATTTGGATATTCTTGCGGTAAAAACTTGAAATATTTAATTTCGGTTTCCGGTTGTTTGCTTTTGGTAATAGCATGAAACGAGACGATAGTTATGGTTTTTCCTTTTACTTCAAAAGTAGCAAAATAGGGTTCTCGGTCAATTTCTAGATGGTAGTTGCGCTCCAGCCAGGGTTTGCCTTTTAGTTTCAGGCTTTTTGTTTTCCAAAGAAAGGCATAACGTTCGGTTTTGTAAGCACTGCTTGAAGTAGGATCACTTATTCGATAATCCCATTTAGATCCTTTTCGGTTGAGTTCATCTGCCAGTCTGGCTACTGCCTCAGCGCCACCATCTCCTGCCACAACTTCCTGAATGCTCACAATATCGAAGTCTTTTATGGTATTGGCAATAAATGCAATCTCTTGATTGGATTTGGATTTGCCAAAATTTTCGAGATTCCAGGAAAGGAGTTTGGTTTGGGAATAAAAGGGAATAAAAAAAAGTAAAAAGAAAATACAGAATGCTTTGTTCATAGATTGGGATTAATGTCCAAATATAAAGATTGTAAAAAGGAATATTTGTCTTTACTGCCATAAAGTGCGAATCATTTTTTTTAGCAACAATTAATTTTTTAAAGTGTGTTTTTCTGACGTTTTTTCCGGGAAACAAAATTCAATAAAAAACATCCAAAAAAGGTAATTTATCAGTATTTTCCGTGCTTTGCTAAGTTTTATAATTGTTTAAAAATCACTGTTTTTGGTGATTTTTTTTACGTTTTTTATTTTTTATTTTTGAAAATCAAACAAATATTTTTAACAAATAAACACTTTAATTATGCCATTAGAAAATTTAAATGGATTGCATTACACGGCTGCCGAAAAAACGGCGGTGGGAACTAGCTTAACAGCGATTGAAACAGCTCTTGCAGCAAAATTAAAAAATCTTTCGCCTGAGGAAAGAAGTAAATTTGGAAGCGTTCAGGAGCAAAACAAGCTTATTATCAATAGAGTAAAAGATTTTAGAAACAGTCAGCCTGCTTTGAGCAGTCCCGATATTGACTGGGTAGAGTTTCAGAACGATGTTGATTCTCGCGATTTTATTCAGTCCACTATTGCCCGACTGGAGAGTATTGCACAAAGTCTGAACAACAACAAAATCATGCACGATTACGATTGCTACCAAGCGGCATTGACCGACTATGATTATAGCAAATACAAAACGGGAACCAAAGTTGCTGGTTTTGAGAAAAAGGTAAATGAGCTGTCCCAATTTTTCAATAGAACAGGAACGACCAATAAAGCAGAAACTCCCGAAACAACATCACCAGCAGTATAATTCGATTAATGCCAATCTAAGATCCCTTTTGGAAGCCAAATTCCGAAGGGGATTTTTTTTGCAAGTAGCCAAAAACGTCAAATTTGGGAAACCGAACGTCATTTATGACGTGTTCGAGGTCAAATTTGACGTCTCATAGGTCAAATTTGAGGTTACCTATGTCAAATTTGACGTGGTACAGGGTCAAATTTGACGGTTCATGGGTCAAATTTGACGTCACGTACGTCAAATTTGACGTCCAAGACGTCAAATTTGACCCATAGTGACGTCATATATGGGGTTTTAGCGAGGTTGTTTGGCTATAGCAGTAATGAAATAGCAAAAAAAAATACTAGCATTCTGTCGTTATACGGTAAAAACAGAAATAAAAGGAATCTGCCAGCTGATAAAAATCATATTAATTGTACAGAAGTAAAAGTAACTTTACAGGATAAGTGATTTTTTAAGTAATTTTATATGGTACTTTTAGGAAAATTAAATTCTCTTATTTTGAAGCAAGTATCCAATATTCTCATTTTATTTTTACCTTTCTTGGTATTGGGTCAAACGACTCAAACAAAAGAAGTGAATCAACAAATGCAGACTTGGCTTTCTTTGAATTCTGTAACGCGGTTTAGTGAGCATTGGGGAATTGTTGCAGATGTTCACATACGTACAAATGAGTTTTTTGACAGTACCAATTTTTTCTTTTTGAGAGGAGGGATAAGCTATATTCCCAATTCTTTGGTTTCTATTTCCGGGGGATATGCACATATGTGGTTGTATCCGTCAAAAGAAGGTTGGACTACTATATCTAATGAAAACAGAATTTACCAACAAGTACAATTGAATACCAAAGCGGGCAACGTAGGCATTGTTCAAAGATTGCGAAATGAACAGCGCTGGCAAGAAAAAATTGCCAATGACGAACTTACGGGTGAGCTTCGATTTACCGATAGGGTTCGGTATCTAATAACTTTTAATATTCCAGTTTTCAAGAAAAAAACATGGCCATTATTGGTGGTTTCCGATGAGATTTTAATTCATTTTGGGCAAGATGTTGTCTACAATACGTTTGATCAAAACCGCTTGTTTTTGGGGATCAAGGAACAATTAACACCACAATTAAGTTTTGATTTTGGCTACATGAATGTATATCAACAAAAATATTCGGGCTATCAATACGATATGAATCATACTTTAAGATTGTTTTTTTACCTCAATACCAGAATTAAGCATAAAGCCCCTAAAGAAACTATTGGATTTGACGATGAATAATTTTGAATGCTCAGTTGGATTCTTAATACTAATTTAAATAAAAGAAATACGATGATTAATAGTTATGGTTATTCAATTTTACGAAATCCCCGTTTCAATAAAGGAACCGCTTTTACTCTGGAAGAAAGAGAAAAATACGGATTGGTTGGCATCATACCCGACGAAATTGAAACTTTGGAAACGCAAATTTTACGCATTCAGGAACAACTCGAAAGCTTTGAGAAACCCATTAATAAGTACACTTATTTAATGCAATTATTGGAAAATAATGAAACTTTATTTTTTAAAACCATTACTAGTGAACCCGCAAAATTTTTGCCTCTTGTTTATACCCCAACGGTTGGCGAAGCATGTCAGCGATTAGGTCATATTACACGACGCCCAAGGGGTTTGTTTATTTCGATTGATCAAAAAGACAATATTAAAACTATTTTAAAAAACTGGCCTGAACAAGATATTCGCTTTGCTGTAGTTACTGATGGCGGACGCATATTGGGGTTGGGAGATCTGGGAATCAACGGTATTGGAATTCCTATCGGGAAGCTAATTTTGTATACGAGTTGTGGAGGAGTTCCGCCCGAACATACGTTGCCTATTATTTTGGATGTGGGAACCAATAATGAAGAGTTTTTGAATGATCCGTTGTATCCAGGTTTAAAAAGAAAAAGAATCAGGGGTAAAGAATTTGATGATTTTGTAGCAGCCTTTGTAGCAGCCATGTATGAAGTTTTTCCTAAAATTTGCATCCAATGGGAAGATTTACCTGGAGTAGATGCAATTCGAATTTTAGATACTTATCGTGATAAAGTATGTACTTTTAATGATGATATTCAGGGAACTGCAGCCATTGCAATTGCTGGATTTATATCCATTAGCCGGTTGATGAATAAAAAGTTCATCGACCAACGATTTCTTTTTATGGGAGCAGGAGCTGCAGCATTTGGAATAGCCGATATGTTGGTCAAAAAATTTGAGCGGGATGGCTTAACTAGGGAAGAAGCATTGGGTCAAATCTGGATGTTTGATGTGAATGGATTGTTGGTTAGTAGCCGAACCGATCTTGTGGAACATCAATTGCAATTTGCCCATGATTGCGAACCTTCGGATAATTTTGCCGAAGCAATACTAAAAATAAGACCAACAGCAATTGTTGGAGTAAGCACGGTTGGTGGCGCTTTTAACCAACAAGTTATAGAAAACATTAGCTTAGTCAATGAGCGACCAATAATTTTTCCGTATTCCAATCCAACTTCCCATTCCGAATGTACAGCAGAACAGGCATATACCTGGAGCAAAGGGAAAGCCATTTTTGCCAGCGGAAGCCCTTTTGCACCAGTAGAATACCAGGGCAGAATATTCACTCCAGGTCAAGGAAATAATGTTTTTATTTTTCCAGCTTTGGGCATGGCTATTTTTGCGACCGAAGCCAAAAGGGTGACTGATGATATGTTGCTGACTGCTTCGGAAGCTGTTGCGGAGCAAGTAACCACTGCCGATTTTGAAAAAGGATTGATATATCCGAATGTAAATGATATTTTGAAAGTTTCGATAAAAGTAGCCGAAAAAGTGGCCGAACATATCTTCGACGGTGGACTGGCCAGTGTAGAACGACCAGAGAATATTGCCGATTTTATTAAAAGTAAAATGTATGTGCCTAGTTACAATTGATTTTCATGTTTCAGGCATGCTAATAGTTGCTAATTGATAAAATATTATTTAAGAATTATTTTAAATTGCTAATAAAAACCCATATTTTTTCATTAATAATTAAATATTTTTTTTAATTTTAATACGTTTAAACAACAGTATATTAGATTTTTATATACAACCTACTTGTTCTTTTAACAGAATATTAATTAATTAAATTTAATTTTTAGAATGTTAAGCTTTACGAATATTTTAAGAGAGCATCCCGAATTAGCCGTTTTTTTAACTTTGGCTTTTGGGTTTGCAATGGGCCATATTAAAATAGGTACATTTAAAATTGGGGTTGTCTTAGGAACTTTATTTGCTGGAGTGCTAATAGGGCAATTGGATATTCAAGTGCCTTCTATTGTAAAAATCATATTTTTCGATTTTTTTCTTTTTGCTACCGGATATAAAGTGGGTCCACAGTTTTTTCAGGGACTCAAGAAAAATGCATTCCCTCAGTTGATGCTAACTTTAGTCATTTGCGTTTCCTGCTTATTAATTGCTTTTGGGGTTTCTAAGCTTTTTGGCTATGATACAGGAACTGCCGCAGGACTTTTGGCAGGCGCTTTTTCTGAATCTACACTTATAGGTACGGCATCAGAGTCTATTCAACAACTTTCAATAACCGAAATCGAAAAAGCAAGATTAATTAACCACATGCCTGTGGCTTACTCGCTAACGTATCTTATAGGTGCTACTTCTTTTGTTTTCTTTTTAACAACTATCGCTCCCCAACTTCTAAGAATTAATTTGAAAGAAGAAAGCGAAAAACTGAGTCAGTCACTGACTGGTGAGACGGAACACGAACCAGGAATACAATCAGCATATCAACGATGGATTATTAGAGCCTATAAAATCACTAATGAAAAGTGGATAGGACTGACTATAGCCGAATTTGAAAAAATAAATGCAGACCTCAGACTTGCCATTCAAAGGATGCGTCATCATGGAGAATTATTTGAGCCAACACCAGACACAATTATCAGTAAAGATGATATTATGGTAATTATGGCACAACACGGAATTATTTTAGATAGTTTATCGACGATTGGGCCTGAAGTTCTGGATGAAGAATTGTTGAATTTTCCTTTGGCCCGCATGGATATTACAGTAACCAATAAGCAAATAGCGGGAAAAACAATTGGAGAATTGGGTAAACGTTATGGTAATGGGTTAATGCTGGACAAGGTCACCAGAGAGTATCATGAAATTCCGTTTAATAGAAAAACAGTTCTGAATAAAGGAGATGTTTTAAAAGTAAGTGGCAAAATGATTCATATAGAAAATGCTGCAAAAGGAATAGGGTATTTGGACAGACTAAGTTCTGAAACGGATATTGTGTTTTTAGGAATCGGCATCGTTTTGGGTGGATTATTCGGACTGCTTTCTGTCACTCTTTTTGGAATTTCAATTACACTAACCACTAGTGGAGGCGCCTTGGTAATGGGGTTGGTTTTTGGTTGGCTGCATTCACATACTCCTATGTTTGGAAGAATTCCTGAAGCGGCTTTATGGATATTTGATAATGTTGGCTTAGCTACTTTTATAGGTCTTGTTGGTTTAGCTGCAGGACCTAGTTTTATTTCGGGTCTTAAGGAAATGGGTTTCAGTATCATATTGGCGGGATTGCTAGTTGCTATTGTTCCGCACATAATAGGATTGTATTTCGGACGCTATGTTCTAAAAATGAATCCCATAATCCTTTTGGGGGCACAAACTGGAGCAGGAACATCAACAATTGGACTAAAAGCCATTCAGGATGCCTCGGCCAGTAAATTTCCTGTGTTGGGATATACCATTCCTTATGCATTGGGCAATATTCTTTTGACAGCTTGGGGACCAGTTATAGTTTCTTTGATGAGTTAATTATTCAAGGAATCATAAGTAAAACGGTTTCTTTAGCACTTGAAAAAGGATAATTCAAGTTTTATTTATGTTGGGATAATTGTTATTTTTTTTATAAAGTAAAGTCAAACAAATTTAAAAATCATTCAATTTTATTATGGAAACAACAAGAAAAGAACACGATTTTTTGGGACATTTGGAAATCCCAGATCATTTGTATTATGGAATACAAACTTTTAGAGCGGTAGAGAATTTTAATATTACAGGGATTCCGATCTCAAAAGAGCCCTTGTTTATAAAGGCTCTAGGATATGTAAAAAAAGCAGCAGCTATGGCAAACAAAGATTGCGGTGCTCTGGATGCTAAAATTGTAGAAGCCATTTGCTATGGTAGTGATCAGGTAATTGCAGGTAAATTTGATAAAGAATTTGTAAGTGATTTAATTCAGGGGGGTGCTGGAACCTCCGTAAATATGAATGCCAACGAGGTAATTGCAAATATTGGGTTGGAATATCTGGGATACAAAAAAGGAGAATATAAATTCTTGCATCCAAACAATCATGTCAATTGTTCACAATCCACCAATGATGCTTATCCATCAGCATTTAGAATTGCACTTTATTTAAAAATGGATCATTTCATCAAGACTTTGGAGGGATTGGAAGTCGCTTTCACCGCAAAAGGAAATGAATTTAACAAAGTGTTAAAAATGGGACGAACACAGTTGCAGGATGCGGTTCCTATGACTTTAGGGCAGGAGTTTCATTCTTATGCAACCACAATTGGTGAAGATGTAAGACGGCTTAGGGATGCTCAAAGTTTAGTTTTAGAAATCAATATGGGAGCAACCGCCATAGGTACGAAAGTAAATGCTCCGGAAGGATATCCCGAAATTTGTGTTAACTATCTGGCCAAAGAAGTCGGAATACCATTGACATTATCCCCCGATTTAATAGAAGCCACCGTAGATACGGGAGCATATGTACAAATTATGGGAACACTTAAACGTACAGCTGTCAAAGTTTCGAAGATATGCAACGACTTAAGATTATTGAGTTCGGGACCAAGAACCGGGTTTAATGAAATAAACTTGCCGGCGCGTCAGCCAGGTTCTTCAATTATGCCCGGTAAAGTGAATCCGGTTATTCCGGAAGTGGTCAATCAAGCTTGTTTTTATGTTATTGGACAAGATTTGACCGTTACGATGGCTGCAGAAGCGGGTCAATTGCAATTGAATGTGATGGAACCTGTTATTGCATTTGCAATGTTTACCTCATTGGACTATTTATCAAATGCCATTCAAACTTTAATTGATAAATGTATTGTAGGCATTACGGCAAACGA
Organism: Flavobacterium sp. N3904; assembly: GCF_025947305.1. NCBI lineage: Bacteria > Pseudomonadati > Bacteroidota > Flavobacteriia > Flavobacteriales > Flavobacteriaceae > Flavobacterium > Flavobacterium sp. N3904. The sequence continues at coordinate 2,295,494 of NZ_CP110009.1, forward strand.
AGAGCATTGCTATCAATTGGTGATGAACAGCATTGGAATTGTAACTCAATTAAATCCAATTCTCGGTTATGAAGAAAGTGCTAGTATTGCTGGCGAGGCTTTAAAAACAGGTAAAAGTGTTCATCAGATTGCAGTTGTAGAACGTAAATTGATAACACAGGACAAATGGAATGAAATCTATTCGATAGAAAATTTAATTAATCCTAGGTTTATTACTTCTTGATTGTTTAAAGTTATTGATTAAAAATTAAAAAGAAAATCATGAAAAAAATTTTTCTACTTTTTTTAGTGTCTTTTGCATTTATACACATACAGGCTCAAGACAAATCCCCAAAAAAAATGCCAAGAATAATTATTTTGGCAACAGGTGGGACTATTGCTGGTTCTGGAGAGTCAGAAACTAAAGCTGCTTATACGGCGGGTAAGGTGCCAATTGACGATTTACTTAATGCTGTACCACAAATTCACAATTATGGCAAAATAACTGGGGAGCAAATTGCGCAAATTGGAAGTCAGGATATGAATATCACTACTTGGTTGAAATTGGCTAACAGAATCAATCAGATTTTCAAAGATAATTTAGCAGATGCTATAGTGGTCACTCATGGAACAGATACACAGGAAGAAACAGCTTATTTTTTGGATTTAACTGTGCAATATGAAAAGCCTGTGGTTTTGGTAGGAGCCATGCGTCCCTCTACGGCAATGAGCCAAGACGGGAATAGGAATTTATTGGATGCCGTAATGGTTGCAGCAGACCCCAAAAGTCAGGATAAAGGAGTTATTGTATCAATGAATGAAAGAATTTTTGATTCTAGAGATGTCACAAAAACCAGCACTACAAATTTGGGTACTTTTCAATCTCGAAATTTTGGACCTATTGGTTTAATTTATGATGGAAAAGTGAGTTACTATTATAAATCGTTAAGAGATCCTGCGAAAAAGTTTGATGTTTCTAAACTGACATCATTGCCGCAAGTGGAAATTGTTTATGGTTACGCAGATGCAAGCCCTTTGACGGTAACATGTTTAGCAAATTCACCCATAAAAGGAATTGTGTATGCAGGTATGGGGAATGGAAATTTTAATGCGCCGGTTGGAAAAGCTTTGGAAGAAGCTGTAAAAAAAGGAATTGTTGTTTGTAGATCCAATAGAGCCGGATCAGGAAGAATAACATTAGAGAACGAAGTTGACGATGCTGCACTTGGTTTTATTGTTGCGGACGACTTGAGTCCTCAGAAAGCAAGAATTTTGTTGATGTTATCTTTGTCTGAAACCAGTGATAAATCAAAAATTCAAACGAATTTCTTTGAATACTGATAATTATCAAAAGACTGTTGAAACAACAGTTTTATCTGTGATATAATTATAACTTTTTTAAATTTCAATATATGTTTTGGATTGAATTTGCTGTTCTTATTGCAATGATTCTTATTGGATCACAAATGAAAGGAATTGGATTAGGAGTTATGGGGATGGTTGGATTATTTATTTTTCTTTTTGTATTCAAAATGAAACCAACCGATCCTCCGCTTGATGTAATGCTTATTATTATGGCTATTGTTACAACAGCAGCCACACTGCAAGCCTCAGGCGGATTAGATTATCTGGTGAGTCTAGCCGAAAAAATTATTCGAAGCAATCCTTCCAATATTACTTTTATCGCTCCTTTTACCGTGTATTTTTTATGTTTATTCGCGGGTACTGCCCATATTGTTTATTCATTATTGCCTATAATTGCTGAAGTTTCGGCGAAGAAAAGGATTCGTCCGGAGCGGCCTTTAAGTATTTCTGTTATAGCATCTCATCTTGCTTTGACCGGAAGTCCTATGAGTGCGGCTACGGCGGCACTAGTGGTAATATTGGGTTTTCCAGGAGCTTTGGTCGATATTATGATGATTTGTATTCCGGCTTGTATTATAGGCATATTAATCGGTTGTTTTTCTGTTTTTAAAAAAGGATTGGAACTTAAGGATGATCCGATTTTTATAGAAAAAATGAAAGATCCTGAATTTGCAAAAAGCATGGAAACAGATACGACAGGAAAGGAAAAAGCATTAAAACCAGGAGCTAAGACTTCTGTGTTGATTTTTACTTTTGCAATTGTATTAATCGTTATGGCTGGTGCCTTCCCGAAATTGGTGCCCAGTTTTGAACCAGGAATCAAATCTCTTGCAGTTGCAGCAAATGGTTCCTTATCTATGGTTACAATAATTAGTGTTATCACTCTTACTGCATCAGCAGCTATGATGTTAATTACTAAAACGAGTACAACTGAGGTTACCAAAGCAAGTTTGTTTACATCAATGGCATCAGCGGTAGTGTCAGTTTTTGGTGTGGTTTGGATGAGTTCTACATTTATGCATGCCAACAATGATTTAATTCAGAATGCACTAGGAGGTATTGTTTCTGTTTATCCCTGGACTTTTGCGATTGCTGTTTTTATCTTGGGTGTTTTGATGTTCAGCCAGGCTGCCACTACTAAAACAATGATGCCTTTAGGAATTGCTTTAGGGTTACCCCCAGCGGCATTAATAGCTATATTTCCTGCTGTAAATAGCGATTTTGTTTTGCCTGGATATCCAACATTATTGGCAGCAATTAATTTTGACAGAACAGGAAGCACCAAAATTGGGCGATTTGTGATCAACCATAGTTTCCTTGTGCCGGGAGTAGTTGCTATTGGTGTTTCTATCGCTGTTGGTTTTTTGTTAGGTTCACTTTTATTGTAAAATCTTAATGCAATTAATTATGAGAAAATATTATATTTATATGATAATTTGTTTTTTTCCAATTTTTGCTTTTAGTCAGGTCGATCAAATTGATCAAATGGAAAAGCAAACAAATGAAGGGAATCAATTATTTACTGATACTATTAAGTCACTAATTCCTATTTCAAAACAATCTTTGTTGCGGGATATTGATGTTGTTTTTAATACTAGAATGGCGTATGATAGTAAATTTTTTGATGGGGAACATACGCTTTCAAACTTTAACGTAAACCAACTTCGGTTTGAAGTAAAAGGTAAAATTCACGACAAAGTATATTTCAGATTTAGAAATAGATACACCAGAGAGCCAATTCCGGGAAATCTGGACAATATTAGTCGATCTGTCGATTTGGCATTCGTTAGAATTGATTTAAGCCCAAGAACTAATTTTTCTTTCGGGAAGTTATGTGCAGATTGGGGTGGATGGGAATTTGATTTTAACCCAATAGATATTTTGGCTTATAATGATATTATAGAATATGCAGATAATTTTTTGGTAGGTGCGGGTATCTCGCATACATTGAGTGACGAAAAAAATTCATTTTCATTTCAAATACTAAATTCAAGAACAAAAACGTATGAAGAGCAATACGGGAGCACGGCACCACCAAATTTAAATCCTTCAGAATATCCTTTAGCAGCAGTCGTTAATTGGAGAGGTAATTTTTTTGATGGTAAATTTGAAACTACCTATAGCTATAGTTTTTTCAATGAAGCCAAAGGGGCACATATGAATTATTTTGCTTTGGGAAATAAATTTAAGGCTAAAAATCTATTGCTGTATTACGATTTTCAATATAGTGATGAAGGTCTTGACCGCAAAGGGATCATCTCTGGTATCATCAGTAATCAATATCAGTATGCTGCTCAAAATACTCTTTATGTGGAAAACTGGATAAGAGCGGAGTATTTGGTTAATCCTAAAATTAACCTATTATTGACAGTTATGACAAGTAATGCATCGTGGAAAGATAATCCAGATCCAAATGGGAGTTCAAAATTATCTACCAGTTATGGGCTTATACCAACAATTCAATATATGCCTTTCAAAGATTTTAACATGAAGTTCTATTTGGGATACGTTGCCAGAAAATACAATTACACAGGCTATGCCGAAACTACTTTTGGTGCAAAAGATTATACTACTGGCTTGCTAAGCTTTGGTATTATTGCACCTTTACTGGTCTTATGATTTTTATGGATAAAAACAAAAAACCCAATCGAAAGATTGGGTTCTTTTATAAGTAAGTAATTCTAAATTGAGTTTATATAACGTTTATTTTACTTTATTAAGTACTGCTTTGAAAGCTTCTGGGTGGTTCATCGCTAAATCTGCAAGAACTTTACGGTTCAATTCGATTCCGTTAGCTTTTACTTTACCCATGAATTGAGAATAAGACATTCCTTCCAATCTAGCTCCAGCGTTGATACGTTGAATCCATAATGCACGGAAATTTCTTTTATTCACTTTTCTGTCACGGTAAGCGTAGCACATTGCTTTCTCTACCGCATTCTTAGCAACTGTCCAAACGTTTTTACGTCTACCAAAGAAACCTTTGGCTTGCTTCATTATTTTTTTTCTTCTTGCTCTTTTTGCAACTGAATTTACCGATCTTGGCATAATTTTATTGTTTTTTTGTAGTAGGCGTCCTGAATTGAATCAAAGGAACTTAAGGCCATACTCCAAGGTTATTGAAATTGTTTTTAACCTAAAGAATTATTCTTTATTAATTGACAATTGGAAATTGTCGATTAGATAATTCTTAATTGTTGTTTGATGCTTTTCATATCTGTTTTGTGAACTAGCGCTGAGTGTGTCAAAGCTAATTTACGTTTTTTAGATTTTTTAGTCAAGATGTGACTTTTAAAAGCATGCTTTCTCTTAATCTTTCCAGAACCAGTAACTTTAAAACGTTTCTTGGCGCTAGATTTGGTTTTCATTTTAGGCATTTTTTCCTAGTGTTTTAATTTATTCTTACTTACTTATTTTTGAGTAATTAGCCATTAGCCATTAGCCATTAGTTTTAAAACTTTTGCCTATTGACTTTTGCCTATTAACTATTTTTTCTTTTTCGGAGCAATAAACATAATCATTCTCTTTCCTTCAAGAACTGGCATCGCTTCTACTTTTCCATATTCTTCCAAGTCAGTAGCCAATCTTAATAATAAGATTTGTCCTTGATCTTTGTAGATAATAGAACGTCCTTTAAAGAATACAAAAGCTTTTAATTTAGCTCCTTCTTTTAGGAATTTTTCAGCATTCTTTCTCTTAAATTCGTAATCATGCTCATCAGTTTGAGGACCAAAACGTATTTCTTTTACTACCACTTGAGTAGATTTGGCTTTCAGAATCTTATCACGTTTCTTTTGTTCGTAAACAAATTTCTTGTAATCCATGATTTTACAAACTGGCGGCTCTGCGTTTGGTGAAATCTCAACTAAATCCAATTCAAATTGGTCAGCTAATCTTAAAGCTTCTGCAAGTTTAAAAACTCCAGGCTCTATGTTTTCACCCACAAGTCTTACTTCTTGTACACCACGAATAAAATTGTTTATTCTGTGTGCATCCTTTTTTTCTACGCGAGGTTGATAACCTCTGTTGCTTCTTATTGCTATGACTTTATAATTTAAGTTAAACTGTAAATACTTTTAATGTTTTTTTGATTTCCTCGTCAACAATCGAAGCAAATTCTTCTATTGTAACGCTGATATTGCCTTTTCCTTCTTGACCATGACGACGAATAGAAATGGTTCCGTTTTTCTCCTCTTCTTCACCTACAATCAGCATAAACGGGATCTTCTGCATTTCTGCATCTCTGATTTTCTTTCCTATCGTCTCGCTTCTGTTGTCAATTAGGGCGCGAATTTCGTGATTTTCTAGCAGATTTAAAACTTTTTTAGCATAATTTTCATATTTCTCACTCAAAGACAGTATAATTGCCTGCTCGGGCATCAACCAAAGCGGGAAATTTCCTGCTGTATGCTCTAATAAAATGGCAATAAATCGTTCCATAGATCCAAATGGAGCTCTGTGAATCATTACAGGTCTATGCAATTCATTATCAGATCCTTTGTAGGTCAACTCAAAACGCTCGGGTAAGTTGTAATCTACCTGTATCGTTCCTAGTTGCCATTGTCTGCCCAATGCATCCTTTACCATGAAATCCAGTTTAGGACCGTAGAAAGCAGCTTCTCCGTATTCGACAACAGTGCTTAGTCCTTTGTCGGCAGCCGCATTTATAATGGCATTTTCTGCTTTTTCCCAATTTTCGTCAGAACCAATATATTTATCTCTGTTCTCTTTATCTCTCAGAGAAATTTGAGCAGTAAAGTTTTCAAAACCTAATGAACCAAATACATAAAGTACCAAGTCAATTACTTTTTTAAACTCCTCGTCTAATTGTTCTGGAGTACAAAAAATATGTGCATCATCCTGCGTAAACCCACGTACACGAGTCAAACCATGCAATTCACCGCTTTGTTCGTATCTGTAAACAGTTCCAAATTCAGCATATCGCTTAGGTAAATCTTTGTATGACCAGGGTCTTACGTTATAGATTTCACAGTGATGAGGACAGTTCATCGGTTTCAATAAAAACTCTTCTCCTTCAGCAGGAGTGCTTATGGGTTGAAAACTATCCGCTCCATATTTTGCGTAGTGACCAGATGTTACATACAATTCTTTTTGACCAATATGTGGAGTAACAACTTGTTCGTAACCTCCTTTTTTCTGTGCTTTTTTCAAAAATTGCTCCAATCGATCTCTCAAAGCTGCTCCTTTTGGTAACCATAAAGGCAAACCTTGACCAACTTTTGCAGAAAAAGCAAATAATTCCAGCTCTTTTCCTAGTTTTCTGTGGTCGCGACGTTTTGCTTCTTCTAGTAATTCTAGATATTCTGTTAAATCTTTTTGTTTAGGGAATGAAGTTCCGTAAACACGAGTAAGCTGTTTGTTTTTCTCATCACCTCTCCAGTAAGCTCCGGCTACACTCATCACTTTCATTGCTTTGATGATTCCTGTATTCGGAATATGACCTCCACGACATAAATCAGTAAAAGTAGAATGATCGCAAAAAGTGATTGTTCCGTCTTCAAGATTAGTAATCAGTTCAGTTTTATATACATTGTCTTTGTATATTTCCAACGCTTCTGCTTTCGAAACAGGACGCATTTTAAATTCATGTTTTCCTCTTGAAATTTCAAGAACACGGTCTTCAATTTTCTTAAAATCTGCATCCGAAATCTTTTGATCACCAAAGTCCACATCATAATAGAAGCCGTTAGAAATTGCAGGTCCAAGAGTCAATTGTATACCAGGATACATTTCCTCAAGTACTTGCGCCATAACGTGCGAAGTCGAATGCCAAAAAGCTTTCTTGCCATCAGCATCATTCCATGTATATAAAGTAAGACTGCCGTCGGTCGTCAGTGGTGTTGATGTTTCAATTGTTGTGCCATTAAAAGAAGCCGAAATCACATTTCTAGCAAATCCTTCACTGATGCTTTTTGCAACATCCATCGGAGTTACTCCGGGAGCAAACTCTCTAACTGACCCATCGGGCAAAGTAATCTTAATCATTGTTTTTTATATTTTAAGAATGCAAATATAAAGCATTAACAAAACACATACAATAGATATATAAGGTTTGTTCTGTATATAAGTATAAAAACCAATAATTGTATAATTGAAATAATCAGGAGCTATTTCCTGCTATCCGTTACAATCTCCTAGTGCCGAACACCGGCACTAGGAGGATTTCCGCTACTATCAGGGCTAGGGGCATTTTTTTTTTTCTAAGATCGAAAGTATAAAACCGCACCATAATATATAGTGTTGAAGTTCGCTAAGAAAAAAATCCACATAAATCCGTTTAATCTGTATGCTATTTCAGTGCAAGAAAATAGTAAGCCAAGCGCAAAACCTGCACAAAGGACTCTAAAACTCAAGAAAGCTGCAGAACTGCCTCATTGTAAATAGCAATAAACCAATTGATTAAAAAATACTTTCAAAAAACTTCTAAAAAGTCCTTGCAGAAACGGATAAAGGAACTACTTTTGCACCCGCAACAACGCAGACGTTCTTAGAAATCCTGACAAGCCGATAAAATCCAAATGAAAAATTATTTTCAAAAAAAAAGATTGTAAAAAGCTTGTGAGATTCGAAAACGTAAGCTATTTTTGCACCCCGCAAAACGCGTAACGTTCCTTGAAAAGCTGATAAGAAAAGAAGAAGAAAACGAAAAAATAAATTTTTCAAAAAACTTTAAAATTTTCTTGCCAGTTAGAAAAGAATAGTTACTTTTGCACCCGCTAATCGAAAGACTAGTGAGTAAAAAAAGAAGAATACGTTCCTAGACATATTGAATTGACAGCCGTTTTAAGAGAGATCTTAAAACAAAAGAATAAGAGTAATAGAATCGATAGATTTGAATATTGACCACTAGAATTGGAGTCGAATAATAATAGCTTAAGCAATTAAGCAAACAATATACGATGAAGAGTTTGATCCTGGCTCAGGATGAACGCTAGCGGCAGGCTTAACACATGCAAGTCGAGGGGTATAGTTCTTCGGAATTAGAGACCGGCGCACGGGTGCGTAACGCGTATGCAATCTACCTTTTACAGAGGGATAGCCCAGAGAAATTTGGATTAATACCTCATAGTATAGCGACATCGCATGATGATGCTATTAAAGTCACAACGGTAAAAGATGAGCATGCGTCCCATTAGCTAGTTGGTAAGGTAACGGCTTACCAAGGCTACGATGGGTAGGGGTCCTGAGAGGGAGATCCCCCACACTGGTACTGAGACACGGACCAGACTCCTACGGGAGGCAGCAGTGAGGAATATTGGACAATGGGCGCAAGCCTGATCCAGCCATGCCGCGTGCAGGATGACGGTCCTATGGATTGTAAACTGCTTTTGCACAGGAAGAAACACTCTCTCGTGAGAGAGCTTGACGGTACTGTGAGAATAAGGATCGGCTAACTCCGTGCCAGCAGCCGCGGTAATACGGAGGATCCAAGCGTTATCCGGAATCATTGGGTTTAAAGGGTCCGTAGGCGGTCTTATAAGTCAGTGGTGAAATCTCCCCGCTCAACGGGGAAACGGCCATTGATACTGTAGGACTTGAATTATTAGGAAGTAACTAGAATATGTAGTGTAGCGGTGAAATGCTTAGAGATTACATGGAATACCAATTGCGAAGGCAGGTTACTACTAATGGATTGACGCTGATGGACGAAAGCGTGGGTAGCGAACAGGATTAGATACCCTGGTAGTCCACGCCGTAAACGATGGATACTAGCTGTTGGGAGCGATCTCAGTGGCTAAGCGAAAGTGATAAGTATCCCACCTGGGGAGTACGTTCGCAAGAATGAAACTCAAAGGAATTGACGGGGGCCCGCACAAGCGGTGGAGCATGTGGTTTAATTCGATGATACGCGAGGAACCTTACCAAGGCTTAAATGTAGTTTGACCGGACTGGAAACAGTTTTTTCGCAAGACAAATTACAAGGTGCTGCATGGTTGTCGTCAGCTCGTGCCGTGAGGTGTCAGGTTAAGTCCTATAACGAGCGCAACCCCTGTTGTTAGTTGCCAGCGAGTCATGTCGGGAACTCTAACGAGACTGCCAGTGCAAACTGTGAGGAAGGTGGGGATGACGTCAAATCATCACGGCCCTTACGCCTTGGGCTACACACGTGCTACAATGGCCGGTACAGAGAGCAGCCACTGGGTGACCAGGAGCGAATCTACAAAACCGGTCACAGTTCGGATCGGAGTCTGCAACTCGACTCCGTGAAGCTGGAATCGCTAGTAATCGGATATCAGCCATGATCCGGTGAATACGTTCCCGGGCCTTGTACACACCGCCCGTCAAGCCATGGAAGCTGGGGGTGCCTGAAGTCGGTGACCGCAAGGAGCTGCCTAGGGTAAAACTGGTAACTAGGGCTAAGTCGTAACAAGGTAGCCGTACCGGAAGGTGCGGCTGGAACACCTCCTTTCTAGAGCCTTAGTGTTAGTATTTATACACGCTGAGGAAAGAAGACGAAAAGACTATTGGTTACAAAGATTGAAATTTTATTACTCTTGCTGTTAATTTAAAAAACATGTGCTAAATAAGCACAAAAATAAGAATGAAGAGTGTCTCGTAGCTCAGCTGGTTAGAGTACTACACTGATAATGTAGGGGTCGACAGTTCGAGTCTGTCCGAGACAACAAAACAGTTACGAATTTGTAAATTACGAATTACGAATTGAAAAAGTTCATAAACATAGATTGAAAGGAAATTCTAGGGTTGAAAGATTACGAATTACAGCAATTCATAATTCATAATTCACAATTCATAATTAAATTGGGGGATTAGCTCAGCTGGCTAGAGCGCCTGCCTTGCACGCAGGAGGTCAACGGTTCGACTCCGTTATTCTCCACTATTCTAGTGAATAGTAAAGAGTGAATGGTAATTAGTTTAGACTAATCACTACTTACTAAGTACTAATCACTAAGAAAAAAGTTCATTGACATATTGAGATAAGAAATAATAAAAAGTAGAAAGCAGTTTTTATACTTTTTAAGTATAGAAACGAAAAAAAACGGTCGTAATTAAGTTTACGATTGGTACAATAAGCAAAATAAGGGCGTATGGGGGATGCCTTGGCTCTCAGAGGCGATGAAAGGCGTGATAAGCTGCGAAAAGTTACGGGGACGGGCACACACCGATTGATCCGTAAATACCTGAATGGGGCAACCCACTATGTTGAAGACATAGTACACCGATAGGTGGGCAAACCCGCTGAACTGAAACATCTAAGTAGGCGGAGGAGAAGAAAACAAAAGTGATTCCGTAAGTAGTGGCGAGCGAACGCGGATTAGCCCAAACCAGTGTTGTTACGGCAATGCTGGGGTTGTAGGACCACGATATTTTATGCACAAAGAATTAGAATCTACTGGAAAGTAGAGCCAAAGAGAGTGATAGCCTCGTATAAGTAATAAGTGTAATAGATAGTGGTATCCTGAGTAGGGCGGGGCACGTGAAACCCTGTCTGAATTTGGCGGGACCATCCGCTAAGGCTAAATACTCCTGAGAGACCGATAGTGAACCAGTACCGTGAGGGAAAGGTGAAAAGAACCGTGAATAACGGAGTGAAATAGATCCTGAAACCATACGCTTACAAGCGGTCGGAGCCCTTTAGTGGGGTGACGGCGTGCCTTTTGCATAATGAGCCTACGAGTTAACGTTGCTGGCAAGGATAAGTGGTTAAGCCACGGATCCGTAGCGAAAGCGAGTCTGAATAGGGCGCTTTAGTCAGTAGTGTTAGACGCGAAACCGTGTGATCTACCCATGGGCAGGATGAAGCGCTGGTAACACAGTGTGGAGGTCCGAACCGGTTGACGTTGAAAAGTCTTCGGATGACCTGTGGGTAGGGGTGAAAGGCCAATCAAACTCGGAAATAGCTCGTACTCCCCGAAATGCATTTAGGTGCAGCGCTGGTCGCAAAGTTATATAGAGGTAGAGCTACTGATTGGATGCGGGGGCTTCACCGCCTACCAATTCCTGACAAACTCCGAATGCTATATAATGTTTACCAGCAGTGAGGGCTTGGGTGCTAAGGTCCAAGTCCGAGAGGGAAAGAACCCAGACCATCAGCTAAGGTCCCCAAATATATGTTAAGTTGAAAGAACGAGGTTTGTCTGCCTAGACAGCTAGGATGTTGGCTTGGAAGCAGCCATTCATTTAAAGAGTGCGTAACAGCTCACTAGTCGAGCGGACGAGCATGGATAATAATCGGGCATAAACATATTACCGAAGCTATGGATTTGTAATTTATTACAAGTGGTAGGGGAGCATTCTAACAGGGTTGAAGGTGTATCGTAAGGTATGCTGGACTGGTTAGAAAAGAAAATGTAGGCATAAGTAACGATAATGCGGGCGAGAAACCCGCACACCGAAAGACTAAGGTTTCCACAGCTATGCTAATCAGCTGTGGGTTAGTCGGGACCTAAGGCGAACCCGAAAGGGACAGTCGATGGACAACGGGTTAATATTCCCGTACTACTGATTACTGTGATGGGGTGACGGAGTGATGAAAGCGCCGCGAACTGACGGAATAGTTCGTTGAAGTACCTACCTATAAGCTGCGCAGGCAAATCCACGCGGCTTGGGGAAATACGATAGTACTCGGAGTCTTCGGACAAAGAGATAGTGCGCCTAAGGGCTTCCAAGAAAAACCTCTAAACTTCAGGTAATTAGTACCCGTACCGCAAACCGACACAGGTAGTCGAGGAGAGAATCCTAAGGTGCTCGAGAGATTCATGGCTAAGGAATTAGGCAAAATAGACCCGTAACTTCGGGAGAAGGGTCGCCTCTATGTAAAAATAGAGGCCGCAGTGAAGAGGTCCAGGCGACTGTTTATCAAAAACACAGGGCTCTGCAAAATCGTAAGATGAAGTATAGGGCCTGACACCTGCCCGGTGCTGGAAGGTTAAGTGGAGATGTTATGAGTAATCAGAAGCATTGAAATGAAGCCCCAGTAAACGGCGGCCGTAACTATAACGGTCCTAAGGTAGCGAAATTCCTTGTCGGGTAAGTTCCGACCTGCACGAATGGTGTAACGATCTGGACACTGTCTCAGCCATGAGCTCGGTGAAATTGTAGTAACGGTGAAGATGCCGTTTACCCGCAGTGGGACGAAAAGACCCTGTGCACCTTTACTATAGCTTAGTATTGACCTTGGATAAATGATGTGTAGGATAGGTTGGAGACTGTGAAGTGGCGTCGCCAGGCGTTGTGGAGTCATTGTTGAAATACAACCCTTTGTTTATCTGAGGCCTAACCCCGCGATTGCGGGGGACATTGCTTGGTGGGTAGTTTGACTGGGGTGGTCGCCTCCAAAAGAGTAACGGAGGCTTCTAAAGGTTCCCTCAGTACGCTTGGTAACCGTGCGTAGAGTGCAATGGCATAAGGGAGCTTGACTGAGAGACATACAGGTCGATCAGGTACGAAAGTAGAGCATAGTGATCCGGTGGTTCCGCATGGAAGGGCCATCGCTCAAAGGATAAAAGGTACGCCGGGGATAACAGGCTGATCTCCCCCAAGAGCTCATATCGACGGGGGGGTTTGGCACCTCGATGTCGGCTCGTCACATCCTGGGGCTGGAGAAGGTCCCAAGGGTTGGGCTGTTCGCCCATTAAAGTGGCACGCGAGCTGGGTTCAGAACGTCGTGAGACAGTTCGGTCTCTATCTACTGTGGGCGCAAGAAATTTGAGTGGATCTGATTCTAGTACGAGAGGACCGAATTGGACAAACCTCTAGTGTATCTGTTGTTCCGCCAGGAGCATCGCAGAGTAGCTACGTTTGGAAGGGATAAGCGCTGAAAGCATATAAGCGCGAAACCCACCACAAGATGAGATTTCTTTTAAGGGTCGTGGGAGATGACCACGTTGATAGGCTATAGATGTAAAGGCAGTAATGTCATAGTCGAGTAGTACTAATAACCCGTAAGCTTATGTACACCTTTTCCCGAGCCGAAAGGCTCGGGGAGAAACTTTCTAATAAAATACTTTTTATATTCTTTATCTCAGTATGTTACGATATTATTGCAATTACGAATTCAGAATTATGAATTACGACTTGCAGATAATTGCCCAAAGCAATTATAACAACCTTAAGGTGGTTATTGCGGCGGGGCTCACCTCTTCCCATCCCGAACAGAGTAGTTAAGCCCGCCTGCGCAGATGGTACTGCAGTTATGTGGGAGAGTATGTCGTCGCCTTTCTTTTTAAAAACCCTTCATCCTATCGATGAGGGGTTTTTTGTTTTGAAAAAATATTGCAGTTATGTGGGAGTCCCGATAGCTATCGGGAGACGTCGCCTTTCTTTTTAAAAACCCTTCATCTATCGATGAGGGGTTTTTTGTTTTGAAAAAATACTGCAGTTATGTGGGAGCCCCGATAGCTATCGGGGGACGTCGCCTTTCTTTTGAAATACCCTTCATCTATCGATGTGGGGTTTTTTGTTTTGAAAAAATACTGCAGTTATGTGGGAGCCCCGATTGCAATCGGGAGACGTCGCCTTTCTTTTGTGAACCCCTTCATCTATCGGTTAGGTTTTTTTGTTTGCAAAAGGTTTTTAATAAAAAAGCTCAAAAACTCAAAGAAAAAACTATTCTAAATTACCTCGAATCTGTACTAAATTATCTCAAGAGTCAATACATCGTTTTCGTATGGTTAAAATAGCAGTTGTATTGGAAAATACAGTTGCATTTTGAATGGAATTAGGATACTACTTTAGCTATAGAAATTATTACTAATTTAAAACAGCAGTATTATGAAAACGATCTTAAAACTTAGTCTAGTAGTATTAGTAGCGATGACTACCATGAGTACTTATGCAATCGATGGTGATTTTTTACTAAATGTAAAAAAAGGAACGGGTAAAGAAATTAGTTTTTCGGTAAACCAGATTCAAAAAGCCAATGTAACGATCTACGATAAATTCCACAATGTAATCTATAGCGAAATCGCCACCGGAAAAGGGGGTATCTTGAAAACCTATAGCCTTGAGGAATTTCCTGATGGAGTTTACTTTTTGGAAGTGGAAACTAATCTTAAAAAAGTGACACATGAAATCGTGATTGCGAATCAAGCGACCACTTTGTCCAGAAAATCAATCGCCGAAGTCTACAAAGGGGAATTGAAAATGAAAAACCAAAACGTGGCTACAACCAATTAATTGGGTTACTGTTTAGGATACAATACTTACTTCGAATTTATGAAAAACAGCTCTTCTTTTTGAGCTGTTTTTTTTGTTTATAACGTAAAACGGAATTAAACAATAAAGCTGTTTTGTAAACGCCATTGCATGAGGGATGGGAACGGCATCCCACGCTTTTGGGCGTGGATACAGTGGACAGCCCGACCGCGTTGCCAACAAAAAGCTATTGAGAAGATAAAATGGTATGCAACGGGGGCATGCCCCAAATGAAGATATATGAAACAGATTTAAGGTTTTTTTTATAAAAAATATTTTAAATATGTGTTATGGACATTGACCTTTTAGTCTATAGTACCAACAAATATGCTTAATTGGACAGTCCTCGCATTTCGGTTTTGGTCTACAAATTTCTCTTCCTAAAAATGAAATAGACATACCGATTTCACCCCAAATATTTTTGGGTAAAATTTGCATGAGTTGTTTTTCGACTTTGATACCGTCTTTTGATTCTGGTATTAATCCAATTCTGGGGGCCACCCGAATTACATGTAAATCGGCAATTATGCCTTCTGCAGGAACATTGGCTTCTCGCATAATCACATTTGCAGATTTACGTCCAATGCCTTTTAGAGCAGTTAAAGTATCCATCGTCAGTGGGATATTTTCGTCTTTTTGGATGGTTTGTGCAATTTCGATTAACCAGTTAGCTTTGGTTCCAAAATTTCTAACTTTGGAAATATGTGGAATAAGGGCCTCTTTATTCGAAGCAGCCAAACTTTCCATATTAGGAAAGACTGCAAATAATGCTGGGGCAATAGTATTGATATTCGCATCCGAATCTTGTGCAGAAAGTACAACCATTACAACTAATTGATACAAATTATGATAGTCTAACGGATGTTTTTTTTCTTTGTATTTCTTTAGAATTGGAGCTAATTTTTCTGCCCATTCATCATTTTGATCTTCAAATAAATTCATAACTTGTTTTTTATCTTTTCAAAAAAATACTGCTAATACCACAGTTAGAATGTGGAATTAGCAGTATAAAGTTAAGATAAAAATACTGAAAGTTTGATTTTTTGTTTTTATGAATTTTTCCAATATTGAGGTTTTGTCTCTTTCGTTCTTTGAAACCAATAGTCTTGTGTTACTTTGTGACCTTCTAGAGTTCTTAGATCTCGTTCGAAAATCCAAATTGTGGGATTAAAAACCATATCGGTTACAGCCACAGTATATAATTGTGGATCTTCTTCCGTTTTTTTCTTTTCTTGATCAAGTACAACTTCAAAACCGTTGTGTTCCAATAATTGTTTCAAGAAATCCTTACGGCCTTCGTCAACCCCTTTTTCGACAAAAGTGACTCTTGTTTCTCCGATGCTTCCAAATGAATGTTTTCCGTCTAATGATGCCATAACTTATTTATTAAAAACGTTGCTTAATTCAAAAATGTAATCATATAAAGGACTGTATAAACCTAGTATAAGAATACCTAAAACTGTTATTATCAATCCCAATCGCATATAAATTTTGTTCTTGAAAAATGGAATTGGATTTTCATTTTTTCTTATAAACATCGCTCTTACCACCAATAAATAATAGTAAAGCGAAATGGTTACATTGACAACTGCCAAGAAAACCAATAGATAATAGCCTTTGCTTGCTGCAGCGGCAAATAGAAAGAATTTTCCAAAGAATCCTGCCACTGGAGGGATTCCGGCTAAGGAAAACAATGCCAGCATCATCACGAGACTCAAATTGGGGTTGGTTCTGTACAGACCGTTATAATCGTCTCTGTTTTCTTTTCCTGTTTGCAATGAAATGGCTTGCACTACTCCAAAAGCAGCTAAATTCGAAAATATATACACCATTACAAAATAAACAACTGTTGCTGTCCCTAGTTGTGTTCCGGAAATTAGTCCTAATAAGATAAATCCGGCTTGTGCTATTGAAGAGAACGCCAGAAATCGTTTCATATTTTGTTGACGCAATGCAAATAGATTTCCAATAAACATTGTTGCAATTGCAAGGACATAGATAATGTTTTCCCAAAACTGCATTAATGGTCTTAGAATCGTAAACATTATAATCATTAGAATAAAAACTGCCGCTCCTTTTGAAATTACCGATAGATAGGAAGCAACTCCAATTGGTGCTCCTTCATAAACATCGGCGGTCCAAAAATGAAACGGAACCAATGATATTTTGAAGGCTAATCCCGAAAAGAATAGGATGGATCCTAATAAAGTTAAATTTGTACTTGTCAATACATTAAGGATATCGGCGAAATATATGGAACCAGTAGAGGCATACAATAATGAAATTCCAAATAAGGAAACTCCAGACGCCAATCCAGCTGAAAGAATAAATTTAATACCTGCCTCACTCGAAATTCTTTTGGAAGTTTCCCATGCTACTAGCGCTGCAACTGGCAAAGTTGACAATTCCAATCCGATATAAAACATTAGAAAATCACCTGAAGAAATCATAAAATACATTCCCAGAAGCGAAGAAAATAAAAGTAAAAAAAACTCGGTTCCTTTGTTTTGGCTTACCATTTTCTCCTGAATCCAATCTGCTGACTGAAGTAAAATAATCAATACGCCCACATTGAGCACATTTTTAAAGAAGTGAATTAGATTATTTGTTCGGAACATTCCACCAAATAAACTACTTTCTTCAATTGTAAAAAATCCTATAATTGTATGAATGCCAAACAAAAAAAGAGCTAAATGAATGATGCTTCTTTTTTTATTGTTTGGTATGAAAATTTCGCCTACAATTAGCAGTAAAATAATTGCCAATAGGAAAATTTCTTGTCTCATTGCGATAATGCTGTTCAAATCCATTTTTCTTTATTTTATAAATGATTTAATACTCCTTGAATAAATGGTTGAATGCTATCCATTGTCATATTGCTCAACCAAAGTGGTGCAACTCCCATACCAATCATTGGAATTAATAGCAACAGAATGCCTGTTATTTCAAACCAGGTTGCTTTTGGCAAGTCTAAAAATTCATCGTTTTTAACTGGTCCCATTAGCATAATTCCGAGAACACGAAGAATGTAGACTGCTGTTACCACAATTGCCGACACTGAAATAATTGTAGCTACCCTGTAAAACATTTCTTGATGCTGAAATGCTCCAACAAAAATGTTCATTTCGGCAACAAAACCACTAAATCCAGGCAACCCCAATGATGCTAATCCCGCAATTACATAGATGACGGATATAAACGGCATTACTTTTAATAATCCACCCAATTTGGTGATGTCTCTTGTGTGTGTTCTTCCGTAAATCATTCCGATTAATGCAAAGAACAGGGCAGTCATAAAACCGTGGGAAAGTGATTGTAAAATAGCTCCGTTCCAAGCTGTTTTGTTCAGCATTAATAAAGCGAACAATACCATTCCTAAGTGACTCACTGAGGAATATGCATTGATGTATTTTAAATCGGTTTGTTTTAAAGCTCCAAAGGCACCGTAAATGACTCCGGTTGCGGATAATATGATGAAAAACCAAGACCATTCAATAGCTCCCAATGGCAATAAAAACATTGCAATTCTAAAGACACCATAACCTCCCAATTTCATTAAAACTCCTGCGTGAAGCATTGATACCGCTGTCGGGGCAGAGGCATGACCATCTGGTGACCAAGTATGAAATGGAAACAAAGCTCCCAATACTGCAAACCCAATAAATGTTAATGGGAAAAATAGCTTTTGAGCTTCAAATGGAATGTGCACTTTGGCAATTTCTAAGATGTTGAAAGTTAAAGCGCCACCATCGGCATTCGAATTAAAATAAATTCCTAGAACACCAACCAAAAGAATAGCAGAGGCTCCCATTAACATTAATGTCAACTTCATTGCAGAATATTCTTTAGGACCTGAGCCCCAAATTCCAATCAGCAAATACATTGGTATTACCGCAATTTCGTAGAATACAAACATGGTAAACAAATCGATGGAAATAAAGAAACCATATACTCCAGTGGCCAATACCAATAGGGAAATGAAAAATTCTTTGGGTAAGTCGTCTGTTTTCCAAGAAATAAAAACGCCCGCCAGCACTACAATTGAGGTCAGCAACAACAGCGCGACCGAAATTCCATCAACACCAATAGCATAATGGATATTGAAATTTTTAAACCAAACAGCGTCTTGGGTAAAAAGCATAACGCTTTTGTTGACCGCTCTTTCTCTAAAATAAGCAAAAAGTAAATTGATAGCCATTCCGAGTTGAATGAAACTTCCAATCATTGAAATAATTCGAGCCTGATTCAAGCCTTTGGATAAAACCAAAGCTATAAGCGTGAATATAGGTACAATTACAAAAAGTGATAAAATATCCATATTAGTTTATTGTTATGTCCATAAATAAATGAAAACCAAAGCGATAACTACAACTCCCGAAACAAAAAACATAGCGTAATCTTGTAATCGACCGGATTGTAATCCTTTTATTTTTTCGGAAATTAGAACCGTTTTGTTTCCGATGCCTTCCATTGTTCCGTCAACATATTTCTTGTCGAATTTGGCAATTGGTGCTGAAACCCGATCGAAAATTATTTTCTTGGTAACGAACATATAGATTTCGTCAAAATAAAATTTATTGAATGTCCATTTATAAAATACTCCGAATGCATTGGCAAATCTTTCAGCCAAATCATTTTCTTTTTTATAGAAAACCCAGGCAAGGATGATTCCGGCTAATCCTATTCCTACTGCCGCAGCAGCCAATGGATAATCTAAATGTCCTTCGAATCCAACTTTGTCAGCGGTAACAAATTCACTAAAAGGAATAAATCCTGCAACAATACTCATTAAAGCCAAAAACAATAAAGGAAATGTCATTGACATAGGAGATTCGTGTGGAGCATGTTTGTATTCAGTTTCTTTACCCCAAAATATTCCAAAATAAAGACGGAACATATAAAAAGCGGTTAAGCCAGCTATAAAAAGACCCACAAAATAAAGCAATTGGTTTTTTTCAAAAGCAGCAACTAATATTTCGTCTTTACTCCAAAATCCTGCAAATGGCGGTACTCCTGCAATAGCCAAAGCAGCAATCAGGAAAGTAATATTGGTGATTGGCATATACTTGCGCAATCCTCCCATATCTTTCAAGTAATTGCTATGAACCGCATGAATAACAGAACCAGCTCCCAAGAACAGTAGGGCTTTGAACATGGCGTGGGTAAACAAATGAAACATAGAGGCCATATATCCAACACCTTCGTGATTGTCATAACCCGAAACACCCAATGCCAACATCATTAAACCAATTTGAGACATGGTCGAAAACGCTAAAACCCGTTTAATATCATTTTGGGTAACCGCTATAATGGCTGCAAATAAAGACGAAAATGCACCAACATATGCCACAATATTCAAAGCAAATCCTCCTTCAACAAAATAGTACATTGGAAATAATCGAGCCACTAGATATACTCCGGCTACAACCATGGTTGCTGCGTGTATTAATGCCGAAACTGGAGTTGGACCTTCCATGGCATCTGGCAACCAAATGTGCAATGGGAACATGGCCGATTTTCCGGCTCCTCCCATAAATATTAAAAGCAGTGCCCAAGTAATTACAGATAATCCCATAAAGGAAGAAGCTCCCCAATGCAAAAGCAATCCTTCGCCTGCTGGATTGACAGCGTTTAATGTTTGAAAATCAAAAGTACCAGCGTAATAGCCTACGATCAGAATCCCGATCAAGAAGCCAAAATCAGCAAATCGAGTCACAATAAAGGCTTTTTTGGCAGCTGCGACCGCCGATGTTTTGGTATAATAATAGCCAATTAATAAGAAAGAGGAAACTCCTACCAATTCCCAGAAGATATAAATTTGGAATAGATTTGTAGCCAATACCAATCCGAGCATTGAAAATGAAAAGAGAGACAGAAAAGAGAAAAATTTGGTATATCCGCCGTCACCTTTCATGTATCCTCGACTATAAATATGAACCATTAAAGAAATTGTTGTGACCACTACAAGCATCATCACTGATATGGGATCTACCAAAATTCCCATGTCAATATGCAGGGTATCGGTAAAGTTCATCCAGACTGTTTTTTCGACGAAAGTCTGATAAACACCATTTACTTTTCCAGAAACAAAAAAGTATTGGTAAGCAGTATAATATGAAAGTGCTGCAGCGACTAATAATCCCAAAACACCGATGTATCCTGAAACTGCTGGTTTGATTTGTTGGTTAAAGATTCCCAAAAGCAAGAAAACGGCTAACGGAATCAACGGAATAAAAAATATATAAGTTATGTTCATGTTTTCAGAATGTTAATACTTCATAATTTCAGTGTCCTTCACTTCTACAGAGCTAATTAGTCTATATAGATTGATAATAATTGCAACGGCAAGTGCGGTTTCAGCAGCGGCCACGGCTATAATAAAGATCGAAAAGTAAACGCCTTGCAAAGCATCTGGGTATAAATACTTGTTGATGGCAACAAAATTTACAGCTGAAGCATTTAAAATTAATTCGATCGAAATTAAAATTGAAATCAAATTTTTTCTTGTAATAAACCCATAAATACCTATAAAAAATAAGATAGAGGTAAGGGTGAGAATTTCGTATATGCTAATTCCTGCTATCATAATATTTCATCATTTTTTGTTAGTTTGTCTCCTTTTCCTATAATTATAGATCCGATTATTGCTGCTAATAATAAAATACTGATTACTTCAAAAGGTAAAATAAATCCACCTGCATCATAACTTAAAAGCCCCATCCCAATGTCGGAAACTGTTGTAGTTTTAGTGTTTTCGACGACCTTAAAATCATTCGAATAAATAGTATATAAAAAGACAGAAAGCCCAATCAAACAAATTAAAGCCGTTAGAAATTGTTTGGATTTTTTAGCAACTTCCAGTTCCATTTCGATATGATGAACCAAAAGCACCGAGAAAATAATCAATACAATTATCCCTCCAGCATAGACGGTGAGTTGAACTGCTGCCAGGAAGTTATAATCAATCAAAAAGTAAATTCCAGCTATTCCAATAAGTACAAATAGTAGGTAAATAACTGATCGGAGCATTTGGCGACTCGTTACAGAAGCAATTGCAAAAACAATCATTATTAGTGCCAAGATATAAAACACAATTTTTTCCATAAGATTAATCTTCTAGACCAGATACCACTTTAGATCCTGGTTTGTTTAAAACTCTAGTTAAGTACTCTCTATCATAAACAGAATTTTCGAAATTCTGCGCCCATTTGATAGCATCTGTCGGACAGGCTTCAATACATAGACCACACATAGTACACATTCCTAAATGGTAAATGTGTTTGTCTATCATTTTTTTCTTTTTGCCGGTTTCGGGATCAATTTGTCTGTCCCAAATAATTTCGATAGTTCCATTTGGGCAGGCCAGTTCGCATTTTTGGCAACCCGTACAACGGTGCAAATTATTTTCGTCATGAGGCATCACTACTTCGCCACGAAAACGATCAAACATTTTTAAAGTATCTCTATTGTCAGGATACTGTTGGGTTATTGCACCCTTTCTGGAATGCAAAAAATACTTTCCAGTAACACTCATTCCCGTTAGAAGTGTTTTTATTCCATAATATATATCAGAAAAATAACTCATGATTTTTAAAATTGAATGGTTAATTTAAGCAATACGATCAAGGCCATTATTACCAAGTTTAGCAGGTTTAAAGGGAGTAAATATTTCCATTCCAGTATTAAAAGTTGGTCAATTCGCAATCTTGGAAACGTCCATCTAAACCACATCATTAAAAAGATAAGCACTACTGTTTTTGCCAAGAACCAAAACACACCTAGTAATGGAATAGATTCTGTTATTCCAAAAGGAGATAGATAACCACCAAAGAAAATTGTTGTGGCTATTGCAGAAATTATAAACATATTGATAAATTCGGCCAGAAAGAAATAGGCAAACTTCATTCCTGAGTATTCGGTATGAAAACCTGCACCCAACTCTGATTCGGCTTCTACCAAATCAAAAGGAGCCCTGTTGGTTTCTGCAGTTCCGGCGATCATATAGATACAAAATGCTATAATGGCAGGAATATGTCCCTGAACGATGAGCCAACCGTGCTTTTGAACTTCGACAATTTGTGAGAGTTGCAATGATCCCGTCATTAAAACCATTGTCAATAAAGACAATCCGACTGACAGTTCATAACTAATAGTTTGCACACCACTTCGCATTGCACCAATTAAAGCAAATTTATTATTGCTACTCCAACCGGCCAATAAAATTCCGATAACTCCAATAGATGATATGGCTATTAAAAAGAAAATACCAATATTGATATCAAAGGCTTGAAATTCTTTCGAAAAAGGGAAAAGTGATAATGCCATCAATGCACAGACAATAACAAAATAAGGGGCTAAATTGTATAAAAATTTGTCGGCTTTTATGGTTCCTGTCAACTCTTTTGATACCAATTTTAAGGCATCGGCCATCGTTTGGAATACTCCTTGGTAACCAACTCTATTTGGTCCAATTCGCAATTGAAACCATGCTGCAACCCTTCTTTCGAGTAAAACCAGGTACAAACCGGCAATTGCAAAAATAGCGAGATATACAACGGCTATTAATACCATTTCCACTATACTTGCTACGCTATTTGGCATCAGGCTAAAAAGCCATTCGTGAATATTTTTTGTAATGTTCATAATTAAATATATTGTTTTGCTATTATCGGTCAATATCTGGGATTACTAGATCCAAGGTTGCCATCGTTGCCACCAAGTCACCAATTTTTCCACCAACAGCAATGTGATTTAATAAGGATAAGTTTGAAAAACCGGGTGAACGAAATTTTAATCGATAAGGGTTTTTGGTTCCTGTGCTAATAATGTACACACCAAGTTCCCCTCTTGCGGTTTCTACTTTTTCATAATATTCACCTACCGGTAATTTGATCACCGCATCGGTGGTGACTTTAAAATTGCCTTCTGGAATGTTGTCTATTAATTGTTCAATTATGGATAGTGATTCCCACATTTCGAGAATTCTAACTTGGTATCGGGCAAAAGTATCGCCTTCAGTTTTTAAGATTTCATTAAAAGTAACTTTGTCATAAGCACTATAGGAATGATGCTTTCTTACGTCACAAGAATATCCTGAACCTCGGCCAACGGGACCAGAAGCACCATAAGAGATGGCTGCTTCTTTGCTTAAAACACCAATCCCTTTCATTCTTTTTTGGAAAATTACATTCCCCGATAACAGTAGGTCGTATTCTGGAAGTTTGGTTTTGAAATGAGCAATGAACTCTTTGGTTCTTTTTACAAAATTCGGATGAATATCAAACATCAATCCTCCGGGAACATTGTAGTTCATTGTTAATCGAGCGCCGCAGGTTTCTTCGAAAATATCATTAATTAATTCGCGATCTCTAAAACCATAAAAATAAGTGGTGAGAGCACCAACGTCCATTCCCATGACGCCCCACCATAAAGTATGTGACGCAATTCGGGTCAATTCGTCTATAATGGTACGAATGACTTTGACACGATCAGGAATTTCTAGTTGTAAGGCATTTTCGACCGTTAGGCAAACCGCTTCATTATTGATATGGGCTGACAGATAATCCATTCTGTCTGTAAGATGTACAATTTGCTGATAGCTGTCTCTTTCACTCATTTTTTCGATAGAGCGATGGATGTAGCCTAAATCTGGCTCTACTTTTTTGATTATTTCACCATCAATGGTCAAGAGCAAACGCAAAACTCCGTGAGTTGCAGGATGCTGTGGTCCCATGTTGATAAAGTATTCTTCGGATTTAAAGTTGTTGGTTATGATAGTTGTATCCATTTTGCTTATTTGATAACCATATTAATTTCATCTACATAATCTTTTCTGAGCGGAAAGCCATCCCATTCTTCGGTCAAAAAAAGTCTTTTTAAATTGGGATGATTTTTGAATTTAATTCCGAAAAAATCAAAGACTTCTCTTTCGTGGAATTCGGCTGTTGCCCAAATATCATAAACAGAATCAAATATTGGATTTTCTCGATCGTCCGTCTTAACTTTGACTACAATCTGATGTCTATGTGTGGTTGATTCTAAATGATAAACAACGCCTAATGCTGTTCCCCAATCGACACCGCTTAAGCAAAATAAATAATCAAAATTGGTTTCAGAATTATTTCTTAATTGGGACATTAAATCATGCAAATGATTAGGTTGTACGCTAATATTTAAAAACTGGGATTTCTCTTCGGTGAATTCCAATTCGGGAATCCAGGAACTTATTAAGGTTTGTAATGCTTCGTTAGTCATAACTTTTTAGATTTAAAGTCCTTCGTCAAACCCATCGATAGGGAAAACTTTATTTTTCATACTTTCAGTTCTTATTTTTGCTTGCAGCATCAGCATTCCTTCCAACAATGCTTCAGGACGTGGCGGACAACCGGGTACGTAAACGTCTACCGGAATAACGTGGTCAGCGCCTTTCACTACAGAATAAGAATTGTAAAAGAAAGGGCCTCCGGAAATTGCACAGGCTCCCATGGCAATTACATATTTTGGTTCGGCCATTTGATCGTACAAACGACGCAAAACAGGCGCCATTTTGTTTACAATGGTTCCGGCAATAATAATTAAATCGGCTTGTCGGGGTGAAGGTCTCGCTACCTCAAATCCAAATCTGGAATAATCATGGCGAGCTGCTCCGGTTTGCATCATTTCGATAGCGCAACAACTGGTGCCAAAATAAAGTGACCATAGCGAATTGGATCTTCCCCAATTGATTATTTGATCTAGAGATGTAATGACTACATTCGCTCCATTCCCTGCCGGGATTACTTTTCCCGGAAAATCAGCAGGTATTTCTGTTGTGTTATTTATTCCCATTTTAATGCTTCTTTTTTCCAAGCATAGGCTAAGCCTAAACCCAATATTATTAGAAATATGATGATTTCATAAAAGGCAACTATTCCAATTTTTTGAAAAACGACTGCCCATGGAATCAAAAAGGCAACCTCGACATCAAAAACTAAAAATAAAATTGCATATAAATAATAACCCACTTTAAATTGAACCCAAGTTGGTCCAATTGTCGTCATGCCACTTTCATAGGGCTCCCTTTTTTGTGAGTTGTCTGATTTTGGTGAAATTAAATTGGAAAGAAAGTTGGCTCCTGCCACCAGGATTATTCCGGCCAACAAGAAAACTATAATTGCTTCTGAACCCATATTGATACTCTTTTATTATTAATACTATTATTATTTTACTTCGTAAGTTTCTCCTGAAAAGAATAAATCATCGGTTTTTGTGAAATTGGAATTTGCTTTGACTTCTTTTGTTAAAGCGTTTTCTCTTTCCTCTAATGTTACATCATTAAAACTTCTAATTACCCCAGTAGCAATTGGATACTGTAATCGAACCAGCATTTGATGCAGCGTTGGATCTTGTTCTTTGGCATTGTGTACCAATAAATCTTCTTGAGTAATTCCGTCTTCTCCGATAGTGACTATTTTCAATTTCAAGCCATTTAAGACTAATCCTTTGTCTCTGTTTTTTCCAAAAATCATTGGTTTTCCATGCTCCAGAAAAATTTGTTTATCTTCTTTTACTTCTTTATCGGTGATATTATTAAAACAGCCGTCATTAAAAATCACACAGTTTTGCAGAATTTCTATCAAAGAAGTTCCTTTAAATTGATGTGCTTCAATAAAAATTTGTCCCATTTCTTTTGGACTATTCCCCCCAACTCTGGCAAAGAAGCGGGCTTGTGCGCCAAGAGCCAGTTCACCTGGTGAAAAAGGAGGTTGGGTGTTTCCGTAGGGAGAAGATTTTGTTTTTTGTCCAATTAAGGAGGTTGGAGAAAACTGCCCTTTGGTTAATCCATAAATTTCATTGTTGAACAGAATTATATTTAAATCTATATTTCTGCGCAATACATGAATAAAATGGTTGCCACCAATAGCCATCGCATCTCCATCACCAGTGGCTATCCATACGCTTAAATTTGGATTGGCTAATTTTATTCCCGATGCGATTCCCGGAGCTCTTCCGTGTATGCTGTGGATTCCATACGTTTCCATATAATAGGGAAAACGGGAGGAACACCCAATTCCTGAGACAAAAACTACATCTTCTTTTGCGACTCCCATTTCCGGAAGTGCTTTTTGCATGGTACGTAAAATGACATAATCATCGCAACCAGGACACCATCTTACTTCCTGATCGGTAGTAAAATCTTTTGAGGTGTATTTATTTAAAGGAGTTGTTTCCATAATTACACTAGTTCTTTAAATTTTTGAATTAAATCATCATTGGAAAAGGGTAATCCTTGAATTTTATTGAATTTTAAAAAATCAAATTGACTGAATTTAATTTTTAGAATACTGGCAAATTGGCCACTGTTCAATTCGCAAACAACAATTTTTTTGAATCTGGACAATAGCTCTTCGGTGTTTTTAGGCATCGGATTGATATAATTGAAATGGGCAAAACCTATTGAGGTGTATCCTTCTTCGTTTATTTGTTTCACCGCAGAATGCAATGAACCGTAAGTGCCGCCCCATCCAATAACCAATAGATCTCCTTTTTGGGCAAATTCAATTTGTAAGTCAGGAATATTTGATTTAACGCGCTCAATTTTTTCAGCTCTAATAGCTGTCATGGCCTCATGATTCGCAGGATCATAAGAAATATTTCCTGTAACTGTATCTTTTTCGAGTCCGCCAATTCGATGTTCTAAACCTGGCGTTCCCGGAATAGCCCAATTTCTGGCTAGCGTATTTTGGTCTCTATCATAGGGATGCCAATTTTCTTTAACTTCCAATATTCGATTGTTCTTTATTGCAGGCATTTCAGAAACAGTCTTGATTTTCCATGGAGCAGATCCATTGGCTATGTATCCATCTGTCAATAAAATAACTGGAGTCATATGTTCCAAAGCCAATCTGGCAGCTTCATAAGCAA
This sequence comes from Flavobacterium sp. N3904, assembly GCF_025947305.1. Lineage (NCBI taxonomy): Bacteria > Pseudomonadati > Bacteroidota > Flavobacteriia > Flavobacteriales > Flavobacteriaceae > Flavobacterium > Flavobacterium sp. N3904. Next base: position 2,322,917 of record NZ_CP110009.1, read on the forward strand.
AATTGAAACAGTTTGCTGGAGTACTTGCAGCAATAACAATCAATGGGCTTTCACCATTTCGGCCATACATTGCCTGCAATAAATCGGATTGTTCTGTTTTTGTAGGCAAACCTGTTGAAGGACCACCACGTTGCACATCTACAATAACCAAAGGAAGTTCTACCATTATTGCTAAACCGATTGCTTCTCCTTTTAATGCCAAACCTGGTCCGGATGTGGTTGTAATAGCCAAATCACCTGCAAAAGCAGCTCCAATCGCAGAAGTAACTCCTGCTATTTCATCTTCTGCCTGAAATGCTTTTACACCAAAATGTTTGTGTTTTACCAATTCATGTAAAATATCTGTTGCGGGAGTTATTGGATACGAACCCAAAAACAATTCCAATCCGGTTTTTTCGGCAGCAGCTAGGAATCCCCAAGCTGTAGCGGTATTTCCCATTATAATTCTGTAGGTTCCGGCAGGTAATTTTGCTGGTGATATGGTATACGAATTTGGAATTAATTCCAGCGTTTCGGCATAAAAATATCCAGCATTTAATACTTTGGTATTTGCTTCTATTAAGTGAGGTTTTGTTTTGAAGCTTTTATTGAAAAAATCAATGGTATGGTCTTTTGAACGATTGTACATCCAATATATCATTCCCAAAGCAAACATGTTTTTGCTTCGTGAAATTGATTTGACATCTAAGCCCGAAACATTTTTCAATGCCTCTCTTGTTAGTGATGTCATGTCAACCTGTATTACTCTGTAGTTGTCAAGACTTCCGTCTTCTAAAGGGTTTGTGCTGTATTCTGCTTTTTCTAAATTCTTCTTATTAAAAGAGTCTGTATCTACTATTAATGTATGTCCTGGTTTTAAGGCTCTTAAGTTTGTTTTTAAAGCCGCAGGATTCATAGCTACCAATAAATCTACATTGTCGCCGGGTGTACTCACCTCGACACTGCCAATATGGACCTGAAATCCAGAAACGCCATACAAACTGCCTTGTGGTGCTCTGATTTCGGCAGGATAGTTGGGAAAAGTAGCGATGTCATTGCCAAACATTGCTGAAGTATCTGAAAATTGCGTTCCGGTAAGTTGCATCCCGTCGCCGGAATCTCCAACAAATCGAATCACGACAGCTTCCAGTACTTCTGGTTGAAGTTTTAGATTATTTGCAATCATAATTTTAAGATTAAATATTTTTAAAATCTATAAAAAAGCAATCTCGGATGTAATTATCAGGTAGTAAATTTAATTTTACTTAATTTAATAAAACATGACGAAAGTCATAACTAAATAAATATATCCTATTTAATTTTACCTATAAATAATAAAATCAAAAAAATATGGCTATTATAATAACAGACGAGTGCATCAATTGTGATGCTTGTATTTCGGAATGTCCGAACAATGCAATTTATGAACCAGATGATAAGTGGTCTTATTCCGATGGTTCTTCTTTGAAAGGAATGGTAAAAACTCCTAAAGGAATTGAAGTCGATGCAGATGAAGAGAATGAACCTATTTCGGATGAGTTCTTTTATATTGTATCTGATAAATGTACTGAGTGCAAAGGTTTTCATGATAAACCACAATGCGCATCTGTTTGTCCAGTAGACTGTTGTATATCTGATGAAAATCACGTAGAAACCGAAGAAGAATTATTGGCGAAAAAAGCTTGGTTGCATAATGAGTAAATCATGGAATAAAAAAGGCTAAACCCCACTTTTAAAATAATAATTAAAATGGTTTTAGCTTTTTTTATTCTTAATAATTAATACTGTCGGTGATTTGCAGAGGAACAAATAGTGGCAAATTAGTGATGGTGAAAATAAATTTAGAAAATGAATAATAAAATTTTTCCAAAATTAATTTGTGATGGAAATGAAGCTGTTGCAATCATTGCTCACAAAACAAATGAAGTCTGCGCTATTTACCCTATTACTCCCTCTTCACCTATGGGTGAGCATGCTGAGCTATACAGTTCAAAAGGGAAAACTAATATTTGGAATAATATTCCAAGAATTGTTGAATTACAAAGTGAAGGAGGGGCTGCAGGTACTGTTCACGGATCATTACAAGCTGGTGCGCTGACTACTACTTTTACTGCCTCACAAGGTTTATTATTAATGATACCTAATATGTATAAAATTGCAGGTGAATTATTGCCTTGTGTTATACATGTTGCCGCTAGAACAATTGCTACGCATGCGTTATCCATTTTTGGCGATCACTCTGATGTAATGGCTTGCAGACAAACAGGATTTTCAATGTTATTTGGTGGTTCGGTTCAGGAAGCTCACGATTTTGCTTTAATTTCTCAAGTTACTACCTTAAAATCCCGCGTTCCAATTTTAAACATATTTGACGGTTTTAGAACCTCTCATGAAATTTCAAAAATAGACGCAATTACTGATGATATCATCAAGGCAATGATGCCGGAAGATAAAATCATGGAACATAAAACAAGATCATTAGATCCTGATCATCCTGTGTTAAGAGGAACGACTCAGAATCCAGATGTGTTTTTTCAGGCAAGAGAGGCCTGTAATTTATTTTATGACAAAGTACCTGGAATTGTTCAGGAAGTAATGGATGAATTTTATGAACATACCGGTCGTAGATACAATTTGTTCGATTATATTGGGCATCCAGAAGCAGAACGTGTAATTATAATTATGGGATCTGCCGAAGGACCGGTGAAAGAAGCTCTTGATTCTCTGTTAAGCCAAGGTGAAAAAGTTGGGGTAATATTAGTTCGTTTATTTAAACCATTTTCTATAGCCAGTTTTGTTGATAAATTACCAAAAACAGTTCAGAAAATAGCTGTTTTGGATAGAACAAAAGAGCCTGGAAGCGTTGGAGATCCTTTATATCTAGACATCGTTACTGCACTTGTAGAAAGCGGAAGAGAAATGCCAGTAGTTGTTGCAGGCCGATACGGATTGTCATCGAAAGAGTTTACTCCGGCAATGGTTAATGGTATTTATGAAGAATTGTCAAATTCAAAACCAAAAAATCACTTTACTATCGGTATCAATGATGATGTAACTTTCAAAAGTTTGTATTATGATCCTGCATTTGATTTTAAAACGACAACTATAAACTGTATGTTTTATGGATTAGGTTCTGATGGAACTGTTGGAGCCAATAAAAACTCGATCAAAATCATTGGAGAAACCACAGATAATTATGTGCAAGGTTATTTTGTATATGATTCCAAAAAAGCGGGAGCCCAGACCATTTCTCATTTACGATTTGGACCAGACCCAATTAATTCCAATTATTTAATTGATAAAGCAGATTTTATCGCCAGTCATAAATTTAATTTTATTGAGAAATTCAATATGATTGCCGACTTGAAGCATGGCGGGACTTTCTTGCTTAATTCCCCTTACTCAAAAGAAGATATTTGGGACAGATTGCCAGTTCAGATTCAGCAAGGAATTATTGAAAAAGAAGTTAAGTTTTATGTTATAGATGCGACAAGAGTAGCACAAGAAGCCAGCCTTGGAAAAAGAGCAAATACAATTCTTCAAACATGTTTCTTTGCCATTTCGGGTATTTTGCCTAAAGAGGAAGCGATTCAAAAAATTAAAAATGCAATTGTAAAATCCTACTCTCACAAAGGGGAGAAAGTGGTGAAAATGAATTTTAATGCAGTTGATAAAGCGTTAGAAAATTTGCATCAAGTTGATTATCCAAAAGTAGTAACAAGCGAAAAAGCATTGTTGTCTGCAATGAGAAATGCTCCTGATGGATTCGTTACCGAGGTGTTGGAAAAAATCTTGGCTGGTTTTGGAGACGAACTTCCAGTGAGTGCTTTCACAGTTGATGGTACTTTTCCAACAGGGACTTCACAATACGAAAAAAGTGGAATTGCCGATTTTATTCCAGTGTGGGATGACGAAAGTTTATGTACCCAATGTAATAAATGTATAGCAATTTGCCCTCACGCAGCTATTCGATCCAAAGTAGTTTCTAATGAAGAATTGGAAGGAATGCCATCTTCTTTAAAAAGTGCACCGGCTATCGGAAGACCATTTGCAAAAGAAAACGAATCTTATATCTTGCAAGTTTCACCGGAAGATTGTACCGGTTGTGATCTTTGTGTTGTGGTTTGTCCGGCTGTGAGTAAAGAAAAACCAGACTTCAAAGCCATTAACATGCATAAAAAAATAGATGTTGATGTAGAAGAAAATGTAAATTGGAATCATTTTGTTAATTTACCTTATTACGATCGTACAGCATTACAATTAACAAATGTAAAAGGATCTCAGTTCCTAGAGCCATTGTTCGAATTTTCAGGAGCTTGCTCCGGTTGTGGAGAAACGCCTTATATTAAGATGATAACACAACTGTATGGAGATAGTATTTTGATTGCAAACGCAACGGGTTGTTCTTCTATTTATGGTGGAAATTTACCAACTACACCTTATAAAACCAATCAATTTGGTAGAGGTCCAGCTTGGGCAAATTCACTGTTTGAAGACAATGCAGAGTTTGGTTTAGGTCTTAAATTAGGATTATCCAAAAAACAAGAAATTGCAGTTGGATTATTAAAATCATTAGAAACTGTTGTTGGAAGCGAATTGGTAAATGCAATTTTGAACAACCCAGAAGATACTGAAGCACTTAAAAATGAAAAGTTCGCTCAAATTGATGCACTTAAGAAAATTTTGGCTACTGTTACAAACAATGAAGATGCCAAAAAATTAAGCCAATTGACGGAATATCTTCGTAAGAAAGCGGTTTGGATTTTTGGAGGAGACGGTTGGGCGTATGACATCGGTTACGGTGGAGTTGACCACGTTTTGTCAACTGGAGAAGACATTAATATTTTAGTTATGGACACAGAGGTGTATTCAAACACTGGTGGACAGGCTTCTAAATCAACTCCGTTGGGTGCAAGTGCGAAGTTTACTATTGGTGGTAAAAAAACCAGCAAAAAAAGCATGGCACTTCAGGCAATTTCTTATGGAAATGTTTATGTTGCGCAAATTGCAATGGGAGCCAAGGATTTACAATCCTTAAAAGCTATTGAAGAAGCTGCTGCTTATCCTGGACCTTCATTAATTATTGCCTATTCTCATTGTGGAGAACACGGTTATGAACTGAAAAATGCTATTTCTCAACAAGAAAAAGCGGTAGATAGTGGTTATTGGCCACTCTTCAGATTCGATCCTTCACAACCAAAAGGTAAGAAATTCAAATTAGATTCTAAAGCACCAAGTATTCCTTTGAGCGATTTCATGTATAACGAAACCCGTTTTACCAGAGTTGTTAAAGAAAATGCTGAATTAGGAGCTGAATTGCTAAGTAGAGCTCAGGAAGAAGTAGAAACAAAATGGGAAAGATTGGAACTTTATAGAGATATGTAGTTGATTTTTATATATTTAAAAGTCCCTAAAAATAAGGGTTGTTAAAAGAAAAACCTACTCTGGCTGAAAATTTCTAGAGTAGGTTTTTTATGTATTAGAAAATAAGAGCGGGATAAGATTTGACTTTAAATTTCAATATCCTTGATAAAACCATCATATTCCAAATAAAACAGTTCTAAAGCATTCATTTTTTCATAGAAGAAATCAAAAATCTCATCCCAATATTTACGATTGCTTACACTTACACCCAGTTTTTCAACCCAAATGCGACTGATAGTTTTGCCATTTTCTAAGGTATGATTTCGTTCGAAAACCAGATTTTTTACAAATTCGTCTTCTAAAATATTTTTCAGTGCTACTAATTTGTCAAAATATTGCATTCTCAATTCCTTGTTTCTCATTTCGATATCAATATGTACTTGAGCTTTGGTATTTTCGACATAAAATTTAAAAGAGAAATCTTTGATTTTAGTATCGTACAAAACCCATTTTCGTGGGTATTTTTGAGCAAAATCAACCCAGAATTCGTGTTTTAATTTTTGATTTTCTTCTTTGCTGTACATATTGTTGGGTTTTGGTTGTTTAAAATTTGTTTGACACTAATTTCTAAAGTATATTTAGATATTATTTTGGTGCAAAAATAACTTTTGATTATGGATTTTCAAGATTTTTTACAAATTGTTCCTCATTTGGATGCTGTAAATCTTCCTGGCGAGGACGCGCATAACATTATGGTGCCAAAAGAACGTCTGGAAAACATGAAATCCATCAATATGGAACTTGTCAAACCAAAGAAAGCAGCAGTAATGATGTTGTTTTATCCCAAAAATGGAATGACACATTTGGTTTTGATTGTTAGAAATTCGTACAAGGGTGTTCATTCCTCTCAAATCGCTTTTCCGGGTGGCAAGTATGAAAAAGAAGATCTTGATTATGAATATACTGCTTTACGCGAAACCCATGAAGAAATTGGGGTTCATCCCAGCAAAATACAAGTGCTAAAGAATTTTACACAATTGTATATTCCACCAAGTAATTTTATGGTTTATCCTTTTTTGGGCATTTGCAGAGATGAAATATTTTTTTATCCTGATCCTGTCGAAGTAGCCGATATAATTGAATTGCCATTAACTACTTTTTTAAGTGATTCCATTGTTGTTAATACAGAGATGACCACTTCTTATTCCAACTCTATTGAAGTTCCAGCATTCAAAATAGAGGGTCACATTGTTTGGGGGGCAACCGCAATGATGTTAAGCGAATTGAAAATTGTTTTAAATTCTGTTTTGAAAAAAATCAACTTCTAAATAGGTTATTTTTGTTAAAAGCATTCTTTTTTAATATTTAAAAAGGAAAAAAAATCGTAATTTTGCAGTCCCAAATTTAAAAACAAACAAAAAAATCTTATGGGATTATTTAAGCGAAATCCTTTTGGACACATACTATTTATAAAAAAATGGTTGATTCGAATCTTCGGATTTATTAGTCATAGACGTTATCGCGGGTTTAATGAATTGCAAATTGAAGGGTCAGAAATCATTAGAGCATTGCCAGATACAAACGTACTTTTTATATCCAATCATCAAACCTATTTTGCAGATGTTACGGCAATGTTTCATGTATTCAATGCTAGTTTGTGCGGACGTGAAGATTCAATAAAAAACGTTTGGTACATGTGGAATCCAAAATTGAATATGTATTACGTTGCTGCCAAAGAGACCATGAAAGCAGGTTTACTGCCAAGAATTATGGCTTATGCTGGTGCAATTACTGTTGAAAGAACTTGGCGTGCCAAAGGAGAAGATGTAAAAGAAAAAAGGGATGTCAATCCAAACGATACCGAAAACATTAAAATCGCTTTAGAAGATGGTTGGGTAATTACTTTTCCGCAAGGAACGACCAAATCTTTCAAGCCTGTTCGCAAAGGAACAGCACATATTATTAAACAACACAGACCTATTGTTGTTCCTATTGTTATTGATGGATTTCGACGTTCGTTTTGCAAAAAAGGACTGCGTATGAAAAAGAAAGGGATTCTTCAGTCATTTATTATAAAAGAGCCTTTAATAATTGATTACGATAATGATACCATTGAAGAGATTGTTGAACAAGTAGAATATGCAATCGAGCAGCATCCTTCTTTTCTCAAAGTAATACCCGCTGAGGAGTTGCTAGAACAAGAAGAGTTGAACAAGAAAAGACAATGGGAATACTAAAAAAAAAAGAGGCAATTGCCTCTTTTTTTATAGATCTATTTTTTTTAATTCTTCGTAATTTTTGTGCAGTCTTCTGAGTAATATTCCATAAATCAATTTATAGATTAACCAAAAGGCAAAAGTAAAAACAGCTGTAGCCAAAATTAATACCACCATCGATATCAAAGCAATGTTCAAGGGCATTTCGGGATGGATTGTTCCATTTTTGGAAGCTCCATGAAGATAACCTTCATAAAACATATACCCTCCAAAAACAATAAACAACAAGGCAAAAGAGGTCAGGTTGAAAGCAATATATTGTTTGACAACAGTTCTCGTTTTCAAAATGGTTGACAGTAGTTGTTTGGTATTATCATCCACAGATATTTTTCGATACATCGAATAAAACTTATAGATAAAGAAAAAGATTACGGCATATAGAATTACCGAAGCGGCAATATAATAGCCATATATCCCTAAACTTTTTATCAGTTCAACATTCCTTTCATCATATTTTGTACAAGAGATCATTAAGCCCAGAACCAATCCCAGCCCAAGTTCAAGAACACTCACAATAAAAATCCACTTCACAATTGAAGATGATCTTTTATGAATCATTTTGTAAATTTCATTTTCCGATACCTGCTCAAAAGAAGCTGCGTTCTTTTTCCAGTCTTTTTTTAATAAATCCAACTCTTTCATACGCCTAATGGATTTAATATTTTTTTTAATTTCCCTTTTATTCGATTCATTTTTACCCTTGCATTAACTTCACTAATCCCCAAAGTTTCCGATATTTCGGTGTAATCCTTATCTTCAAGATACATAAACACCAGTGCTTTTTCAATATCATTTAGCTGATAAACCGCTTCATACATCAATTTTAATTGTTCTTCTTCCTCGTAATTATATTCTATATCATGCGCAAAATGCTGCCTTCCTTCGTATTCAACAGTAGCAATATTACGCTTACTCTTTCGATACAAAGTAATTGCCGTATTCAAGGCCACACGGTACGCCCAAGTCGAAAATTTACTGTCTCCACGAAATTTAGGAAAAGCCTTCCACAACTGAATCGTGATTTCCTGAAACAAATCTTTGTGCGCATCTTCACCAGCAGTATACAATCGACAAATCTTGTGAATTATATTCTGGTTTTCTTTAAGTTGCTTGACAAAGGAATGTTCTAAATTTTCACTCATATTCCATTAGTGCGACAATAGTCTGTTTTGTTACAAAACATTTAAATATATAGATATAATTTGGAGCACAAATCTATTAGTTAGAAGAGCATCAGTCCCGCTGTACGCTATATCTTTTTTAAGGCTATGAAAAATAGCCTAAAAAAAGGATGACGCTTCCATCGGGGCTACTCCAGAAATTTAATTTTTCAGAAGGTCTTTCCAAAATAGAAAACCCAAAAGCCACAACCCAAAACTCACAGCGGTCTCTCTTTGTAATAATTCACCATCAAATTCACAAACTTACTGTAACTATCCATCCCGTCTTTTTGCTGATTCATTTTTAGGAAACGATCATAAAAAGCATGAAACCCCGTTTCTATTGGAGTTTGGTATTGTTCCCAGAAATCTTCACTCTCTTTATAGTTTTTCAAAATACCGGGATGAACCGTTTTTAGTAACTGCTTTAATATCTTTTCGTTTCGTACCTGCCAATTGTTCAGGCAATAACGCAAAGCCATGCTGTAACCAGCATATTGAATGTAGGGATTGTCATTTTTTATAGAAGACAGAAAACCAATAAAATTACACTCACTCTCACTCGCATACCCCATTTGATGGGCCATTTCGTGATTGGTAGTCATCGGAAAACTGTACATCGGACCTAAATAATTCACCTGTGCCTCATTGGTAAACGGATTCAGATAACCGCCAAAACCCATATAGGTGAGGGGCAAACTGAAAAGAGATTTTTTGATGCTTAAATGTGAATAAGTGAAAAAATCGTATTCTCGAGACAGATTTTTATATCCATTCAGATTCATTTCAAAAACTTGGTTTTGAGAATAGGGAAATACTACTTTCAAACTATCATTTTTTGTAATCTGAGTTTGAATCGCATTTGTTTTGGCAATTAACTTTTTGGTAAAAGTCAATAAATCGGCATCGGTATAATCTCTTTCAATAGACATTTTTTCAAACAAGGGTTCGCGATAATAATTCAATGCCCAAAGAATATGAAAGAAAAAATAAAACACGGATAAAACACTCAAAACAGTTAATAGATTATTTTTCCAATTGAGTTTCCAAGATTTTCTATTTTTCCAAAACCATTTTAAAGCAAATAAAATCAGTATAAAATAAATACAATCACCTACCGAAAATGGAATTTTGCCCAAAATGATTCTAGAAAATTTGGAAGTATAAACATAAATTCCATTACTGTAAAAACGTTCTACAACTTCCGGAAAAAACTGAATGATTTTTAGGAGTAGGATTTGAATCAATAATAATATGGGGAGAATATAACTGCGTTTCATTTTTTAATTAATTGTATTGGGTAAAGTAACAAATTTTGACGGGATTATTTATTTCAAAATAAATTAAATCTTTTATAAAACTAGCTTAGTAGTTTGTAACTTTGATGTTTTATTATTTTAAACCTTTTTAATTAAAAAATATACAATAGAATGAGTCAAGAGATAAGAAATCTAGAACCAAAAGCACTTTGGAACAAATTTGCCGATTTGAATGCGGTACCTCGTCCTTCCAAAAAAGAAGAACGAGTAATTGAGTTTATGAAAAACTTCGGTAACAGTTTGGGACTGGAAACTTTTGAAGATGAAATCCGCAACGTGATTATCCGTAAACCAGCTACTCCAGGAATGGAAAACCGAAAAGCACTTGTTTTGCAAGGACATTTGGATATGGTACACCAAAAAAATGCCGAAACTGTTTTTGATTTTGACACCCAAGGAATCGATATGTATGTAGATGGGGATTGGGTTCGCGCCAGAGGAACAACTCTTGGTGCCGATAACGGTCTTGGTGTAGCAACGATTATGGCAATTTTAGAAAGCAAAGAGATTCCGCATCCTGCTATTGAAGCTTTATTTACTATAGACGAAGAGACTGGAATGACGGGTGCTTTGAATCTAAAAGGAGGAATTCTAAAAGGTGATATTTTATTGAATTTGGATACCGAAGAAGATGATGAAATTGGTATTGGATGTGCCGGTGGAATCGATGTTACTGCCACTGCCGAGTATGATGAAGAGCAAACGCCAGAAGGTTCTGTAGCTTATTCTATAAAAGTAAAAGGATTAAACGGAGGACATTCCGGAATGGATATTCACAAAGGTTTAGGGAATGCCAACAAAATCATGAACCGTTTATTATTCGATGGTTTTGATAACTTTGGATTGCAAATTTCTGAAATTAACGGAGGAAGTCTTCGCAATGCAATTCCTCGCGAAAGCACCGCTAAAGTAATCATCGCAGCTGTTTATGACGAAGCTTTTGTATTTGATATGCAACAAATTGTAAACGAAATCAAAGCGGAGTTTCAAACGACAGAGCCTAATCTTGAAGTGGTTTTCGAAAAATTAGATGCTGTTCCTAAAACGGTAATGCCATCAATTGCTCAATTTTATTTTGTTCGATCGATGTACACCGCTCATAACGGCGTTTATAGAATGAGTGCCGATTTTGATAATCTAGTGGAAACTTCCAATAATATTGCCAAAGTAGTAGTAGGTGAGGGGAAACTTTCGGTACAGTGTTTGACACGTTCTTCAGTAGAATCGTCCAAATTTGATATGGCAAATGCCTTGCGTTCTGCATTTGAATTGATGGGTTGCGAAGTGGAATTCTCAGGATCATACCCGGGTTGGTCACCAAATCCTAAATCTGAAATATTAGATGTTCTGGTTTCTATTTATGAAAAACAAAATGGAGAAAAACCAAATGTAGCCGCTTGTCACGCAGGATTGGAATGTGGAATTCTAGGAACAAATTATCCGGATATGGATATGATTTCTTTTGGGCCAACCATTCACGGTGCGCATTCTCCAGACGAAAGAGCCAGTATTTCTTCGGCTCAAAAATACTGGAAATTTGTATTGGAAATTTTAAAAAATATTCCAGTTAAAAATTAAGGAGTAATTAAAATACAAAAACCCTCGTTTAGCAATAAACGAGGGTTTTTCAATAGCAATAATTAGTCCCTTTTTGGGCTGTTTTTCTTTTCTCTCTTTTCTTCCTTTTTTCTTTAGCGGTTTTAAGAGGCTCTTTTTTGACTGTTTTCTTTGCGTCTTGACTTTTTGCCATGATGATATGTTTTTATTTTTATCTTTTATTAATTATTTTAAGTAAATATAAAAAAAATAATTGATTTTTTTAGGATTTACAACCAAATCATTATTGCTGTTTATAGACTTCAACAGAGTCTTTTTCCAGACGTTGTTTGAGCCATAGGATTAGTTTTGTTTTAGATTTACTGTCCAATTCTTTCTCACTTTTATAAAGAATTACAGGGATAGATTTGTCCTTGCTGCTATATTGGGTAATGGATAAAGTTTTAATTTCCGGGAATAAGAGTATTGACTCTTTGCTTACTTTGATATTGTTCGATTGATAATCGGCTATTTTTTTCTGTAAATTGAGTATCAATTGATCTTTATTGTCTCCTGTCTTTTTATGATTGTCAATTGTGTTCAAAATATCATTTTTCAAATCAAAAGTATCTTGTTTAATCAATAGTTGTGTATTCAATAAATCATAGTCTTTTAATTTTTGATTTAAGGTTTTAATTTCTAAAGGATTGAATTTTTTTGCCAAAAAGGCCAGTTCAATAATTTTTGGATTGCTGTTGTAATCTGTTTTTTTATAAATAAGAGTAAAATCTTTTTGAGGAAACTCATTTTCGATAAAAGCCTCAGTTCGTTGTTTGTATTTTTTTTCGTCAAATAAACGATAAGCAAAATAAACACTTGGAACAATCATAATTATCAAAAGAGCTGTAATACCTTGTTTGACTTGTTTTTGACGTTTCAAATCGATTTGCTTGACGATAGGATAATTCAAATATTTGACAATGATAAAAGTGGCAATACAGATAAAAACACAATTGATGGTGTATAAATACAATGCACCTCCAAAGAATAAATAATTTCCGGTTGCCAATCCATAACCAGCAGTACACAAAGGAGGCATTAAAGCCGTTGCAATGGCAACACCCGGAATCGGATTTCCTTTTTCGACACGAGTAACAGCAATCACACCAACCAATCCTCCAAAAAAGGCAATCAAAACATCGTAAATATTAGGAGAGGTACGAGCTAATAATTCAGATTGGACTTCCTTAAATGGACTTATATAAAAATAAAGAGTCGAAACAATTAGACTGACAATTGTTGCTATTGCAAGGTTTTTGATGGATTTTTTGACCAATTCAAAATCATACATTCCTAATCCAAAACCAGCACCGACGATAGGCCCCATTAAAGGAGAAATCAACATAGCTCCAATAATCACGGCAGTCGAATTGACATTCAATCCTACCGAAGCGATAACTATGGCGCAAGCCAAAATCCATAAGTTAGAACCTCGAAAAGAGATATTGGCAATAATGTTTTCCAACACTTTTCTTTGGTCTTCTTCGCCTTTTTGAAGATCGATGAAGTTTAAAAACTTCCGTATAATTTTATTCATCTTGATTCTCTTTGTTTGATTTTAAAAATGCGCCATCAATAATTAATAAAGTTGCCTTAGTAACGGTTCTGGAGCGATGCGAACTCAAATCATCCGAAACAATATAAGTCATTCCTTTTTTAAGTTTGAAGGTTTCTCCATTTTCTGATTCACTGCTAAATTCACCTTCCAGGCAATGCACAATATGTCCTTTCTGGCACCAGTGATCTGCCAAATAGTTTTCAGAATAGATTACTTTACGGATTCGGAGACCATCTAACTGGATGGTTTGCCAATAGGCTACACCAGTAGTTCCTATATGCTCTGTCGTTTTTATTTTGTCCCAATCTATAGTTTGGAAAGGAATGTTCATTTGAATTATTTTTTATGTTTTTTTCTAATGTTTGAATTTTTTTTGCAGGTTTTTAAAATTCTCTATTATTCAGGGCGTGAATTTATTATTGCAAATCGTTCCTTTAGTTTCAAAAAGGGGCGCTCAAAATAGCGATACGATAAACCAGCCAGAGCAACGGTAAATGCAAAAACAAGTATCGTTCCAATAATAGATAGTGCCATTGAAGAAAATTGAAATGGTAAAAGCACTCCTTCCCAATACGGTTTAAAATTATTAAAAATAAGATGAAAAACGAGAGAGTGAAACATATATAAACCAAAGGAAATACGACCCAAATAGACAAAAATCTTTGGGATAAATTTTTCCTGCGTTCCCAATATAGTTATAAAAAATAGAATTGAACCTCCCAAGACCAGCAACCAACCAAGAATTGCTCCAGTAACAGTTGGATGTCCGTCATAACTTTTTACCCCAAATCCATAAACAGCAAAAAACCAGCAAGTCAAGGCAACGAAAAAGAGAATTAAGCGAATTGGTATTGTCCATTTTGGTATTCGTCCTTTTAGGAAAATCGCCAACAAAGCACCACCAGCAAAAAACTGAAATTGGAAAAAGCTATTCAGCCATTGTCCGCTTTCGCCACTGTACTGCAATTTGGCATAATAAATACATAGACCGTACGATAGCACTAGCAAACCAATGCTAACTTTGGTCAATATTTTTCGTCCTCCCATTTTGGTTAATAACGGAATCGCTATATAAAATTGTTCTTCTACAGCAATGCTCCAAAGAGGATCTATTGGCCCACCAATCCAGCCAAAATGGAATATATACCAGTTTCCATAAAAAAATAGAAAGGCGAACCAAGCCGAAACCTTATTGGTTGCGATGTCAGGTATAAATTGCCCAAGGATTATTAATCCAATAAATACCGCAAAATAAAGTGGCCAGATCCTTAATATTCTTCGAGTATAGAATGATTTTATATTGATTGTGTCCGTTTTTGTTAATTCCCGAAGCAACAGTTCTACTATTAAAAAAGAACTCAGCAGAAAAAAAATAGGAACACCAAATGCCCCGGCTGTACAAAAAGTATAAAATATTGGTTGTGTTTTTTGATCGACAGGAACATAGTCCATAAAATGAAAAAAGAAGACACAAATAAAGGCAAAAAATCGTAATGCATCAAGTTCTGGTCGATAGAAACGGGTTGTAGTTGGTGTTTTGGTCATTATTTTTTTTAGGTGGTTTAGGCTAGTTTTCTTGTTGATAAATCTTAAATTAAATCTAGAAAATACTTCAATTCAAAATATTTTTGTCAGGTTAAACAGCTATGAATTTTTATTATACATCAAATATAAACTTATTTTATATAGATTTTTGAATGTTTTGTAATTTCTGGCTATTACATTAAAGTGTAAAAAAAATCCCCAACTACTTTCGTAATTGAGGATTCAAATCAAAATTTGTTTTTTTTAAGAAACCAAAACCCAAGCTCCGCTAGCGATTAAACTTTCGGCTTTCTTAAATTTCATTTCTTGTGTTTGCCCATTGGCAACATTTTGGATTGTAACTGTATCGTTACGATTTATTTTTGGCTGGTCGCGAACGATTGTTTCGGTAACTTGTCGTTGTTGGGTTTGCCCAGCTTCATGATTGTCATTTTCACTATTTGGAATTTCGTCTTTGCTCAATTTGTAATCTTCTTTTTGGCGTACGACTCTGGCTTCTTCAATAACAGGCGCGTTTTGCGCAGGTAAATCACCTTTAAACAAAAAGGATATTACTTCTTTATTGACATTGTCAAGCATAGAACGGAACAAATTGAAGGCTTCTAATTTGTAAATAAGCAATGGATCTTTTTGTTCGTGTACAGCCAATTGAACCGATTGTTTCAATTCGTCCATTTTGCGTAAATGTTTTTTCCAAGCTTCGTCAACAATTGATAAAGTAATGTTCTTTTCAAAATCGGCTATCAGTTGATTTCCTTCCGTTTCGTAGGCTTTCTTTAAATCGGTAACTACATTAAACATTTTGATTCCATCGGTAAACGGAACTACAATACGTTCAAAATGATTATTTCTGTCCTCATAAACATTTTTAATGATAGGAAATGCTTCTCTGGCACTTCTTTCTGTTTTTTGAGTATAAAATTCTAAGGTTGCTTTATACAATTTACCTGTGATTTCAATTTCGGTCAATTTAGAAAAATCTGCTTCAGAGATTGGTGATGTGAAAGAGAAATAACGAATAATATCAAATTCAAAATCTTTGAAACTATTTCTTGCTTTATTCACGTCAACGATCAATTCGCAAGTATCATAAAGCATATTGGCAATATCCAATTTTAAACGTTCTCCAAACAAAGCATGACGACGACGTTTGTATACTACTTCACGTTGCGCATTCATTACATCATCATATTCCAATAAACGTTTACGAACACCAAAGTTGTTTTCTTCTACTTTTTTCTGCGCACGTTCGATAGATTTGGTCATCATAGAATGCTGAATCACTTCGCCTTCTTGTAATCCCATTCTATCCATCACTTTGGCTACTCTTTCAGAACCAAACAAACGCATTAAGTTGTCTTCTAGGGAAACATAAAACTGAGAACTTCCGGGATCTCCCTGACGTCCGGCACGACCACGTAACTGACGGTCGACACGACGTGAATCATGACGTTCTGTACCTACAATTGCCAAACCTCCAGCTGCTTTTACTTCAGGAGTTAGCTTGATATCGGTACCACGACCCGCCATATTTGTTGCTATTGTTACCACTCCTGCTTTTCCGGCTTCTTCCACAATTTGTGCTTCTTGTTTGTGCATTTTTGCATTCAATACGTTGTGGGTTACACCTCGCATTTTCAACATTCTGCTCAATAATTCTGAAATCTCAACCGAAGTTGTACCAATAAGCACTGGTCTTCCTGCTTTAGATAATTCAGTTACATCCTCGATTACAGCATTAAACTTTTCACGGGTTGTTTTATAGATATAGTCTTCTTTGTCTAATCGGGCCATTCCTCTGTTGGTCGGAATTTCTACTACATCGAGTTTGTAGATTTGCCATAACTCACCTGCTTCAGTAACAGCCGTTCCGGTCATACCACCTAATTTGTTGTACATTCTGAAATAATTCTGAAGTGTAACGGTTGCAAATGTTTGGGTAGCCGCTTCGATTTTTACGTTTTCTTTGGCTTCAATAGCTTGGTGTAAACCATCAGAATAACGACGACCATCCATGATACGACCTGTTTGCTCATCGACAATCATAATTTTGTTGTCCATGATTACATACTCTACATCTTTTTCAAATAAAGCATATGCTTTCAAAAGCTGTGTCAAAGTATGAATACGCTCGCTTTTTATTCCAAAATCCTGAAATAACTTTTCTTTTTCTTCAGCTTCTGCATCTTTGTCTAGTTTTTTCTTTTCGATAGCTGCAATTTCTGTTCCAATGTCTGGAAGTACAAAAAAGTCAGCATCTGTATCTCCGGAAAGGAATTTGATTCCGTTATCAGTCAATTCAACCTGATTGTTTTTTTCTTCAATTACAAAATACAAAGCCTCGTCAACTTTTGGCATTTCGCGATTGTTGTCCTGCATATAAGAGTTCTCTGTTTTTTGAAGCAATTGTTTGATTCCTTCTTCACTCAAAAACTTAATTAACGCTTTGTTTTTAGGCAAACTTCTGTAGGCTCTCAATAATAAGAAACCACCATCTTTGGTATTTCCTTCTTTGATTAATTTTTTGGCTTCAGCCAGAAAACCATTTGCCAATTGACGTTGTAACGCCACCAAATTTTCAATTTTTGGTTTCAATTCGTTAAATTCATGGCGATCTCCTTGAGGAACCGGACCAGATATAATAAGTGGAGTTCTTGCATCATCAATCAAAACTGAATCGACCTCATCGACAATCGCATAATTGTGTTTTCTTTGTACCAAATCTTCTGGCGAATGCGCCATATTGTCTCTTAGGTAATCAAAACCAAATTCGTTGTTGGTACCGTAAGTAATATCAGCATTATAAGCATTTTTTCTTCCCTCAGAACTCGGTTGGTGGTTGTCGATACAATCTACAGTTAAACCATGGAATTCGAATAAAGGTGCTTTCCAGGTACTGTCACGTTTGGCCAAGTAATCATTTACCGTTACAAGGTGCACACCGTTTCCAGTCAAGGCATTCAAGTATAATGGTAAAGTAGCGACCAATGTTTTACCTTCTCCGGTTTGCATTTCGGCAACCTTTCCTTCATGCAATACCATTCCGCCTATTAATTGAACATCATAGTGAATCATGTCCCAAGTAATTTCTTTACCTGCGGCGTTCCAAGTGTTTGCCCAAATAGCATTATCGCCATCTAGGGTAATATAACTTTTTGTAGCCGAAAGCTCTCTGTCTTTTGCAGTAGCGGTTACGGTAATTTGTGTGTTGTCTTTAAAACGTCTTGCTGTTTCTTTTACTACGGCAAACGCTTCAGGAAGAATTTCCATTAACGTTTTTTCAGAGATATCGTAGGCTTCTTTTTCAAGAGCGTCAATAGCGATGTATATATCTTCACGTTTGTCGATATCTTCAATGCTTTCAACTTCAACTTGAAGCGCAGCAATTTTGGCATCCTTTTCGGCACGCGCTTGTTTAAGTTTTTCTTTAAAAAAAACGGTTCTAGCTCTTAATTCATCATGTGATAATGATTGTAATGTGCTTTCGAAAGTTTTTATTTTGTTTAAATAAGGTTGTAAAGCTTTGACATCTTTTTGGGATTTATCACCAACAAAGACTTTGATAATACTGTTTATGAAACTCATGATTTATTTTTATTTCTATTTAATATAACTGTGTAAATTTAAACAAAAAAAAAGCCTCTTTTGAGACTTTTTCTTGGTTTACTTTTTAATATTCATCCTCGTTCCAAAGATAATCTTCGTCGGTAGGATAATCTGGCCAAATTTCTTCCATTGATTCATATATCTCGCCTTCGTCCTCAATAGACTGAAGGTTTTCTACTACTTCTAATGGAGCTCCTGCTCTAATAGCGTAGTCAATAAGTTCGTCTTTGTTAGCAGGCCACGGTGCATCGCTTAAATATGATGCTAATTCTAATGTCCAATACATATTTGTCGATTTAGTTTTGTGCAAAAATAAATTTTTTACTGAAAAAGACAAGTAAAAAACCATTTATTTTTAAAAAAAAGTTAAGAACGTTTTTTCAGACAACAGATTTAGGATAACAGATTTCAGATTTGAAACTAAAATTCTTTTCTAAAATACAGTAAACTACCATCTGCAAACTGGATACTATTTTCTTGGTATCCATTTTACTTCGTCAGCGTTTAAATCAAGAGACAATTTTCGTGCCAATACAAAAAGATAGTCAGAAAGTCGGTTTAAGTATTTAATGGCTATTTCGGCAACAGGTTCATTATGACTTAAATGGACAGCAAGGCGTTCTGCGCGACGGCAAACGCAACGCGCAATATGACAATATGACACAGTTTGATGTCCTCCAGGTAAAACAAAGTGCGTCATTGGCGGAAGCTTTTCTTCCATCGTATCAATTTCGTTTTCTAATAATTCAATATCAGATTCCAAAATTCCAAGTTTTTTTAAACGAAGTTCTCCATTTTTCATAACCTCTTTTTCTGGAGGAGTAGCAAGAATGGCTCCTACAGTAAACAATCGATCTTGTATCTCGATCAGAATTTCTTTGTAGTGACTGTTTATTTCCTGATCGCGAATTAATCCAATATAAGAGTTCAATTCATCGACTGTTCCATAACTTTCGATGCGTGCGTGATCTTTTGGTACACGAGTACCTCCAAAAAGGGCTGTAGTTCCGCCATCTCCGGTTTTTGTATATACTTTCATTTCTGTTGTTTAATCGGTTAATCGTTTAATCGGTTAAACAAATAACGATTAAACGAATAAACTATTTAGTAGTATCGCTTTCAATCAATCCATCTCGCAATCGAATAATTCTGTGAGCGTAAGCGGCAATTTCTTCTTCGTGAGTTACCAAAATTACAGTGTTTCCCTGAGCATGAATATCACCAAAAAGTTTCATGATTTCCAAAGAGGTCTTACTGTCCAGATTTCCAGTTGGTTCATCGGCAAGAATAATCGATGGTTTGTTGACCAATGCTCGAGCAATAGCTACACGCTGGCGCTGTCCTCCAGAAAGTTGATTGGGTTGGTGGTCCATTCTGTCGCCAAGATTGACCTGATTTAACACTTCGGTAGCACGGGTGTTTCTTTCGGATTTGGAATGACCCGCATAAATCATTGGTAAAGCCACATTGTCAAGTGCAGTAGTTCTTGGTAAAAGATTAAATGTCTGAAAAACAAAACCAATTTCTTTGTTTCTAATTTCGGCCAGCTCATCATCTTTCATATGACTCACATTTTTACCGTTTAAAATATAGGTACCCGACGTAGGAGTATCTAAACAACCTAATAAATTCATCAATGTAGATTTTCCAGATCCAGAAGGTCCCATTAAAGCTACATATTCACCTTTGTTAATTTCTAAATCAATGCCTTTTAGTACATACACTATTTCATTTCCTAGTACAAAATCTCGTTTGATATTGGTGATTTTTATTAATGGGTTTTTCATTAGAATTTTAGATTGTAGATTGTTGTTTTTCGATTTTAAAAGTACAAAAACTTTTGAATTACTCATAAGTAGATTGAATTTGATTTTTGTTACAATTTTAGGATTTAATATCATTTTTTGTTGTTGATTATTCCAAATAAAAAGGATGGTACAAAATATGTTTATTGCTTTTTTGAAACTTGGTGAATTAACAGAGTGTTTTTAGTTTGTTTCATAATATTTTTGATTATTTGTATAATTACTTCATATAAATTAGATATAATACTACTGGGGCTACATTTGCTAGTGTAATGTTTAACAAATCAAAAATTATGAAAACTAGAAAATTATTATTGGGAATGGCCTTAATTGCTTTAGGATTTTCGTCTTGTAAAGATGAGAAAGAAATGCAAGCAGAGAAATCAGTTGAAACATATGTCGTTTATGTGGATTCATTAGGAAATATGGATTCTACCTCTGTTAAAGGTAACTGGCAGTCTATTGAAACTACATACGAGTTGAGAAATACTGAAGCTGAAAATGCTTTGGCAAATTTGAAAGATAATGTAAAAGCGCAAGAACGTATCAATGCAAGTAGAGCAAAATATGAAGAATTGAAAGCAAAAATGGATGCTCAGGTAGAAGCTGAAAATAGAGCCGTGATAGCTGCTAGCCCAAAACAGCAATTGAGAAATACATTATTTGGCGAGGGAAAAGTGGGGAATGACATGAATTTCAATTGGGTAAATGCGAATAATATTCTAAGTGTTTATCAATTATTTGTGGATACAGCTCAAAAAAATAAAGACAGTTATACGCGTGAGGATTGGGATGAAGTAAAATTGATGTATGAAGCTTTGGATAGCCGAAAAAATACAGTTGAAAAAGAAGGGCTTACCTCAAAAGACAATATGAAAATTTCTGGATTGAAATTGAAATTTGCACCTATGTATACATTGAACAGAATGGGAGCCAAATCGGATGAGATGTCTAAAGCAAAAGAATAATTAATTATTAATTCAAACTGAAAAATGACAATCAGCGATGGTTGTCGTTTTTTTTAAATTTAATTTCAATTACTTGTACAATTCATTTTAGTAGGCAAGTCTA
The DNA here is from genome assembly GCF_025947305.1 of Flavobacterium sp. N3904. NCBI lineage: Bacteria > Pseudomonadati > Bacteroidota > Flavobacteriia > Flavobacteriales > Flavobacteriaceae > Flavobacterium > Flavobacterium sp. N3904. Next base: position 2,344,196 of record NZ_CP110009.1, read on the forward strand.
ATTAAAAACAAAAGATTTGGTTATTTAAAATGGGAATTGACAGTCATGGGGGTGACTGTCTTTTTTTGTTTTATATAAATGAATTCTAGATTAGTTTGATATTTTGTAAATCTTTCTAATATCTTTCAATATTTCGGTAAAGTTGATATTTAAATCAATTAATTGTCCGCTATGAATATCAAAAACCCATCCATAAACTTTTAAATCCCGTTCATTATTTGCTTTTTGAACTTCGGCTGTTTTGATGATATTGATGCATTGTTCCTGTACATTCAATTCTACCAACTTTTTATATTTTTCATTTTCATTAGTTATCGCATCCAATTCTTTCTGGTGAATGCGATATACATCACGAATATTTCTCAACCAAGGATTTAAAATCCCCAAATCCGATTGTTGCATAGCTGCATGCACGCCACCGCAACCATAATGCCCACAAACAACTATGTTACTTACTTTTAAATGAACTACCGCATAATTGATCACCGACATCGAGTTGAGATCTGTATTAGGAACCATATTGGCAATATTCCGATGCACGAATACCTCACCGGGTTCTAATCCCATAAGCTCTTCGGCAGAAACGCGACTGTCTGAGCAACCTATATAAAGAAATTCCGGAGATTGCCCTTTTGACAATTTTTTAAAATAATCCTTGTCAATCTTAAGCTGTTTAATAATCCAATTTCTATTATTCTCAAAAATTTGTTTGATATCCATGCTGTGATTTTGAAATTTAAATATACAAAAACCTAGGTTCTGATTACAAAATGCTGTTTGGGTTGTTCGTATCGAAAGAAAACCAGTCCCCATTGAAAAGTATCAATGCTTACAGTAACTTTCGGGTGTTTTCTTATAATATCCCAAGCTTCTTCCATTTCCTTGGACCAGTGAATGTCATCAAATATCCATACTGTTTCGTTTGCAGTGGTTGGTAATAACAATTCGAAATAGTCTAAGGTGGCTTTTTTGGAATGGTTCCCGTCGAAATATATCAGATCGCAGATTTTAGATTTTAGATTGCAGATTTCTAAATAACTATTAAATTCAGTAATAATAGATTTGACATTACTACAGTTAAATTTTCGCAATTGTAATTGAGCCTTTTTTGCTGTTTCTGGACAGCCTTCAAGCGTTGTGATTTTTGCTTTCGAATTTCCCAACGAAAGGGCAGAAGTGGCCAATCCTAACGAAGTTCCAATTTCCAATATCGTTTCGGGTTGAAAATAATTGACAATTCGATACAAAAGTTCCGCACGTTTGGGCGAAATTCCCGCTGTTTTCACAATTTTGGCAATTGGTCTGGTATTTGATTTAAAAACCCGAGAACCTGCACCAAAATCAGAAACTTCAATGGTGTTTTTGTTCTGTAAAAGTTCATTTCGGTAGTTTTTTAAAATGTTATATTCTGGTTTGAATTCCTTGTCATAAAAGCATTTGGTCAATAAATTAAAGACAAATGGAGAATGTACAGCGTGTTCATTTTTAGAATGCCAAAGAAATTTGAGATAGGATTTGATTTGAAATAGCATAAAAATTCAATCACAGTTTTGTAAAGAGAGGACGAAGATACTAAAAAGTTAAATAGTGAGAAGTGAATATAAAATTAGAAGGATTCAAGGATGACACTATTTACTATTTTACATCTCACTTTAAAGACTATATTTGCGCGCTTGGAATTTGTACCAAGAATAGCAAAGAATTATAATGATGACGGAAGAAACGGAAATTAAAAGTGCAGTAACATTGGAAAAAATAAACCAATGCATCACTATTTTGACACAACTGAATACAGATACAGATCAAATTTTTGAAATACCCAAAGAACAAAGAATTGCTCTAATCAAAGCAGCAGGACAATTTTCGCGTCCCGACCGTGATGAGTTTACAAAAAGAAAAAAAGACGGAAAAGCAGTTGCCAAACGCAAACAGGAAAAGAAAGACAGAACAGCTCGTAAAGAAACCGGAATCCGTTCTGCTCGCGAAGCAAGTATATTTGTAGCGCCAAAATTATTGGCTGTAAATGATCTTATTGATAAAGAACAGTTGGAACTTGAGACGCCTAGAAAGTGTTACGTATGCAAAACAGAGTTTACCAGAATGCATCATTTTTACGATTCAATGTGTTCCGAATGTGGCGATTTTAATTATGCCAAGCGTTTTCAAACAGCGGATGTAAAAGGGCAAATTGCCGTGATTACAGGTTCTCGATTAAAAATTGGTTATCATATTACTTTAATGCTGTTACGAGGTGGAGCCACGGTCATCGCAACGACTCGTTTTCCGGTGGATTCCGCTTTGCGCTTTGCAAAGGAAGACGATTTTATGGAATGGGGACATCGCTTGAAAATTCATGGATTGGATTTGAGACATATTCCGAGCGTGGAGATTTTTTGCAATTTTATAGAGCAAAAATACGGTCGATTGGATATTTTAATTAATAATGCGGCGCAAACGGTAAGACGCCCAGCAGGATTCTATACGCATTTAATGGAAAACGAAGAGCGGCCAATAGCGACTTTGCCAAAATCGGCTCAGGAATTATTATTGGACCATGCCAATTGTTTGGATGAATTGAAAGTATTGACAACAGGCTTTTCATCTAATGAAAATATGCCAGTCACTTGGCACGGACCCGAACCTGGAATTGGTTTGAGGGCTTCCGCCAAATTATCTCAAATTCCATATTCTTTTGATAATGCTTTGGTTGCAAAGGAAGTTTTTCCTGAAGGAGAACTCGATGCCGATTTGCAACAAGTAGATTTGAGAAAAGTAAACAGCTGGCGTTTGAAATTGGGGCAAATTGAAACCACCGAAATGATTGAAGTGCAGTTGGTGAATTCGGTAGCGCCATTTGTATTGTGCAATCGTCTTTCGGAAGTGATGAAGAAAGACAAAACAGGTAAAAAACATATTATAAATGTTTCGGCTATGGAAGGGAAGTTTTACCGCGATTTTAAAGAAGACCGCCATCCGCATACCAATATGGCCAAAGCTGCACTCAATATGCTGACACACACCGCTGCTGGTACTCTTGCAAAAGACGGAATTTTTATGAATGCCGTTGATACGGGTTGGGTAACCGACGAAGATCCTGCAGAACTGGCCAAAAGAAAACAAGAAGAACAAGATTTTCAACCGCCACTAGATATTGTCGATGGTGCTGCACGTGTTATGGATCCGTTGTTTGACGGTATTAATACAGGAAAACACTGGTGCGGGAAGTTTTTAAAAGATTACAATCCTATTGCTTGGTAAAGCCTAAAATTTTTAAAAGAAAACCACGACAAAATCTAATTCTGTCGTGGTTTTTTCATTTTTATTTTGCCAATGAAGAAAATATTTCAATATTATCAAAACGCTAATAATGAATATAAACTAAGGTAATTTTACGTTTCTGGGCCCCCGAGCTTGTAATAGTTTAAGGAGTTAGTTTTTTAACTTCCTTTTCAATAACGTGTTCCATGTCAGTAAAAGTTTCTTTTTTTATTTTTCTGAATTTTTTGATAAAAGATGCAATTTCATTTTCTAATTCTTCATGTTCGCTTCTAAATTTATGGGAATCATATTTAAAAGGATCATCAATTAGTTCGGCCAAGTGAGCCAGATGTTTAGACGTTTTCTCAAGCAATCTATCACAGTCTGTGCTAGCTTCAGACAAGCCAGATGACAGAACTCTCATTTCGTCCAGATTTTCTTTATTGATTAGCCAAATGAAATATTTGTCAATAAGATGATATAAAAAAAGTAAATCATCTTTATAAAATTTCAAATCCGACTGCCAATGTTCAGTCAGAATATATAACTCTTTGTACTCTGCAGTCCAAGTAAAATCGCCTTTTGGTCTTAAAGATAAATTTTCCATAATGTCTGAGTATAGAATAAATGATAAAAAAACATCTAAAATTAATTAACTGGCTTAAACCAGTAAGGAATATGATTCTATTTCTCTTCTAAACTGGAATAGAATTCCAAAAAACGCATAGTAAATTTAAGAAATTTATTTTTAAAGAAACCTTTTTAGTGATTGTTTTTTCTTTGATTGTAGGGTTAATTCTTATAATTTATTATTTTTTTGCTAACCAATGAATATGTGATCTGTAGTAGTGAGACTTATGCCTAAACGGGAATTTTCTTTATTTTTTATAAAATGTTTATCAATAAAAAGTTAATATGTATGAAATGTATTTCTTTTTATCCTAACTTGCAATGAAAAATGAATGCGTTATTTTTTTTGTCAATTTATAATTGATCGTTTTATTGATAATTTATGAGCTCACGAATATCCTGGTTTTTTTCAGGAAATTGTATACTGAATTAGAAGAATTGAATATACTTTTTTTATAACCATAATAATCCCTCAATTAATTATGAAAGAGCTTGATGATTATAAATATGCACTTGACGAGTCTTCAATCGTAGCGATTACCGATCCAAAGGGAATTATTATACATGCAAACGACAACTTTTGTAAGATCTCAAAATACAGCAGGGAAGAGTTAATAGGGAGAGATCATCGAATTATTAATTCTAGTTTTCATCCTAAAGAATTTATTAGGGACTTGTGGGTAACTATTGCCAATGGAAAAATATGGAAGGGTGAACTCAAAAATAAGGCAAAGGACGGAACCGTGTATTGGGTAGATACAACAATTGTTCCTTTTTTAAACCAAGATGGTAAACCTTATCAATATGTGGCTATACGCTCAGATATTACGCAACGCAAGCAGAGTGAAGAAAGTTTACTCAAAAGTCTGAAGGAAGTATCCGATTATAAATTTGCTCTTGATGAATCTTCCATCGTAGCAATCACTGACCAAAAGGGGATTATCAATTTTGTAAACGATAATTTTTGCAAGATTTCAAAATTCAGCAGGGAAGAGTTGATTGGAAAAGACCATCGAATCATTAATTCAGGTTTTCATCCCAAAGAATTTATTCGTGATCTGTGGGTTACCATCGGCCATGGTAAGATTTGGAAAGGCGAACTCAAAAACAGAGCTAAAGACGGATCCTATTACTGGGTAGATACCACTATAGTTCCTTTTCTCAATGAGGTAGGTAAGCCTTTTCAATATGTTGCAATTCGCTCTGATATTACACTGCGAAAAAAGGCCGAGGAAGATCTGATAAGATATTCTTCTGCCTTAGAATACAAGAATACTCAGCTAATTGATTTCTGCAACATAGTTTCACACAATTTAAGAGCACCATTGATTAATATCTCAATGCTCATTGATTATATTGATCAAAGCACTGATGAAGAGGAACGTCAAATGATGCATTCCAAAATAAAACCCGTAGTAAATCATCTGATGGATATATTCAACGAATTAGTTGAATCTATTCAAGTGCAACAGGAAACAGGGATTGAATCCGATAAAAATTATTTAAAAGATTGTCTGGATAATGTACTTATTGGTTTTGAAGCCCAAATTAAGGAATATGAGGCTAATATTAAACTAGATGCCAGTGAAGCTCCAATGATTTACTTCCCGCATAAATATCTTGAAAGCATTATTACCAATTTGGTCAGCAATGCACTGAAATATAAGTCGCCAGAGCGTAAGCCAAATATTAAAATAGAATGTAAAAAAGTAAACAATTCGGTACTTTTTTCTGTCTGTGATAATGGTCTAGGAATTGATCTGGATTTGCACAGAAACAATCTTTTTAAAATTAGAAAAACATTCCACAAACATCCTGATGCAAAAGGCTTTGGGCTTTTTATGACAAAGACTCAGATTGAGTCCATGGGCGGAAAAATATGGGTTGAAAGCATTCCTAATATCGGCAGTACTTTTTTTGTTCAATTTAACAATCAAAACTTATGACAACTATTAAACAGCTTACATTAGTAGACGATGATGAAGTATTTGTTTTTCTAACTTCCAAAATGCTCGAGCAAAGTAAACTTGTAGATCTTATCAAGATTTTTGACAATGGCTACGATGCATTGGTCTTTCTAAAAGAAAACTTGGGCAATATTGATGCATTGCCAGATATTATCCTTCTCGATCTCAGTATGCCAATTATGGATGGTTGGGAGTTTCTTGAAGAATATGTTAAGATCAACCCATTGATTGGAAAAAAAATCACAATTTATATTTGCTCATCATCTATTTCTCCGGCTGACGTTAGTCGTGCCAAGGCAATCAATGAGGTTTCCGATTTCATCATTAAGCCAATGACAAAGGATAAACTTATAGAGATGATCAGGAATTTATGATTTAAATTGAAATACATTTGTATAAGACTTTTATAAAACAAAAAATCCACAACAGAATTAAATTTTGTTGTGGATTTTTTTATTGTAATCGAAACAATTATCGCTAATTGACCGAAATTAGTTTAACATCAAAAATAAGTACTGATCCTCCGGGAATACTACTGTAATCATAGCTTCCATACCCTAAATGTGCCGGAACCAAAAGAATGCCGCTACCGCCAGTTTTAAAATGAGGAATACCTTCTGTCCAACCTTTAATAACTTGGTTCAAACCAAAAGAAATTCCTTTAGCATCACTTTGATCAAATATAGTTCCATTCGTAAAATAACCTTTATAGGCTACAGTTACGTTCGATGTTGCAGTAGGCTGTGCTCCGGTTCCAGGTTCGTTAATTACATAATATAGACCAGTTTCACTTCTTTGGGCTGTCAGTTTATTTTTGGTAATATAGTCTTTGATTTCTTGTTCGTTTTTGGCAACGTAATCTACTGTTGCTTCTTTGTCTTTGGTACAGGAAATGAAAAGTGTCAAGGCTAGTAATGCAGATAATAGGTGTTTCATGGATATTGGGGTTGTTTTAAAAAAGGCAAATATATAAAAAATCAGTTGAGTCTTGACCTAATTATAAATATCAGTTTTTTGTTTTTATTTCAATGGATTTAATTGAAAAGTAAATGCTTAATTAATAATTTTCGAATACTTTGGATTTACTTTATAGCAATAATAATCACTAAAAATAAACTCCAAATTTGATTGAAGCTTCAGGATTGAGTAGAGGCAATGTGTATTCTTTGTTGTCTAAAACGAATTCATCGTCGCCTGAAACTTTAAGGCTTAAACCTGCCCAGGGCGAAATATAGATGTTTTTGTAAATAGTGAAATTATAACCTAAACTTCCGTTTAATAAGAAGTTGTCAAAATTTTGTGTAGCGGTACTGCTATCACTTTGAATTTTGCTTTTCCAATAAACAGGTCCTGCTGCGATCCACCAGCCTTTCCAATCGTCTTTAAAAAAATGATCCAATAAAAGGGCATACGCCTGCACATGATGGTTGGTAAAACCCTCTTTGGTTGTAATATCAGGTTTGTAGACATCGGCTATAAGCGCTCGGGTACGCCATTTGTCTTTACCCACCCATACCGCGCCAAAATAGCCGCCAGTTGCATAAGGTAAAACGTCCAATTCTACTCCAAAATTCCATTTTTTGGTAGTTTCATTATTTTGGACCGAAACAGAATCTTGTCCGTTTTTAAATGGAGATTGAGCCTGTAATTGTATGGAGAGGACTGCAAAAATAAGTAGTGCTATTTTTTTCATTGGAATGATTTAGGAGTGATAAATTTAGGTTAAAAAATAGAAAAAACCACAACAAAATTACATCCTGTTGTGGTTTTAAAAACTATTTTAAATGTGTGCCTCCCTCTGCAAACCGAACACTGCAAACTAAAATTTATCCTTCAATCTTAGCAGAAAGCTCAAACCATCTCTCCTCTTTATCTTCAATTTTATTGATGATGTTTTCCAGTTCTTTGGCTTTAGCAGAAATATCGGCATCAGCCACTTTTCCTTCAGAGAATAAAAGCTCAATGTTTGCTTTCTGAAGCTCCAGATCCTTGATTTCTTTCTCAATTTTCTGAAACTCTTTTTGCTCGTTGAAGGTCAAATTTCCGGTTGGATTGTTTTGTTTCCAGTCTTTCTTTTCGGCTTTATTGTCTTCTTTTTGCGCTACATCGGCACTGTCTTCGTAAGCCCTAAAATCGGAATAGTTTCCAGGGAAATTTTCAATCTCTCCTTGGCCTCTGAAAACAAATAAGTTATCTACAATTTTATCCATAAAGTACCTGTCGTGTGACACCACAAGCAAACAACCCGGGTAATCCATCAGGAAACTTTCCAAGACATTCAGGGTCACAATATCCAAATCATTCGTTGGCTCATCCAGAATCAAGAAGTTTGGATTCTGAATCAAAACCGTACACAAGTACAAGCGCTTCAATTCTCCACCGCTCAATCGGTCTACAAAATCATATTGTTTTTTCGAATCAAAAAGGAAACGCTCCAATAATTGGGATGCCGAAATCAATCGTCCTTTCATCAACGGGATAAATTCTCCGTATTCTTTTATAACATCAATAACACGTTGACCCGGTTTTGGGTTGATCCCACTTTGAGTATAATAACCAATTTTTATGGTTTCGCCAATCACTACTCTACCGCTATCTAGAGGTAAAGTTCCAGTAACCAAATTCAAGAAAGTTGATTTACCTGTTCCGTTTTTACCAATGATTCCAATACGTTCACCAGGTTGAAAATCAAAACTGAAATGATCCAAAATTACATGATCTTTGAATTTCTTGGAGATTTTGTGAAGCTCAATAATCTTGCTTCCCATACGCTCCATATTGATTTCCAATTCTACTTTGTTTTCACGACGACGACTTTGTGCTTTTTCCTTTATTACATAAAAATCATCCTGACGCGATTTAGATTTGGTTGTTCTCGCTTTTGGTTGACGACGCATCCATTCCAATTCCTTTACAAATAAGTTTTGGGCTTTGTCTACACTAGAATTTTCGGAGGCAATACGTTCTTCTTTTTTCTCCAAATAATAAGAGTAATTTCCTTTGTATTGGTATATTTTTCCGTTGTCCAGTTCAATGATTTCATTACAAACACGCTCCAAGAAGAAACGGTCGTGAGTAACCATAAACAACGTAATGTTTTCTTTGGCAAAATAACTTTCCAACCATTCGATCATCTCCAAGTCCAAGTGATTGGTAGGCTCATCCAGAATCAATAAGTCGGGACGGTTGATCAAAATAATCGCTAGTGACAAACGTTTTTTCTGCCCACCCGAAAGGTTTTTGACTTTCAGTTTAAAGTCTTCCAACTTTAATTTGAACAAAATTTGTTTGTATTGCGTTTCAAAATCCCACGCATTGTGTTGGTCCATTCCATCAAAAGCCTTTTGGTAAGCTTCTTCATCTTCGGGATTTTCCAATGCTTTTTCGTAGGCTTCAATGACTTTCAAACTCTCATTATCCGATGCGAAAATGCTTTCTTCAATTGTCAACTCTTCCTGCAATTTATTGTCTTGTGACAAAAATGCCATTCGAATGCTTTTTCGAAGCACCACTTGGCCAGTGTCGGGTTCGTCAAAACCATTAATGATATTCATTATAGTGGTTTTTCCGGAACCATTTTTGGCTATAAAGGCAATTTTTTGGTCTTTGTTAATCCCAAACGATATGTCCTTGAAAAGCGTGCGCTCCCCAAAAGACTTTGAAATATTTTCTACTGATAAGTAATTCACAAGGCTAATTTTTTTGCAAAAGTAAACTATTATAGGACTAAATGCGAATTGTTTATTTGTAAACCAGTTATGATTTTGAAATCATTCTTTTAAAAACGGGCTCAAATCAATCGAATGTATTTGTTGTGGAGTGTTTAGAAATGGCTTTTTTATGGTGGCTTCATTTATTAAATAGAATAGTGCTCCATCTTCGGTAGCAATGCCCTCTATTTGATGAAAAGGGAGTGCAACAGAAATTTTTCTTTTATTTCCGGCCAAAAAATCATGATTTTTATAGTCATATAATAGGTATAAAAAAGGCTGAAGCATTCTCGAATACCCACAAAGTACAATCCCTTTTTTGTTGGGTAAAGCAGTTGCGCCAGTAATTAACCCTTCTACATTTAGTGTTTGTTTATGTCGTGCAATATGGTTTCCAGGGTTTTTTGGCATGCAATACACACTGCTTTTTTTCGCTGTCCACTCTTTGGTAAACAAATAAATACTGTCTTGCAAAACCACAAATGCTTCGCAGTCAAAATCAGTAGTATTGGCTTTTTGAAGGGTAAGATCGGTTTGATCTGCGTACGAGAAAGCAATAGTATCTACAATGGGTTTGTTTAATAAAAATGACTTTTTTTCGATTCTCAAAACCCGTAAATCTGCCCTGTTTCCTTTGTAGTTATTGCCAAAATCGCCAATGTAGATATACGAATCGTCTTGCGAAATCTCTTCCCAGTCGTTGTTTTTTAATCCTTTAAGGTTAATTTTTTTCTGAATCTTTCCGTTCAAGTCGATTCCGTAAATAGTCGTATCATGATCATCATTGTGCGTCCATAACAAATGTTCAAAAGCAATCAGACCAGACATTTCTGAAATGCTATAACTCAATTTTTTCGAAAATATGGCTTTTATTTTTGCCGATGCATAGCTGCAGCTTCCATTATTTATTGTTGCTTTTGGATTATAGTTTTTTGAAAGCCGGTCTGTGCAACCCGAAATTTGCGAATACGAGACTGTCGTAAAGAGCAAGAAAAGTAAAAATGCTTTTTTCATTATTTGGAAAGATTGGTAACCAAAAGTAAGGTAGAAAACAAATCATTACCATCCTAGTCCATTAAAATAAAACGAAGCAGGAGCGAATGATTGGGGATTTGTTTGTAGGCATGGATTCCCGCTCTCATCCCAATCCCCGCCCAAAAGCGGGGGATTTTCCTTTCGATCGGGGCTAAAGAGGTTTTATTTTGTATATTTGGTTTCTAATTTTTTTGTCATGAGCAACAATAAAAAACAGATACCCAGCGATAAAAAAGAAAATGAAGTTCAGGAACCATCAGTAAAATATGGAGCTGAAAACAATTCAGTTTTAAACGATTCGGAAGAAATGCATCCCGTTTTGAAGCAATTAATTTTGAAAAGTATTCAAGATGCTAAAGAAGGTAAAGGAATTTCTCATGAAGAAATGATGAGAAGGGTAAAACTAAAATACCCATTTTTAAAATGAAATACATTTTTAAATGGCAGCCAAATTCAGGATACACCTATTTTGAAGAAGCTGATTTTATTTTACTGAAGTGGAATGCTGCTGAAGTTCAAAAATTTAAGGATTTAGTCGAAGAAAATCTATTGCGATTGTCTAAGAATCCGACACTAGGAATCTATAATGTTGAATTAAAAATATACTCCATTGTTATTTCAAAACAAACCACTTTGTATTATAATTTTAACGAAACAACTAAAATTATAGATTTGTATGTTTTTTGGAACAACTCAAAAAATCCGGCTGACTTAATTAAGTTGCTGTAATTATCTAAAAATGCAACTATCCGTCATCATTCTCAATTATAATGTGCGCTATTTTTTGGAACTCTGTGTGCTAAGTGTCGAAAGCGCTTTGCAAAACATAGATTCCGAAATAATTGTCGTTGACAATGATTCTTCGGATGGCAGTTGCCAAATGTTACAATCTCGTTTTCCAAACGTTAAACTCATTCAGAACAAGGAGAATTTGGGTTTTCCAAAAGGTAATAATATAGGAGTATCTCAAGCACAAGGAGAATACATTTGCATCCTAAATCCAGATACCGTTGTTGCCGAAGATACTTTTGAAAAAGTGTTGACTTTCGCTAAAAATCAAAAAGACTTAGGGATTATTGGAGTAAAACTTATTGACGGAACCGGTAATTTCCTGCCCGAAAGTAAAAGAGGAGTACCGACGCCCTGGGTGGCTTTCACAAAAGTTTCAGGTTTATACAAATTATTTCCAAAAACAAATAGTTTCAATAAATATTACGCCCAGCATTTAGCCGATAACGAGAATGGTAAAGTTGACATTCTCGTTGGAGCCTTTATGTTTCTTAAACGCGAATTGTACCAGGAGGCTGGCGGTTTTGACGAAAATTGTTTTATGTATTCAGATGATATTGATTTGTCATATAGAATACTGCAAAAAGGGAAATCGAATTATTATTTTCACCAAACCACAGTAATACATTATAAAGGGGAAAGTACCGTCAAGGATGGAACTTACATGAAACGATTTCAGGATGCAATGGAGTTTTTCTATAAAAAACACTTTAAGGTCTCTGTTTTCTTTTCTGCTTTTATGAAAATCGGAATTGTATTTTTTTCTTTAGCAAAAACAGTACAAGGAAAGTCCATGGTTAAAAGTATTTCGAAATCGTATTTGTTACTTTCTGCAACCTATGAATTAGCAAAAATAATAGCGCTTGTTGTACAAAAAAAGGTAGATTTTCTCGAGTGGAAAACAGAAAAAACGGTAAATTTGTCTTCGATTTCAATAGAAAAAAATACGCAGGTTATTTTGGATAATGAGTTTGTTTCGTTCAAAGATTGCATTTTTATTCTGGAAGTATATAGAAACAAGGGAATTACCTTTAGAATAATACCAAAAAATTCTGGTTTTATAATTGGAAGCGATTCTAATAGTGATAGGGGAGAAGTGGTAAAAATGATGTAAAAATTACATTTAGTGTAATTTATATTGAGAATATTTAGTAATTTCGCAAACAGAAAATCAAAATCACCTTTTAGATTAACAATATGGCAAGATTTGAATTAAAGCTTCCTAAGATGGGAGAAAGTGTTGCAGAAGCAACCATCACAAATTGGTTAAAAGAAGTTGGCGACAAAATAGAAGCGGATGAAGCGGTGCTGGAAATCGCTACTGATAAGGTAGATTCGGAAGTTCCATCGGAAGTTTCGGGTGTTCTTGTCGAAAAACGATTTGGTAAAGACGATTTGGTTCAAGTAGGACAAACTATTGCAATCATTGAGACGGAAGGTGAAAACAATGAAGCGCCAAGTATGGAAGTTACTCAGGCAGTTGCTGCTGAAATTGAGAAAACAATAGAAGTTGCCAAAGAAACAGTTTCAACTCCTGTCGATTTTTCTGAAAGTGATAAATTCTTTTCACCATTGGTAAAAAATATTGCCAAGGAAGAAGGAATTTCTTTGGGCGAATTAGTGAGCATCAAAGGATCAGGAAAAGAAGGACGTGTTACCAAAGAAGATATATTAAATTATGTAAAAAATAGAGGGAATCAACCTGCTGCTGTAACTGTTGAAACACCAGCAAAAAGTATTGAAACTCCAAAAGCTTCGGTAAGTATTCCATCACAAAAAGTTTCGCCAGTTTCCATAAGTGGGGGTGATGAGATTGTAGAAATGGATAGAATGACCAAGCTGATTGCTGGTTATATGGTAGCTTCTGTACAAACTTCGGCTCACGTACAGTCGTTTGTTGAAGTGGATGTGACAAATATTGTAAAATGGAGAGAGAAAAACAAAAATGCTTTTGAGAAACGTGAGGGAGAGAAATTGACTTACACGCCAATTTTTATGGAGGCAGTTGCCAAAGCATTGAAGGATTATCCAGACATGAATGTCTCTGTGGATGGAGAATTTATTATAAAAAAGAAAAATATTAATCTAGGAATGGCAGCTTCATTGCCAAATGGAAATCTAATTGTTCCGGTTATAAAAAATGCGGACCAGTTGAATTTGGTAGGAATGGCAAAAGCTGTAAATGACTTAGGAGGTCGTGCCAAAGCAGGAAAATTAAAACCAGATGATACTCAAGGAGGAACTTATACGGTTACAAATGTGGGTACTTTTGGAAGTGTTTTTGGAACGCCAATTTTGAACCAACCTCAAGTAGGAATTTTGGCACTAGGGGCGATACGCAAAATGCCTGCGGTTATCGAAACTCCAGAGGGAGATTTTATAGGGATTCGTCAAAAAATGTTCTTGTCGCATAGCTACGATCACAGAGTAGTTAATGGAGCACTCGGTGGGAACTTTGTGAAACGCGTAGCGGAATATCTTGAAGCATTTGATGTAGATAGAGATTTTTAATTTTATATGAATTATAGCAGTAGCCCTTTCAGACTTCAAAACTCTGAAAGGGTTTTGTTATTTAATGGAACTTTAAACGAAATTGAACGCAAATCTTTATATTTGTACCAATTCAAAAATAAAAAATGGAACTCAAACTCAATAAACCAATTTGCTTTTTCGACCTTGAAACTACTGGAATCGATATTGGAAAAGACAGAATTGTAGAAATATCAATATTTAAAGTTTTTCCAAACGGAAATAAAGAAAGTAAGACGTGGTTGGTCAATCCAACGATTCCAATTCCGCCACAATCTACCGCAATTCATGGTATCAGTGATGAAAAAGTAGCCAATGAGCCTACGTTTAATCAGCTGGCTTCTCAAGTGTATAATATGATTAAGGATAGCGATTTGGCTGGATTTAATTCAGACCGTTTTGATATTCCGTTATTGGCCGAAGAGTTATTGCGTGCCGGAGTCGATTTTGATATGAAGGGAAGAGTTTCAGTGGATGTGCAAACCGTTTTTCATAAAATGGAAGAACGAACGTTGAGTGCTGCTTTGAAATTTTATTGTGATAAAGGATTGGAAAATGCACATTCTGCAGAAGCGGATACCATGGCAACCTATGAAATCCTAAAAGCGCAATTAGATCGTTACCCAGAGTTGGAAAACGATATGAAGTTCCTTTCTGAATTTACTACCCGAAAAAAGATTGCAGACTTTGCTGGAATGATTGCTTTTGATGCCGATAACGAAGAAATTTTTACTTTCGGAAAGCACAAAGGTGCTAAAGTGGATAAAATTTTAGAAACGGAGCCCGGTTATTTTAGTTGGATTCAAAATGCTGATTTCCCTCTTTATACAAAAAAAGTTTTGACGGCAATAAAATTAAGGAAATTAAATACTAAATAAGAGTGTTCAGTGTTCAGCTTTTTAGTATTCAGTTGGAAAACGGCTCTGAAAATGAACTATTAATAATCTGAACACTGATCACTTTTTTTAAAACTGATCACTAGAAAAAACTGAACACTGAACACTTAAAAAGTATGAAGATCATTTGCATCGGTAGAAATTACGCCAACCATATTGAAGAATTAAAAAACGAAAGGCCTTCGGAACCTGTAGTTTTTATGAAACCGGATTCGGCTATTTTATTAAAACAACATCCTTTCGTGATTCCTGAATTTTCTGAGGACATTCATCATGAAATTGAGCTGATAGTTAAAATAAGTAAAGTTGGGAAATATATTGAACCTAAGTTTGCTCATAAATACTATGACGAAATAAGTGTTGGAATTGATTTTACGGCCAGAGATTTGCAAGAAAAGTTGAAACAAAAAGGTTTGCCTTGGGAAAAAGCCAAAGCATTTGATGGTTCTGCGGTTATTGGAGAATTTTTGAATAAAAGTCAGTTTGTTTCATTAGAAAATATTACATTTGAATTAACGAATAATAATATTACAGTGCAAAAAGGAAATTCCAATTGCATGTTATGGAATATTGATGAGCTTATTTCATTTGTTTCTCAATATTTTACATTAAAAATTGGTGATATTATTTTTACGGGAACACCAGCAGGAGTTGCGGCAGTAAAACCAGATGATGTTTTGGAAGGATTTTTAGAAGGACATAAACTATTTAGAATACAAATAAAATAATGGCTTTAAAATACAACTTAGCAAAAGTGTACGCACTTTCGGATAATGACCCAGAATTTGTAAACGAAATTCTGAATCTGTTTGTAACCGAAGTTCCAACTGATTTAATGGAAATAGGGGAAGGTATCAAAAACAAAGATCATAAACATACTTATGCATTTGCCCACAAATTGAAACCAACACTTGATTTATTAGGTTTAAATGTGGCATTTGAAGAAATTCTGCAAATTGAAGCCTGGACAAAAGTAGAAGGGAAAAAGAAAGAAATAATTGAAACCTACAAAAGTGTAAAAACTCAAGTAAAGGATGCTATTAAAGAATTAAAAAAAGACTTTGATCTATAAATCTTAGTTTTTAAGTTTTTTTAAGCTTCTAATAAATCATAAACAAATTATAAATTTTAATCTTTAGATGCGTTAATGAACGTATTTGAAAGGTTAAAATTTTTTTTATATAAAGGTTTGTGTTTTTAAATTAAGTAGTTAGTGTTTTTTAAAAGGCACATTAATTTTATATCAAAATAAAAAATCATACATGAAAGCAGCTATAATTACTATTGGAGATGAGATTTTAATTGGTCAAATTGTTGACACTAATTCTGCATTTATTGCCAAATCATTGGATAAAATTGGAGTTGAAATTACAGAAATGATCTCTATTAGTGACACCAAAGAGCATATTTTGGAAACTTTTTCCAATTTCCAAAACAAAGTTGATTTAGTAGTTATTACTGGCGGATTAGGTCCGACAAAGGACGATGTAACCAAAAAAACATTCTGTGATTATTTTGAAGATAAATTAGTAGTAAACGAAACTGTTTTGGCTCATGTAACACAGTTAATTGAGGGTTATTTTAAGCGAAAAATTACTCAGATAAACAGAGATCAAGCACTTGTTCCTTCCAAATGTACAGTGCTTCATAACCAGGTAGGAACCGCTCCGGGAATGTGGATGAAGAAAGAAAATACGGTTTTTGTATCACTGCCGGGAGTTCCTTTTGAAATGAAATATTTGGTAGAAAATGAGATTATTCCAAAAATTATTAAAGAATACAAACGACCTTATATTATTCATAAAACAATCCTAACCTACGGACAAGGGGAAAGCTTGGTTGCTGAACGCATAGAAAAGTGGGAAGACAGTTTGCCAGATTTTTTAAAACTTGCCTACTTGCCAAGTCCTGGAAAATTGCGTTTGCGTCTGTCTGCAAGAGGAACAGATAAAGAGAAACTAGAAAAGGCATTAGAAGAATATGTTGCCTCATTGGATGCAATTATTCATGATATAATTGTTGGTTTTGAGGAAGAGGATACGATAGAAGTTGTTTTGGGTAGATTGCTTACCAAACAAAATAGAACACTTTCAACGGCAGAGAGTTGTACGGGAGGCAAAATAGCGCAAATAGTAACTGCAGTTCCGGGTGCTTCCAATTATTTTAAAGGCGGCGTTGTTTCGTATGCGACTGAAGTCAAAATTGAGGTTTTGGGACTCCCTGAAAGCTTGATAAAAGAGCATACTGTGGTGAGTGCAGCTGTTGCAAAAGCGATGGCATTGAGTGTGCAAAAGCTAATGAAAACTGATTATGCAATTGCTACAACCGGTAATGCTGGGCCAAAAAAAGGAGAGACAAATGCAGAAGTAGGTACAGTATTTATTGCATTGGCTACGCCTGATGAAGTTATAGTTGAAGAGTTTAATTTTGGTCAACCCCGTGAAAAAGTGATAGATAGAGCTGTACTAAAGAGCCTTGAAATGTTGCAGAAAGAAATTTTAAAAAAAGAGCAATAATTTTTTTGGTTTATAGGTTTATTTTTCTTTTCTTTGCACCCTGATTTTAGATAACGATAAAAGATAAGTATAATGTCAAGAGTTTGTGACCTTACAGGTAAAAGAGCGATGGTAGGAAATAACGTTTCTCACGCTATGAACAAAACTAAGAGAAAATTTTCTGTGAACTTAGTGAAAAAGCGTTTTTATCTTCCAGAAGAAGATAGATGGATTACTCTTAGAGTAGCAGCATCTACGATAAAAACAATTAATAAAAATGGAATCGCTGCAGTTTTGAAAAAAGCGCAGTCAGAAGGATTTATTAAATAATCTTTTCCAAAATAAACAAATAGCAAGATGGCAAAGAAAGGGAATAGAATCCAGGTAATTTTAGAATGTACTGAACACAAAACATCAGGTGTTGCAGGGACTTCAAGATACATAACAACAAAGAACAAAAAAAATACTCCAGACAGATTAGAGATTAAAAAATTTAATCCAATCTTGAAAAGAGTAACTGTTCACAAAGAAATTAAATAATAATTAGAGATTTTAATAAAATCCCAAATAATTTTATTTGAAGATTTTATTGAATTTCAAATAACATTTGAATCATGGCAAAGAAAACCGTAGCATCGTTACAAACATCTTCTAAGAGATTATCAAAAGCCATCAAAATGGTGAAATCTCCAATAACTGGAGCATATACATTCGTTGAATCTATTATGGCTCCTGAAGCAGTTGATGAGTTCTTGAAAAAGAAATAATTAACTATTACATTTTATAGAAAAGCTACTTTCATTCGGAAGTAGCTTTTTTATTTTCTATATTTACAGCTCGAAAATAAAACTACTTTTTCGAGAATTTCTTTAGAGCCAAATCCTTTTGTTTTTAATTGATTTTTCTTGTTTAAGTTAACAAATGTAAATTACAAATTATAAAACTCCATGAGCTTTTTTAAAAAAATATTCTCTTCTGAGAAAAAAGACTCGAGCCTAAGTGAACAGGCAAAGCAATCATTAGACAAAAGTCTAGAAAAAACAAAAACTACTTTTTTTACGAAGTTAACCAAAGCGGTAGCGGGGAAATCAAAAGTAGATGATGATGTATTGGATAATTTAGAAGAAATCCTTGTTTCATCAGATGTTGGTGTTAATACAACTTTAAAAATAATTACCCGAATTGAAAAAAGGGTAGAAGCCGATAAGTATCTTGGAACAGAAGAACTCAATCTGATTTTAAGAGAGGAAATTGCAGGACTGTTATCTGAAACCAATACCGGTGAAGCAACAGAATTTGTCATTCCAGTAAATACCAAACCGTATGTTTTGATGGTGGTTGGTGTAAACGGTGTTGGAAAAACAACGACAATTGGGAAACTAGCTTATCAATTTAAAAAAGCTGGATATAATGTGGTTCTTGGTGCTGCCGATACTTTTCGTGCCGCTGCTATTGATCAACTGCAAATTTGGGCAGACAGGGTAGGCGTGCCTATCGTTCGTCAAGAAATGGGAAGCGATCCTGCTTCAGTTGCTTTTGATACTTTGCAATCGGCAGTGGCTCAAAATGCTGATATTGTTATTATTGATACTGCAGGTCGTTTGCACAATAAAATTAACCTGATGAACGAACTTTCAAAAGTAAAACGTGTAATGCAAAAGGTGGTTGGAGACGCTCCACACGATGTAATGTTGGTTTTGGACGGTTCTACAGGGCAAAACGCATTTGAACAAGCCAAACAATTTACTGCCGCAACAGAAGTTTCTTGCTTAGCCGTTACCAAATTGGACGGCACTGCCAAAGGTGGTGTTGTTATTGGTATTTCGGATCAATTTCAAATTCCGGTAAAATACATTGGTGTTGGAGAAGGAATTGAAGATTTGCAGGTTTTTAATAAATACGAGTTTGTAGATAGTTTTTTTAAATAATAGATATTCATGAATTTTTCTTCTTTAAAAAATGCTAGCCCTATATATTTTTATTTTATAAGTATTGCGGCTTTTGTGTTGGCAAACATCATTAGGACGACCAGCGCCAGTTTTTATTATGTATTACTGATTGTTGGTTTGGTTTTTTTCTTTTTTGGATTGATGAGAAGGATTAAGAAATAGGTAACTAAATTTCGATAGTTATCAAGAATAAAAAGTTTAGCGGTGTTTCGTAATTTCCTAATTACAAAACACCGCTAATTATTTAAGCACTTTTTTAAAAGTAAATTTTATTGCTATTGATACAAAGCACTTATTTTTGTCCAAAGCATTTCATCAAAATCGGATAGGGCAAGATTTACGTTGTCTGCAGCATCTCCCATTCGGATTACAATCATTTTTTTGCTGGGAATCACATAAATTTTCTGGTCGTTTTTGCCCAAAGCCATAAACATATCGTTTGGAGCTGTTGGGATGATGCTTCCTTGAAAAGTGAGTTGCGATTGTGGTAAATGATAATTGGCTTTACCATTGAGCCACCATAAATAACCGTAACCTAAGTTGATATTTTGTGAGGTGTTTGTCGCTTCGTTGAAGTAGGCTTCGTTTAAAATCACTTCATTTTCCCATTTTCCTTTATTGTACATTAATAATCCAAAACGGGCCATGCTTCTTGTGGTGCTGCTGTAAACAATATTGTTGCCAGAAGTAAACCAAGCGCCATTCATTCCGATTTTGTCTCTTAATTTGGCATTGAAATAGTTGCTCCAGGATTGCCCGCTGGCTTGTGCAATCACATCTTGTAATTTTACATATACGTTGTGGTACGCCCAGCGCGTGCCTGCATCGGCAGTGTAGGTTAGAGCTGAGGGCGAAACATCATCGGTGGTGTCGTCTAGGCCAGAAGTCATCGTCAATAGATTTTTACAGGTGATTAAGTTCTCTTTGACAAGAGGTGCGCTTGTCCAGCCCGTTCCTATATATTGCGATACTTTGTTGTTGATATTGATGAGGTTTTCCTGTTGTGCAATTCCAGTCATGGTTGATGTCAATGTTTTGCCTGCACTTGCCCAATACCAATTGGTTGCAGCATCATGACCATTGAAATAGTTCTCCATTACAATACGACCGTTGACAAGGATGATAAACCCTTTGGAATGTTTGAGCTCCAAATAATCCAACAGCGGTTGAACGGCAGATTGTTTCCAACCGAGGCTTTCTATAGATTTGGTTTCCCAGGTGGTGCCTGTAAGTGGAGGAAAATATAATGTTTCTGTAGGTGTAGGAGTAGGTGTTGGGTCGGTATTGTCGGAAGAGCAATTGATGCAGAAAAATGCAAAGACGAGTAATAATGCTGATTTTGACATAGTTGGTTTGGTTGGTTTTGGGTAAGACCAAAAATATAGAAAATAGTTTAATGAGAATGCGTTTTTTTATTTTCTTTGGTTTTTTAAAGTTTAACTTTGTGGTATATATAAAAGATATTGACAAAATGGATGCCTAGCCCTGATAGCAGTGAAAATCCTTATAAGCCGGGGTTCGGCTTATAAGATTGAAACGAATAGCAGGAATGGCTCCTTAAAAAAATAATTATTCTATGAAAAAAGTATTTGGTGTTTTGCTGGTTGCACTTTTATTTATTGGGTGTAAACAAAAAATAACTTCGGCAGATGTTGCCAAAATCAATGGGTATTGGGAGATTGAAAAAGTGATTTTTGAGGATGGAAAAGAGAAACAATACGGAATGAATGAATCGTTTGATTATTTCCGAATTGATAAGAATAATACGGGAATTCGTAAGAAAGTGATGCCACAATTGGATGGGACTTTTTTAGTAAATGATACGTTTGAAAATGTAAAAGTACGTTTTGCTGATGACCAGGTTTTTTTGGACTACAGCACTCCATATATGAAATGGAGCGAGGAAATATTGGCTTTGACAGCTACCGAATTCGTAGTTTTGAATGCAGAGAAAAAGGAATATCATTATAAAAAAACAGGGCCAATAAAGCTCGATGACTATGGCAAAAAGACTAAATAATCAGAGTTCGATAGCAGATGTTTTGAAGCAAATTATTGAGGTTAATAAATTGCAACCCGGAATGGATCAAATTGACGTGAAGGAAGCATGGCTTACTTTGATGGGAAATGGGGTAAACAGTTATACCAATAATGTGGTTCTGAAAGGTTCTACACTGTATGTCGAATTAACTTCTGCGGTGTTGCGCGAGGAATTAAGTCACGGTAAATCCAAAATCATAAAAATGATTAATGAGGAACTGAAAAGAGATGTGGTCAGAGATGTGGTTCTCAGGTAGCCGAAATTAGATGGCAGATTTCAGAACTCAGGAGGCAGAAGATAGATTACATTGGAAAGAAAGGAAACGAATTAATGTTTTGTCTTATATAAAAAATCCCATTCGCTCGCGAATGGGATTTTTTGTAAGTCTGCAATCTGCAATCTGCAATCTGCAATCTGCAATCTGCAATCTGCAATCTGCAATCTGCAATCTGCAATCTGCAATCTGCAATCTGCAATCTGCAATCTGCAATCTGCAATCTGCAATCTGCAATCTGCAATCTGCAATCTGCAATCTGTATACTAGAACTGCTCTCTTCCTGCAAAATGAAAAGCTCCTTCGATAGCAGCATTTTCGTCGCTATCAGAACCGTGAACTGCATTTTCTCCGATAGAAGTTGCGTATGCTTTACGGATAGTTCCTTCAGCAGCTTCAGCTGGGTTGGTTGCGCCAATTAAAGTTCTGAAATCTTCAACAGCATTGTCTTTTTCTAAAATAGCAGCAACGATCGGTCCTCTTGACATAAATTCTACCAATTCTCCGTAAAAAGGTCTTGCAGCGTGTACAGCATAAAATGCTTGAGCATCTGCAACTGTTAGTTGAGTCAATTTCAAAGAAACGATTTTGAAACCACCGTTTGTAATCATTGCCAATATGTTACCGATGTGTCCGTTTTGAACCGCATCGGGTTTAATCATTGTAAAAGTTCTATTAGTCGCCATTTTTTCTGTGTTTTAAAATTTTGTGCAAAAATATACTTTTTTTATCGAATGATTTTAGCAAATTGTCAATTTAATGGAGGAAATCTGTTATTATTGCTGTTTAAACTTTGAAATACATTTTCTTTTTGTAAAAATACGCCAAGAGAAGAGACCATAAACCCACATAAATAAGTGCAAATATCAATGAAGAAGTCATTGGATTATTGAAAAAGGGTTGTACGCCAAAAGCATACAAATAGTCCAAAAGATTGATTTGATTCGTTGGTATTTTCGGATTTGGAAAAGAAATCATCACCATGGCTTGCGGAATAATTTCGGATAGAAAGAAAACGATCATTGGATTCACTCCCCAAATAAGGAATAATTTGATTCCTTTTTTATAATCGGCAATGTCGATGCAATAGTATAAAATGGCCAAGACCAGTGTTGCTAAACCTGCTGTGTATAAAACATATGAACTGGTCCAAAGCGCTTTGTTTATTGGAAAAATTGTATTCCAAAGTCTTGCTAAGCTGATCAGGATGATTGCTATAATTGCCATTTTTTTTGCATTGTCCTTTTTTAATAATGGGCCATTGAGTAATTGTCCAATCAGTAATCCAATTATTCCTGTAGCAATCGCAGGAATCGTACTTAGAATTCCTTCGGGATCCCAAGTGTTGGTTGCTTCCCACATATGTCCTTTTAACAAAACACCATCCACCCAAGCGGCTAAGTTGGTTTCTTTTTCGAGATTTGTAATTTCAAATCCTGGTGCAGGAATAAGTGTCATGACGGTCCAATACCCAAGTAATATTCCAATAGCAACCAATAATTGTGTTCTTTGGGTGGTTTTTAGATATAAAAGAGAAGCAATGAAATAAACAATCCCAATGCGTTGCAACACGCCTGGAAGTCTCACGATTTTATACGCTTCGATACCGCTATAGGCTAAGATTAAATAAATGGCTAAAATTGAAACGGCTAGATAGGTTTTTAGTTTGGCATTGAAATTACCCATTAGTGCATAGCCTACTGCTGCAGTAATGAGTAAACGACCAATCACTAAGGGAATACCTTCTAATCCGAAGAGTTGTATTTTTCCAAAAAAGTTAAAGAAGATACCCAAACATACCATTCGTAACGAACGGGTGAATATTTTATTAAATGTAGTACTGTCATAAGTTTTGGTTGGCATTGCAAACGAGATTGCTACTCCCATGATGAAAATGAAGAACGGAAAAACCAAGTCGGTAGGAGTGCAACCATGCCATTCGGAGTGTAATAGAGGCGGATATACAGTTGCCCAACTCCCTGGGTTGTTGACAATAGTCATTAATAAAATAGTCAATCCTCTAAAAACATCAAGCGAAATAAGGCGGTCTTTGGTCATTGGTTTTGTGGTTAGTTTTGGGTATTTTATGGTTTTAATCTAAAGTTATTATATTAAAATTTTGCTCCAATGGTTTTAGATGGCTCATTATTTGTGGAATCAAGCGGTCTCCATTTTCTAGATAAAATTCCGAAAAATTAGCTTGGCGTTCCTGTAGACTTTGGTTAGGAAACAATTCATTTTGTAAATCAATGATGCGTTGCAATTCATCGTGAAATTTTCTTTTTTGAGCAATAAGCAACCTCTTTTCAAGCATTTCTAATCCTTTGGTTTGTTTTACTTCTTGTGCTTTTACCGCTCCCAAGAACGATTTGTCTGTATGATTTGTTAATTCTAACAGGGTTTCGAATTGTTTTTTTAGCGCTTCTTTTTGCTCTGTGAAATCAATCGGGAAATCGGATAGTTTTTGGGTTACTCGATTGACCAAAGATGCTTGTTTCGAAAATAAATCAGACCACGTAAGGTTTAATTTGTCTGCTTTTTTGTTTTGCTTTTCGGTTGCCAAAAGCACGGAGTTTCTCAATAGCAATATTGGGAAAGTCACTTTTGCAGAAGCGAAAAATGATTTTAATTCAAGCCAATACGCAATTTCCCCGCCTCCGCCAATGTAGCATAAGTTTGGTAAAATAACTTCTTGGTACAACGGACGCATAATTACATTGGGACTAAATTTCTCGGGATTGCTTTCTAATAATTTCAGGATTTCGGTTTCCGTAAATTCGATTTTGGTGTGATTGACTTTGTAAATTCCATTTTCTAGAATAATTCTCTCGCGTAAATTATCTTCGATATAAAATAAATTGATTTCACGCGGATTTACCTGAACGAAATAATCCTTCATTTTTGCAATAGTTTCGGTAACTGCCTTAAAAGAAGATTGGTGAAGCAATTCGTCTTTTATATATGGAATAAAAGAGCGTTTTAAATCCTGATTATCTGCATCCAGAATGACTAAACCTGCAGAACCAAAAAGTTCGTTGGCCAAATATCTCGTTGCATCAGCTAAGTTATCGTGTTTGATATACGAATCTTCAAACAGTTTTTTGATGGTTTTGGCATTGGTGCTGGAACCTATTTCTAATGAAAAAATTTCCAAAAAATCGGCTAATCCTTCGGTTGATAATCGTCCTACGGGTCCAGTGCTTTCTTTGTTCCATCTGAATTTTTTTCCTTTGAAATTGAAATAATTAATTTCTTCAAAATCATGGTCTTCTGTCGCCATCCAATAGACAGGAACAAAATTGTAGGTTGGGTATTTCGCTTTTAATTCTTTCGTTAAATTAATAGTAGAAATGATTTTATACAAAAAATACAACGGTCCGCTGAATAAATTGAGTTGGTGTCCGGTAGTAATAGTGAAAGTATTTGGATCGTTTAAAAGTTCAATATGGTTTAATGTTTCAGCAGAAACCGTTAATTTGGCATATTGATTTTTTAAAACGTTAACTAATGTTTGTCGTTTTAAATTGCCATTGCCGTTGCCATTGAAATTGTTTTTTTTCTCCTCAATCTGTTTTTCAAAGTTTTCGAGAGTAGGAAAGCGATGGTATAAAGAGTGTAATTCGTTTTTTTGATCTAAATAATCATTCATCAAAGGAGAGAAATACCCGGAATTTTGATAGCTGATACAGTCGGTTGGCATATTGTTTTTATTTGTTGCTAAAATACCAAAAAATAATGGAAGAACTATTTGGTAGATTAAAAAAGTATTTAGACATTTGTCTAAATATATAAATACTTTAAATTATGAACGACATATTTAAAGCATTGAATGATGCCACGAGAAGAGAAATATTAGAACTTTTGAAGACGAAAAATTTGTCAGCTGGTGAAATAGCCGATCAGTTTCATATGTCAAAGCCTAGTATTTCACATCATTTGGATATTTTGAAGCGTGCAGATTTGATTACTTCCGAAAAATCGGGACAATTTATTTTCTATTCCATCAACACCACCATAATGGAAGATGTGTTGCAATGGATTTTAACTTTTAAAAAATAATAACTATGAATTCAACTTTAAAGAAAGAACTTCCTATCATCGGAATTGTGTTAATGCCTTTTGCTTATTTGGCTTTTATTTGGAATACATTGCCTGAAAAAGTCCCAACACATTGGAATTACAAAGGCGAGGTAGATCATTGGGGAGATAAGTTTTCCTTGATTGGATTGCTGTTTATGTTACCTGTTTTAATGTATGTTTTATTGCTCGTTGCTCCAAAAATTGATCCCAAAAAAAGGATTGCCTTAATGGGAGGCAAGTTTTATCAATTGAAATTTTTTCTAGTTTTATGTATGTCTTTGTTGGCATTGTATATTATTTTTATTACCAAAAATCAGTCTTTTTCGAGTCCTAACTTTATCTATATTATAATTGGAATATTATTTTTAGTGTTGGGTAATTATTTCAAGGTTATTCAGCCCAATTATTTCATCGGAATACGCACTCCATGGACATTAGAGAATCAGGAAGTTTGGAAATTAACCCATGCTTTTGCCGGTAAACTTTGGGTAATTGGCGGCTTGGTAATTATGTTGGGCGGCTTGATTTTTGAAAATCATTTTTTCTCTATTATTTTTATTTCCATGGTTGTTATTTTGGCCATAGTTCCGATGGCGTATTCGTATGTAAAGTTTAAGGAACTAGAGAAACGAATGTAATTCTTAAAAGAATTTAATATAAATTTTTAATGGTCAATAAAAATAAAATGAAGAAAACAGTGTTTTTTATAATAGTAATTCTTGCTTCTTTTAGTATGTTCGGACAAGAAATTACAGGTCAATGGAATGGAGTATTGAAAGTTCCTGGAGCACAATTAAGAGTTGTATTTAATATTACTAAAACCGAAAAAGGGTATAGTTCGACGATGGATAGTCCCGATCAGGGAGCTAAAGGAATACCAGTAACGACAACCAGTTTTGAAAATGCTGTTTTGAAGTTGCAAATACCGGCAGCGGCCATTGCGTATGAGGGGATATTAAATAAGGACAACGTAATTGTTGGTAATTTTTCACAAGCAGGCCAATCTTTTGCAATGAATATGTCAAGAGAAACAATAGAAAAAAAGGTTTATCTGAGACCTCAAGAACCACAAAAGCCTTATCCGTATTATACTGAGGAAGTAGTATTTGAAAACAAAATCGATAAAAATGTTTTGGCAGGGACTTTAAGCTTTCCCCAAAAAGAAGGTCACTTTCCCGCAGTAATTTTGATAACCGGAAGCGGTCCAGAAAACAGAGATGAAGAATTATTTGGGCACAAACCTTTTCTGGTTTTAGCTGATTATTTGACTAAAATGGGCATTGCAGTTCTGCGATTTGATGATCGTGGCGTTGCCAAATCGACTGGTGATTTTAAAACGGCAACCACTCAGGATTTTGCTAAAGATGTTGAGGCAGCAGTCGATTATTTGCGAACCCGAAAAGAAGTTGATAAAAACAAGATCGGATTAATGGGACATAGCGAAGGCGGAGTAATTGCGCCTATTGTTGCCGGGAATTCGAAGGATATTGACTTCATTGTATTATTGGCAGGAACAGGAATTCGCGGTGATAAATTAATGCTTTTGCAAAAAGAGAAGATAGAACGTCAAATGGGTGTTCCTGAAAATGAAATTCAAAAAGGACAAGAAATTTTCAAGGGAGCTTATGAAATGATTTTGACTTCCCCAGAAAATGATTCTAATCTTAAATCTAAAATTAACAGCTATTTCAAAATACAATTTGGAGATAAAATGAATGAGCAACATATTAGCGGTTTAACTTTGCAAATTACGAGCCCGTGGATGGTTTATTTCCTGAAATTTGACCCTTCATCGGCTTTAGAAAAAGTGAAATGTCCCGTTTTGGTATTAAATGGCGATAAAGATTTACAAGTTCCCGCTGATGCAAATGTAGATGCGATTCAGAAGACGTTGGTAAAAGGAGGGAATAAAAAAGTAACTACGACAATAATTCCGAATTTGAATCATCTGTTTCAAGAATGCAAAACCGGTTTGCCAAATGAATATGAAACGATTGAGCAAACATTTTCTCCTATTGCATTAGAGGAAATTTCCAAATGGATTTTGGTTCAAGTTAAGTAATAGAGTTTATATTGTATGTAAAAAGCCCATTTTATTGGGCTTTTTACGTTTTACTCAGTTTAGAATTTCAAAGTTGTTAAATATCCTTATTTTTGCACAAAACAATCTCACTCTTGAAACCAAAAGGTTGAGTCATTACGCTCCCGTTTACCCAACTGAATACGCCTTATCCAGAGATGGCTTATATCAAAGGGTTTCTTGATATGAAATTTAATTAGTAAATTCGCTAAAATTACTTTTTTATGAAAATTAAAAATCTTTCTCTTAAAAATATAGGCCCCTTTTTGGATGCTCATCTTGATTTTATTACAGATGAAAATCAAAAACCTCCTGTTATTATCATTACAGGCGAGAATGGAACAGGGAAAACAATTGTTTTGGATGCTATTAGAGGAATTTTGCTAGGAACAAATGATGGACATAGGGGAAGTTTACAAAGGAATATTATTAGAGATGAAAATGATTTTCAAATTAAGTCAAATTTAGATTTCAATAATTTAAATTATACATTAATTAGTGAAGAAATAGATGATTTTAATAAATTTCAAATCAAATCTGATGAAATCAAATCATTTTATAATGTCTCTAATGGTTTTGGAGGGTATGAAGGAAACATTTGGGTAGCTAGTTATTGGACGTCAAAAACTGACAACTCAAAATTTAAATTAGATTCTTTAGTTTCTTGGAATTCTAAAGGTTATTTGAACGCTGCTTTTACTGGTGTTCAATCTAATGTTGAAGTATTGAAGTTGATAACCGCATTTGACTATTATAGATCTAGTGATAATCCAAAGGAAAAAGAAGAAGGAGAGTTTTTATATTCAATTATAAAAAAAATATTTAAACTTGGACTTTTTGATGGCGAGTTGAAATATGTGGAAAGAAAAACCAATATGCCAATTGTTTCTCAAAATGGCTTTGATGTTTCGTTTGATAAATTGAGTAGCGGAAATTTATATTTGATTCAAAGAATGATTTCTCTTTTAGGACAAATGTATTCTGTATATGAATTGAATCATTTAAAATTGGAAGAATTACTTTTGACTCCAGGGTTATTGTTAATTGATGAAGCTGAAAATCATTTGCATCCTAAATGGCAAAAAACGTTTTTAAATTCTATTTTAAATGTTTTTCCAAATCTACAAATTATTATAACCACACATTCTCCATTTATTGTTTCATCGGTTGAAAATTCAAAAGTTTTTGTGTGTAAATCAGAAAAAGACCATTCAATAATTGTTGATGAAACAGATGTTTATTCCAATAAGCCAATAGAAGAAATTTTACAATCGGAGGTCTTTAATACAAATCCTTTTAATGCCGAAATTTCAGAATTAATGAACAAGAGAAAAATTGCTATTGAAAGTAAAGATTTTGTTAAGAAAGAAGAGATAGAAGAAAAATTGAAAGCAATCAATCCTGAATATTTCTCCTATTTTGATATAGATAAACTCATTAAAAGTATTTCAAAATAGTTTTATGAGACATTTAATAAGACTACCAAAACCAGATAAACTTATTCAAAAAGAAAAAGAATGGACTAATACATTTATTGAATCTGGAAAACTACGTCCTGATAATAATAAATATGGTCACAAGGAAATTCTTGCTGATTTGAATTCTATAAGTTTTCATAAATGTTTTTATTCTGAACAAAAGTTAAAAGGAATTCCAAAAGAAATAGACCATCATATTGAAGTTGCTGAAAGAAAAGATTTAGCTTATGATTGGGATAATTTATATTTATCTTCAACAATATGTAATAATAAATTGCCAAATAAAACTATTTCTGTAAATGATGTGCTTAATCCATTTACAAATTCAGATGAAGAAATTGAAGAGCATTTAACTTTTGAAGATGAGTGTATAACTGCAAAAGATGGTTCTAAGTTAGGTTTTGACACTATTAAAAAATACCGTTTAAATTCTGAATTATTAGATAGTTTGAGAGGTAAACAACTTATTATGTTTTATAAGGTTTTAGACATTGTCAGACAAAATCAAGTTAAGGAACAGCGAGATGTGTTTTCGGAAGATGAGAAAGAAGCATTATGTCGCTTTGTTCAACCAGATTACTCTTTTTCTCTAATGTTTCGACTTTTACTCAAAAAAAACAATCTTTGAAAACTAAACTTTTCCTCATCACGCCACCGTTTACCCAACTGAATACGCCTTATCCAGCAACGGCTTATATAAAAGGGTTTCTGAATACCAAAAATATAGAATCGGTTCAGGCGGATTTGGGGATTGAAGTGATTTTGAAATTGTTTTCGAAAAATGGACTGATTTCGTTATTTCAAACTCTCAACCATCAACCATCAACCGACAACTCCAAACGAATTCTCGCTTTACAAGACGAATACATCAAAACCATCGATTCGGTTATTGCTTTTTTGCAGGGGAAGAATCCAACTTTGGCACTCCAGATTTGTCAGGAGGATTTCCTGCCCGAAGCTTCACGATTTGCACAATTGGAAGAACTCGATTGGGCTTTTGGATCGATGGGAACACAGGACAAAGCCAAGCATTTGGCGACTTTATACCTCGAAGATATCTCCGACTTTATTGTGGAATGTGTCGATGAAAATTTTGGTTTCAGCCGGTATGCAGAAAGACTGGGACGAAGCGCCAATTCTTTCGATGAATTGTATGATGCTTTGCAACAGGAATCTACCTATATCGATAACATTTTGCTGTCGATTTTAAAGGAAAGAATAGAAACCATTGAGCCGACACTATTTTTGATTTCGGTTCCGTTTCCTGGGAATTTATATTCGGCTTTTCGCTCTGCTCAATGGGTGAAAAAACATTATCCAAATATCAAGATTTCGATGGGTGGCGGTTTTCCAAATACCGAATTGCGTTCACTTTCGGATGCACGAGTTTTTGAGTTTTTTGATTATATTACTTTGGACGATGGTGAAACGCCAATTGAGGAACTTATAAATGCTGTCACCTCGAGCGTGTCATCCCGAGCGGAGTCGAGGGACGAGAAGCAGTACAAGCGAACTTTTCTGCTAGAAGACGAAAAAGTGGTTTATAAAAATAATTCCACTCAACACGATTACAAACAATCCCAAGTTGGAACACCTGATTATTCGGATTTGCTTTTGGATAAATACATTTCGGTTATCGAAATCGTGAATCCAATGCACCGTTTGTGGAGTGATGGACGCTGGAATAAACTCACAATGGCGCATGGTTGTTATTGGGGGAAATGTACGTTTTGTGATATTTCTTTAGATTATATAAAGGTGTACGAACCCGTTGCGGCGAGTTTGTTGTGTGACAGAATGGAGGAATTGATTGCCCAAACGGGAGAAAATGGGTTTCATTATGTTGATGAAGCCGCGCCACCGGCTTTGATGCGTGCTTTGGCACTCGAAATTCTTCGGCGAAAACTAGTGGTAACGTGGTGGACAAACATTCGATTCGAAAAAAGTTTTACACAAGATTTGTGTTTGTTGCTCAAAGCGTCGGGCTGTATTGCAGTTTCGGGAGGGCTTGAAGTCGCTTCGGACAGATTGTTAAAATTGATTGACAAAGGGGTAACCGTAGAGCAAGTGGCCAAAGTTACTCGTAATTTTACTGAAGCTGGCGTAATGGTTCATGCCTATTTGATGTACGGTTACCCGACGCAAACGGTTCAAGAAACGGTGGACAGCCTCGAAATGGTGCGTCAACTATTTGAAGCAGGCGTTTTGCAATCAGGGTTTTGGCATCAGTTCGCGATGACGGCACACAGTCCGGTAGGAATGTTTCCGGAGCAATTTGGAGCCGTAAAAGAAACAGAAGTCATTGGAACTTTTGCCAATAACGATATTAATTTTGTTGATTCAACGGGAATCGATCACGATAAATTTAGTTTTGGACTCAAGAAATCTTTGTTCAACTTTATGCACGGCATTTGTTTTGACTATGAGTTGCAGGATTGGTTCGATTTCAAAATTCCGAAGACGAAAATTGGTGCTGATTTTATTTTTGATGCGCTGCAGGAAGAAACCAATTTCAATATCAAACCTACTGCCAAAATTGTTTGGCTGGGAGGAAAGCCATCCATTGAAACCTTTACCAAATCCAAAAAAGGAAATTCTTGGGAGATGATGATGCTTACTTTTCACGACAAAAAGGAAAGTTTCAGTATTCAGACCAATAAAATTGAAGGCGAATGGCTGGTTGAAATGCTTAAGAAGATCTCGGTTTCAAATACTAAAACCTATTCTTTTCAGCAAGTAAAAACCGATTTTGAACTGCAACTGGAAGATTTTGAGTTGTTTTGGTATTCAAAACCTGTGAATACTTTGAGAGAATTTGGGTTGTTGGTATTGTAGATTTTTTTCTCTTTTATGTTTGTCATTCCGAACGAAGGAGGAATCACATCAAGTAATTCAGGTAACGTGATTTCTCTTCTGTCGAAATGACAAAGTTTCAATAAAACATAACTTTTGCCACTTAATATCTAGTTTAGTGGGTTTGTGTGAGGGGTTACTTCACGATGCATTTATTTTCATCGGAGTTCAGTGAATTTTATTTGAAGCAAGTTACCGAAGTAACACGGATAGCCAGACTCCATTAGAGAAAGAGCCGTATGGTCGCAAAATAAATTTGGCTTTTTTTCTAATGGAGGCACGCCCAAATTTGTAATTTCGGATGATTTTATCTTGAATATAAATTTTTGTTTACGAAAACGATTTCTTTTTGTAACTTTACTACCCTAAAAATTGTAAAGAATGAGTGCTAGCTATAGTGTAAAAGTAAATGATGCTTTTTTATTTGATTTGGATGAAGAAAATATCTCACAACTGGATGCCGTGAGTGTGGGATTGGATAAATTTCACGTTTTGCATCAAAATACTCCCTATAAAGCGGAAGTAATCGCTTCCGATTTCCTTAATAAAAAATATGCGGTCAAAGTAAATAACAACACTTATGTGATTGCAATTTCGAATCCATTGGATCTTTTAATTAAAGATATGGGATTTGAAGTAGGCAAAGTGAAGCAAGTGAATTTTATAAAAGCACCTATGCCTGGATTAATTTTGGAAATTGGGGTTGAAGTAGGTCAAATCGTTAAAGAAAATGACTGTTTGTTGATTCTAACAGCAATGAAAATGGAAAATAGTTTTCTTTCTCCCAGAGATGGTGTAATTAAATCGATTTCGGTCTCAGTAGGTGATTCGGTTGTAAAAGGTGATTTGTTAATTGAATTTGAGTAATTTATGAAAAAAATATTAGTTGCCAATAGAGGAGAAATTGCCATTAGAGTAATGAAAACGGCTAAAAAAATGGGCATAAAAACAGTTGCGGTGTATTCGACAATTGATAGAAATGCACCTCATGTAAAATTCGCCGATGAAGCAGTTTGGATAGGAGAATCTCCATCAAATCAATCGTATTTGTTAGGAAGTAAAATTATTGAGGTTGCCAAAGCCTTGAATGTAGATGCCATTCATCCCGGTTATGGTTTTTTGAGTGAAAACGCCGATTTTGCTCAAGAAGCAGAGCGAAATGGAATCATATTTATTGGCCCAAAAGCAAAGGCTATTGAAATTATGGGAAGTAAACTTGCTGCGAAAGATGCAGTAATGAAATACAATATCCCGATGGTTCCAGGAGTAGATCACGCGATTATTGATATAGATGAGGCCAAAAGAACGGCAACAACAATTGGTTTTCCTATTTTGATAAAAGCATCAGCAGGTGGAGGCGGAAAAGGAATGCGTGTGGTCGAAAAAGAAAGTGATTTTGAATCCCAAATGAATCGTGCCATAAGTGAAGCAATTGCTGCTTTTGGTGACGGATCTGTTTTTATTGAAAAATATGTGGCCTCTTCCAGACATATCGAAATTCAGATTATGGCAGACAGTCACGGAAATGTATTATACTTGTTTGAAAGAGAATGTAGTATTCAGCGGCGTCATCAAAAAGTAATTGAAGAAGCTCCTTCTTGTGTATTAAGTCCTGAAACCCGAAAAAAAATGGGAGAAGCAGCGGTTTTGGTTGCTAAATCTTGTGATTATTTAGGGGCTGGAACAGTGGAATTTTTATACGATGAAAATGACAATTTTTATTTCCTGGAGATGAATACCCGTTTGCAAGTAGAGCACCCTGTTACCGAATTGATTTCGGGTGTTGACTTGGTCGAAATGCAAATTCGTGTAGCTCGAGGAGAAGCATTAGCCATCAAACAAGAAGATCTCGAAATAAAAGGCCATGCTGTAGAATTGCGTGTGTATGCAGAGGATCCGATGAACGATTTTTTGCCAAGTGTTGGGCATTTGGATGTGTATCAGTTACCAGTTGGCGAAGGGATTCGAGTAGATAATGGTTTTGAACAAGGAATGGATATTCCCATTTATTACGACCCGATGTTGGCTAAACTAATAACATACGGAGAAACCCGTGAAGAAGCTATTCAGTTGATGGTAAAAGCCATTGATGGATATAAAATTGAAGGAGTGCAAACCACTTTACCTTTTGGGAAATTTGTTTTTGAGCATGAAGCGTTCCTGTCTGGTCATTTTGACACCAATTTTGTAAAGAAATTTTACAATGCAGATATGTTGAAAAATGTAATGGAACAAGAAGCAGAAATCGCTGCTTTGGTGGCTATGAAACAGTATTTTGAAGATCAAAAAGTATTGCGTTTGCCAAATTAAAAATAGTTGAATCATTAAGGAACTAAGATTGATTATAAAAAAACGAAACTTAATTTTCCTTAATCTCTTAATGGTTTTAAAAATGTTTTCAGTTGTTTCATTGGTTACTAAAAATTAGTTGTTAAAAAAGAAAGTATGCAAGAAAAAATAGAAATCTTAAACGAAAAAATAGCACAAGCCTATCTAGGTGGAGGAAAACAACGTATTGCTAAGCAACACGAAAAGAAAAAATTAACCGCAAGAGAACGTATTGATTATTTGATGGATGAAGGTTCTTTTGAAGAAATCGGAATGTTGGTAACACACCGTACTACCGATTTTGGAATGGAAAAAGAACTCTATTATGGAGATGGAGTAGTTACGGGTTATGGATCCATCAACGGCAGATTGGTTTATATTTTTGCTCAAGACTTTACTGTTTTTGGAGGTGCTTTGTCCGAAACCCACGCCGAGAAAATATGCAAAATCATGGATATGGCGGTCAAAATGGGAGCACCCATGATTGGTCTTAATGACTCAGGGGGTGCTCGTATTCAAGAAGGTGTTCGTTCCCTTGGCGGATATGCTGATATTTTTTACAGAAATGTTCAGGCTAGTGGAGTAATTCCACAAATCTCTGCAATTATGGGTCCATGCGCTGGAGGAGCGGTATATTCTCCGGCGATGACCGATTTTACTATGATGGTCGAAGGCACCAGCTATATGTTCGTTACAGGTCCAAATGTGGTGAAAACAGTGACTAATGAAACGGTAACTTCCGAAGAATTGGGTGGAGCTTTGGCGCATTCGACCAAATCGGGGGTGGCACATATCACTTCGGGAAATGATATAGAATGTCTGGAAGATTTAAAAAGTTTGTTGAGCTATTTGCCACAAAGCAATAAGGAAACACCTAAAAGTTTACCGTATGAATTGGGAGATGAAATCCGAATGCAATTAGCGACTGTAATTCCGGACAGTACCAATAAACCCTATGACATGCATGAAGTGATAAAAGGTATAATTGATGAAGATTCTTTTTATGAAATTCATAAAAATTATGCCGAAAATATCATCGTGGGATTTGCCCGTTTAGCAGGAAGAAGTATTGGAATTATTGCCAATCAGCCCAACTTTTTGGCAGGAGTATTGGGTGTAAAAAGCTCCAAAAAAGCGGCTCGTTTTACTCGTTTTTGTGATTGTTTTAATATTCCATTATTAGTATTGGTAGATGTACCCGGTTTTTTACCCGGAACAGATCAAGAGTGGGAGGGAATTATTGTACATGGTGCCAAATTACTATACGCATTGAGCGAAGCGACAGTCCCTAGAGTGACCGTGATTACGCGTAAAGCTTATGGTGGTGCTTATGATGTAATGAACTCCAAACACATTGGTGCCGATATGAATTTTGCTTGGCCAACTGCCGAAATAGCCGTTATGGGGGCTAAAGGCGCTTCGGAAATTATTTTTAAAAATGAAATCAATCAAGCTGACGACCCTGAAGCTAAACTTCTAGAAAAAGAAACTGAATACTCCGACTTGTTCGCAAATCCTTACACAGCTGCTCAACGTGGTTTTGTTGATGAGGTTATCTTGCCACAAGACACAAGACGTAAATTGATAAAAGCTTTTAGTATGCTCGAAAATAAAGTAAGCGTAACTCCAAATAGAAAACACGGGAATATTCCTTTGTAGCTTTATTATAAGAAATGCAAAACCACCTGATGAGGGTGGTTTTTTGTTTTCAATAAACTCACAAATTACCTCAGTTGAAAATTTTTGATTATAGTTTGAGAAAATAGTATCTAAACCTAAACTGCAATCAATTTATATTTGTTGTCTATTGCTAAAATAAGCCCCAAAATATTATGAATTGCCCAAAAAAATACCTTTTAATTTTATTGATTTTCATTTCGTGCGTTTCTATTGCCCAAAAAAAGGTTGAAACACAATCGCTTTTTGAATATCAAGGAAGAGTAGAAAAAATGCAAGACAATAAAGTAATGCTCATAGGTTCTGCTTCGTCTGTTTCATTTGATTTTAAAGGAAATTCCTGTACCATTTCCTTGCAAAGCATCGATTCTTGGGAACATCAAAACTATGTTTCCCTTGAACTCGATGGTAAATATATCGGGAGGGTTCGAATTGAAAAAGGAGCTGTACAATCTTTTCCGATTATGGTTCCAAAAAGCAAAAAAACACATCATCTTTCTATTTATAAAGCGACAGAAGCGGCTAACGGCGGTGTTTTATTTGTAGGAACTACAGCGAAATTGATTGCAAATTCTGCTCCCCAAAAAAAGAAAAAAATAGAACTTATAGGTGATTCAATTACTTGTGGTTATGGTAACGACGCATCGTCAATTCCTTGCGGTAGCGGCGAATGGTTTGACCAGCACAATGCCTATTGGGCTTATGGGCCAGTGCTTGCAAGAGATTTAGATGCTGATTTTGTATTGAGTTCCGTTTCGGGATACGGGATGTATCGCAACTGGAACGATGAGCATCTAGACGAGCCTATTATTCCCGATGTGTATGAAAATTTATACCTGAATAAAGACAGCTCAAAACCATACAATTTTGCTTTTCAGCCCGATTTGGTGAGTATTTGTTTGGGTACCAATGACCTTTCGGATGGGGATGGCAAAAAAGCGAGATTGCCGTTTAATGAAGAAAAATATGTTTCGAATTATATTGATTTTATCAAAACGGTTTACAAACACGCACCCAATGCCCGAATTGTGTTGTTGAATAGTCCGATGGTTTCGGGAGAGCGGAATATAACTTTGGTGAAATGCTTAAAAAAAGTGATTCTGGCTTTCGAAAACGATAAAAAACATAAACCCATTGCCTTGTTCGAATTCCAACCAATGAGCCCAAAAGGGTGTGGCTATCATCCCGATATTGCTGATGATAAAGTGATGGCCGATCAATTAATTCCTTTCTTTAAAAAATTATTAAATGAAAAATAATGCAATTGCTTTTATTCTTTTCCTAATACTTTCCAATAGCGCTTTCGCAAATGTTACACTTCCGAATATCTTTTCGGATAATATGGTTTTGCAACGCAATAGTGAAGTTACCATTTGGGGATGGGCAAATCCGCAGGAAGAAGTGGTAATTACGCCAAGCTGGAATAATGAAACGTATAAAATCAAAGCCAGTAATCAGGCTATGTGGGAGATTAATATTCCAACTCCAAAAGAAGGTGGACCTTATTCTATAACTATAAAAGGATACAACGAAATCGTGTTGAAAAACATTTTGATTGGTGAGGTTTGGATTTGCTCCGGACAATCCAATATGGAAATGAACGCCAGTTGGGGAATTGAGAATGGCGATGAAGAAGTGAAAAATGCAACAAACCCAAACATTCGATTTTTTTTGGTACCCAAATTAACGGCTACGACTCCTCAAAATAATCTGTCGGGAACTTGGACAGCATGTACACCCGAAACGATGAAATATTTCAGTGCGGTGGGTTATTTTTTTGGAAAACGTTTGCAAGAAGAATTAAAAAATGTACCCATCGGTTTGATTTCGTCCAATTGGGGTGGAACGCCAGCGGAGATTTGGATTCCAGAAGAAGTGATTCAAAACGATCCCGTTTTATCGGAAGCAGCCAAAACCCGAAAAGAGGAAAGCTATGGCCCGAACCAGCCAGCTCGTGCTTTTAACGCAATGATTTATCCTTTGACTAAATTCAAAATTGCAGGCGTATTGTGGTATCAGGGAGAAAGTAATGTGGGGTCAGCGGTTTATGACAAAACGCTTTCAGCTCTAATCACTTCTTGGAGAAAATTGTGGGGGTATGATTTTCCGTTTTATTTTGTTCAGATTGCACCTTATAAATATGGAGAAGATCATTTTGGAGGTTCAATCATTCGCGATGCACAAAGAAAAGTGTTGAGTGAAGTTCCAAATACAGGGATGGTACTGACCAGCGACATTTCTACCCCTGAGGAGATTCATCCAAAAGACAAAAAAACAGTTGGAACTCGTTTGGCTAATTTGGCTTTGGCTAATACTTACAAAACCAATTCGTCAATGGTAAATGGCCCGCTTTATAATGGAGTTAAAGTTGAAAAAAGTAAAATAACAGTCATTTTTGATTATTCAGAAGGTCTGTATTTTAAGGATAAGAAGGCCGATTTGTTTGAAATTGCAGGAGCTGATAATGTATTCTATAAAGCGACTGCTGTTATCAAAAACAATGCAGTAGTAGTGCAATCGGATAAAGTAAAAATACCTGTGAAAGTGCGTTACGCTTGGAAGAATATGGATCAGTCGACTCTTTTCAATAAAGCTAATTTACCGACTTCGAGTTTTATTTCGGAATGATACTATTGCGATGATTTGAATTTTCTTCGAAAAACAAAATGTTATCGTTTACTCTGAATTGCGTGAGGGATAGCAGGCGGTATCCTCGTAGTGTAACGGAGAGATAAAGCCGTATAGCCCGACTCTTGTCCTGATTTTTCTTTAGGACAAGAGGCACGCCCAAAAAGAAATTACAAATTATGAAAAAGAATATATTAATTATTGCAGGGATTTTTGCCCTGATTAGCACAGGAAATATGATTGCACAAAAATTACCACATTCGGACAAAACAAAACCGATTGAAGAACGTGTTGATTTGTTGATGAAACAAATGACATTGGAAGAGAAAGTCGGACAAATGAACCAATATAACGGTTTTTGGGAAGTAACCGGCCCAGCACCAAAAGGCGGAAATGCCGAGTTGAAATACAAACATTTGCGTGATGGTTGGGTAGGTTCGATGTTATCGGTTCGTGGAGTGAAAGAGGTAAAAGCGGTTCAGAAAATTGCCGTTGAGGAAACTCGATTGGGAATTCCGTTAATCATTGGTTTTGACGTAATCCATGGATACAAAACGTTGAGTCCGATTCCATTGGCAGAAGCGGCGAGCTGGGATATGGAAGCGATTAAGAAATCGGCTCAGGTGGCGGCAGATGAAGCATCTGCATCTGGAATCAACTGGACTTTTGGACCCAATGTGGATATTTCGAATGATGCCCGCTGGGGGCGTGTGATGGAAGGTGCAGGGGAAGATCCGTATTTGGGAAGTAAAATTGCCACTGCTAGAATCACCGGTTTTCAAGGGGACACCAAAGCAGATTTGCTTAAGGTGAATACGATAGCAGCTTGTGCCAAACATTTTGCGGCTTATGGTTTTGCCGAATCGGGAAGGGACTATAATACAGTAGACATTAGTAATTCTAAATTGTACAATACGGTTTTGCCACCCTTTAAAGCGGCGACAGATGCTGGTGTTCGTACGATGATGAATTCGTTCAATATTTTGAATGGAGTTCCTGCAACCGGAAACAGTTTTTTGCAAAGAGATATTCTAAAGGGCAAATGGAAATTTGATGGATTTGTCGTTTCGGACTGGGCTTCGGTTCGGGAAATGATTGCTCACGGTTTTGCCAAAGATGGTGCGGACGCGACCGCCAAAGCGGTGATTGCAGGTTCGGATATGGATATGGAGTCGCATTTGTATGTAGAAGAGTTGGTGAAATTGGTTAAGGATGGAAAAGTAAAGGAAGCCTTGGTTGACGATGCCGTTCGCAGAATTTTACGTGTGAAATTTGAATTGGGATTGTTTGATGATCCATACAAATATTGTGATGAGAAAAGAGAAAAAGCAACGATAGGAAACAAAGCCAATAATGATGCAGTTTTGGATATGGCCAAGAAATCGATTGTGTTGTTGAAAAACGAAAAGGGATTGCTTCCGCTAAAAAAATCCGGACAGAAAATTGCATTGATTGGGGCATTGGCAGATGACAAAAACAGTCCATTGGGAAGTTGGAGAATTGCTTCGGATGACGATACTGCAGTTTCGGTTTTGGAAGGGATGCAACAATACAAAGACAATCAATTGACGTTTGAAAAAGGAGCCGATTTGATTACGGAAAAAGCCACTTTTACATCAGAATTGATTTTTAATACTACAGGTAAAAGTGGATTTGAAGCGGCCAAAAAAGTAGCGGCAAACGCTGATGTTGTGGTAATGGTTTTGGGAGAGCACGGTTTTCAGTCGGGAGAAGGACGCAGTAGAACCAATCTTGATTTGCCAGGAGTCCAACAGGAATTGTTGGAAGAAATATACAAAGTGAATCCAAATATTGTTTTGGTTTTAAATAACGGAAGACCATTAGCCTTGCCTTGGGCAGCAGAACATATTCCAACTATTGTTGAGGCTTGGCATCTGGGAACACAAACAGGTAATGCCGTCGCTCAGGTGTTGTACGGAGATTACAACCCAAGCGGAAAATTGCCAATGTCTTTCCCTAGAAATGTAGGTCAAGTTCCGATTTACTATAACAATTACAATACAGGAAGACCTGAAAATAGTGATAAAAATGTATTTTGGTCGCATTATACCGATGTAGAGAAAACGCCTTTGTATCCTTTCGGATTTGGGTTGAGTTATACTACTTTCGATTATAAAAATTTGAAAATCAATAAAACCGCTTTCGCAAAAGGGGAGCCGGTTGTGGTTTCGGTGGATATTACCAATACAGGTAATTATGACGGTAAAGAGGTCGCGCAATTGTATATCCAAGATGTTGCTGCGAGTTTGGCAAGACCCGTAAAAGAATTAAAAGGTTTTGAATTGGTAACTCTGAAAAAGGGTGAAACCAAAACCGTAACGTTTACTTTGACTGACAAGGAATTAGGTTTCTTTGATAATGAAGGCAATTATTTGGTAGAATTAGGAGCTTTCAAAATTAGGATTGGAGGAAGCTCAGACACAGGTTTGGAAAGCGGTTTTGAATTGGAATAATTAATAAATTTCCAAAATCATTAATTCATTATTCAAAATAAAAGATTCAATAGTTGCCTTTTTGTCTATTAATGTTTGGGCAAGCTGTTTAGTACTTTGATTGAAAGTTTTTAAAACTATTACTTTTGGAGGAACACCGTTCAAAAGTAATAGTTTTTCAAAATCTTCATCGTGTGTGAGTATGGTGAAATTGTTCTTTTTGGCAAATTTCCAAATCTCACTATCCTTTACAGGTTGTGCAATATCTATGTCTTTGGAATGTAAACAATTTGGGAATGCATTTTCAATGATTTTTATAATTCTCCAAGAAATATTGGCATCAAGAAGTAGTTTCATTAAGCTGCAATTATTTTGGTAATATTTTCCCTGTTAGCCGCAAAAGCTAAGGCTGCAAGAATATCTTGTTTTTTTAGTTCTGGAAAGTCCAAAAGAATTTCTTCTATAGACATACCCTGAGAAAGCCAGGATAAAATGTCAGATACACAAATTCTAGTCCCAGTTATTGTGGGTTTGCCAAATCGAATATTGGAGTCTATTGAAATTGAATTTTGCCAATTATTATTCATATTTTTATCGTTTGATACAAATTTACAAAAAAAGTACGTAGGTATTTTTAAAATAAATTATGAGTTAAAATAAAAAAAAATAAAAAATGAAATACAATAGATGTGGAAAAAGCGGTTTGTTATTACCGCAAATTTCTTTGGGATTATGGCACAACTTCGGTTCGGTAGATAGTTTTGAAAATGCGGAAAGCATTGCCAAAGCTGCTTTTGACAAAGGAATCACGCATTTTGATTTGGCCAACAATTACGGACCGGTTCCGGGTTCGGCAGAGACTAATTTTGGTACTATTCTTAAAAACAACTTTAAAGGAAACCTTAGGGACGAAATCGTAATTTCGACAAAAGCAGGGTATACAATGTGGAACGGACCATATGGTGATTGGGGTTCCCGCAAGTATTTGATATCAAGTTTAGATCAAAGTTTGAAACGCATGAATATAGAATACGTGGATATATTTTATTCCCATCGTTTTGATCCCGAAACGCCTTTGGAAGAAACAATGATGGCATTGGATTATGCCGTTCGCAGCGGAAAAGCCTTATATGCCGGAATTTCCAATTACAATCCAGAGCAAACGAGAGAAGCTACTGAAATTCTGAAACGATTGGGAACACCTTGTTTGATTCACCAAGTAAAATATTCAATGTTTGTAAGAACTCCCGAGGAAGGATTGCTTGATGTTCTTGAAGAAAAAGGGGTGGGTTGTATTGCTTTTTCACCTTTGGCACAAGGACTTTTGACTGATAAATACCTAAAAGGAATTCCCGAAAATTCTCGTGCTCACAATCCAAACGGACATTTAAAAGAAGAAGAGGTTTCGGAGGAAAGAATTCAGAAAATCATTCAATTGAATGACATTGCTAAAGAAAGAAATCAGTCTTTGGCACAAATGGCTTTGGCATGGTTGCTCAAAGACAATAGAGTTACTTCGGTGTTGATTGGTGCAAGTTCTGTAGGACAATTAAATAATAATATTGATAGTTTACAAAATCTGGAATTCTCCAAAGAAGAATTAGTTGCAATGGAAAAAATTTTAGGATAATAAAAAAGGGAGCAAATTTATACTTGCTCCCCTTTTTTTATTTCAATAGTAAATTATACTTTTTCACCAATTCCAAAGTCGATTTATCTGTAGAAAAAACACTGTTCAACCCCTGCGGTTCCTGTGGTGGATCTGTTGTCAAAGGATCTCCAGGTTTCCATTTACCATCTTTGTTAACCGCTTTTCCTTCGCCACCAAATCCCCAAAAATTGGCAGCTTGTAATGGTCCATTGTTTTGATGGCTTTCCAGAATTCTCGTAAAGATATAATTATAGAAAATATCTCTATTGACTACGGAAGCTGTTGAAACCAATCCTTCATTCTCTCTTGGCAAACCAAATTCTTCAATGATAATGGGTTTTTTTAAATCATTGGCTACTTTAACATGCAAATCAATATAGTTTCCGGCATTTTCTAATGTAATTGGCAATGTTTTTTCGGCATCATCGGCTTTGAACCAATTCCAGTTTTTGGGCCAAATGTGCATCGTCAAATAATCTATGTTTGGATTTTGATGCGTTCTTTCAAAAATGTCCATGCTGTCATTCGAGCTGTTTCTTCCCTCAGAACCAGTAGAAATCAAATGATTTTTGTCTAAACGATCCATCAAATTCACGATATTGTTAAGCCAAGTGGTAAATTTTGCTTCGTTTTCGACAGTAAAAAGCCTTGGTTCATTCCCTACTTGCCAAGCCATGATTGTATTATCCTCAGTATACTTTTTGTTAGTATACTTATTAGTTCTCCCTAAAATAAATTTCACGTGATTGTCAAGTGCTTCCATGCATGGTTCACAACTATGAAATTGTTCCGTATACGACATAAACTGTGGCCAAGTATTTGGTGGAATAGCGGGAACTGGAATAGCTCCTTTGCCATTCCATTCTAAATATTGCGACATTCCGCCTGACCATTCCCAGTTATTTGTCAGGTACAAAACCGCATACATATTGCGTTTACCCATTTCGGCAATCAAGAAATCCAAACCATCGAGTAAGTCCTGGTCGTATTTTCCTTGCTCGTATTGTAAAGCGGGACGAACGGTATAATCGTATTTTCCGCCATCTCCACCCACC
The DNA here is from genome assembly GCF_025947305.1 of Flavobacterium sp. N3904. Lineage (NCBI taxonomy): Bacteria > Pseudomonadati > Bacteroidota > Flavobacteriia > Flavobacteriales > Flavobacteriaceae > Flavobacterium > Flavobacterium sp. N3904. Next base: position 2,388,052 of record NZ_CP110009.1, read on the forward strand.
AAAATGCGCAGGTTATCAATGCCATATTTCTGCATTAAATCCAGTTCCCGAATCAGTCTTTTTCGGTCACCCACTTTCTTCGAAGCCAACAAACTGCCATACCAATAATTGGTTCCAATATAAGAATACGGTTTGTTGCCTTTGTAGAATTGAGTTCCTTTCAGGGTGATTCTAGCCTGTTGTTTTTGGGCTTCACAAGAGATAGTTGCCAAACAAAAAAGAGCCAAAACTATTTTTAATACTGATTTATTCATAAGTGATTTTTATTTGATCAGGAGCTATTTCCTGCTGTCATTCCAATCTTTTTGGCCTCTTCTCGTCCTTTGGGACGAGAAGAAGCCAAAAAGGATTTTCTCTTCCATCAGGGCTAAGGCATTCCGTTTATGATCTTATTACTGCGAATTCTGAAATCTGTTGCTTGACTTATATGTTTAAAAAAACTTAATTCGGTAGAACATACATGCTCTGTAATGTATTTGCCAAAGCCGATTTGGATTTTTTTGCAAAAGTCGTAAAATCAGCTGCATTAGTTGCTGTAGGCGTTGGAACGTAATAGCCGTCTTGGTTATTGTTCCAAAACATAACATAACTGATCTGAATGCTATTGGCGGTCAAAGTGCTGTACAAATAAGTCGAAAACCAATTGGTAACAGGAGAAATAGTTGCTGTAACGCGATAACCAGTCTCGGTCATTGCGGCAATTTTTACTTTGTTGATTGCCAAATCAGAAATTATTTTCAGTTTGGCATTGGCTTTGTCGGCACCCGTTTGTCCTTGGTTATTCAAGTCACCATAATTGTCCATGCCTAAAACATCAACATAAGTATCTCCGGGATAACGGCTCAAATAATTGGCTGATGTTGAATAAGAATTGTCAGGAGAAAAAGCATATAAAATGTTGTGAACCCCTTTGGTATCTCTTAAATATTCAACGGTAAATTGATAAGCCGCTTTGTAATCATCAGCTGAACAGTAATTGGCTCCCCACCAAAACCAGCTTCCGTCAAATTCATGAAAAGGTCTGAAAATAATCGGAATCAATTCTCCTTTGGAACCTTTTAAATTCGAAATTACGCTGGCTACTTTATCCAGTTTTGTTTTGTACCAAGCATTATTTGCGCCACCTGGCAAAATGCTTTTGAAGGCCGTTGCTTTTTGATCTGCGGTCATATCTGCGGCATAAAAACTATCTTCTTTATTGGGTTCTCTGATGTGCCAACAAAAAGTATTAATCATACCTGCAGCATAGGCTTTTTTTACATCACTTATCGTTTTAAGTTCTTGTTGGTAAAACCAATTGTCTGCTTGATTGTTGTTGCTTTTGTCAGTTATAAATAAAAAATCGGAACCCAAAAGAGCGGGATCAAAACCAGTTGTTTTCTTGATATCGGATTCGGATGTAGAACCATTATTGTAAAACCCATTAAAGGCATCTTGCTGACCTATGGCAAATTTGGTTTTTGCCAATTTTTTTAAATTGTAAAATAAAGCAACTGTTTCGGCAGTGGCATTTTTGTCAACCAAATATTCTTTGGCATTTTGGGTTGTAAGCGCATCCGAAGGTGTTGTCACAGGCGGTACTACAACAACAGGCGGCGTTACAGGATCTGGAGCGGGATCATCTTTAGAACAGCTACAGATTAATGTTAAAAAACTGATTATCAAAATTTTTGAGATGGGGTTTTTCATTTTTTTTCATTTTTTAAATTCTGTTTATCAATTCAATACAGGCCCTACTATTGTGATACGGACATTTCCAAAAACCGGCTTTGTCTTTTTTCATTTTAGAGTAATCACCATTTATTCCCCAAAACCATTCGCCTTTTTCCTTGTCAATGATGTGTTTTTGTATAAAATCCCAGTTTTTGAAAACAATGTTCAAGTACTCTTCTTTTCCGGAAAGTTGCCATGCGTTAAAGTAGCCAATCATCAGTTCGGCTTGTGGCCAAGAATGTTTTTCGGTCATTAATTCTTTGGTTTCTGGATCGTATTCGTACCATAATCCGCCATCAGTGTCAATTCCTTCTTTGGTTGCTTCGGCAATTTGAATAGCATATTTTTTATAACTTTCGATTAAGGTTGAATCTCCCGAAATTTCTGCGCATTGCAATAAAAGCCAAGCTGCTTCGATGTCGTGACCATACGAAATAACGTCTTTCTTTTCTACCCAATTCTCATCAAAAAACAATCGTAAATGTCCAGTTTCAATATTGATAAAATACTTTTCGATAGTTTTCAATAAGTCAACAATGACTTTACGCAACGATTCGTCTTTCCATACTTTATATAAATTGGCATACCCTTCAACGATATGCAAATGGGTGTTCATCGTTTTTTTTTCGTTGGCATCTTTTTCGCTCAGGCGCAAGTCCTCAATGGGCTGCCAGTCACGGGTAAATGCTTCCAGATATCCACCTTTCGAGGCATCGTAACTGTACTTTTGAATTTTTTGATACAAAGCAATGGCCATATCCAATGCTTTTTTGTCTAGTGAAACCGAATAATATTCACTCAATCCATAAATAGTAAAACCTAAAGCATAAATTTGATTTTTGGTGTCTTTTGGTGTTCCGTCAGGATTGAGGCTCCAAAAGATTCCGCCAAATTGGGAGTCATAAAAATGGGTTGAAATATAGTCAAAAGCTCGTTTTGCGGTATCTAGGTGTTCTTCGTTATTTGAGATTTTATAAGCCGCTGAAAAGGCCCATAGTAATCTTGCATTTAATACAGACCCTTTCTCAGCTTCGAAGTTTTTTACATCATTATAATCTATTTGGCCGATGAATCCCCAGTTTTTTGTGTCAATAGTGTTTTCCATCCAATAGGAAAGAATACTTTGAAGCTCCAATTTTAGTTCTATTTTTAGATTTTTTAGATTGTTTTGCACAACTATAAAATTTCTTTGTTTTTATTCACTTGTTCGATAATTGTGTTCACAGAACCTGCCGAAGTAAAGGTGTCTTCCGGAGAATTCATCACATAGTCCACTAACTTTTCGACAGTCGAAACGGCCACGTGCATTCTGGTATCTGAAGAGGCATAATAGATAAAAACGGTTCCGTCTTCATCTTCAATCCAGCCATTAGAAAACAAAACATTCGAAACGTCTCCTATTCTTTCTTTACCTTCTGGTGCCATAAAATGTCCAGCCGGAACATGAATTACTTTGGCAATGTCATTCAAATCAGTCATGAACATATACAGCGTATAACGCAAGCCAGCAGCGGTGTTACGCACACCGTGAGCCAAATGCAACCATCCTTTTTTGGTTTTGATAGGTGCTGGGCCAAGACCATTTTTCAATTCGTAAACCGTATGATATTGCTTTCCGTAAATGATTTTTTCGTCTTTTACGATTGGATTGGTCATGTCTTCTACAAAACCAAGTCCGATTCCACCACCGTTTCCTACATCTATAAAACCATCTTGAGGACGTGTGTATAAAGCATATTTTTCGTTTACAAATTCTGGATGCAAAACCACATTGCGTTGTTGTCCTGTATTCGAAATCAAATCGGGTAATCTTTCCCAATTAATTAAATCTTTGGTACGTACTATTCCGGCATTTGCAATAGCGGTACTAGTGTCGCCTTTTGGTGCTTTTGGATCTTTTCTTTCGGTACAAAAAATACCATAAATCCAGCCATCTTCATGGTTGATTAAACGCATGTCGTACACATTGGTATCGGGTTCCTCGGTTTGAGGAATCACACAAGGCTTATCCCAAAACTTGAAATTGTCAACACCATTTGGGCTTTCGGCAACGGCAAAGAATGATTTTCTGTCGGCTCCTTCTACACGGGCCACAAGAATGTATTTGTCATTCCATTTTATGGCTCCCGCATTGAATGTTGCGTTGATGGCAATTCTTTCCAAAAACAATGGATTTGTGTTTGGATTAAAATCAAATCTCCATTCCAACGGCGTGTGTGCGGCTGTTAAAATAGGATTTTTATAGCGAGTATATATTCCGTTGCCAATTCCGTCTTTTGGTTCGTTTTTTCTTCCAATTAAAGCATTGAATTGCTTATCGAGTTCGATTTTAATTTGTTTTAAACTGGTATTTATTTCTGATGTGTTCATAATTGAATGTTGTAAAATCAAGTATTATTTGTTTAAATTTCTTTTGTCATTGAGTTCGTCTTCGATAGTTTGTAGCTTTTCTTCAGACAATGGGTAGAATAAGATGAAAAGTACTGATAATGCCGCTGCAATCGCTGGAAGGATGCTTAGCATTAGTAGTATTCCGTTTTGTGTAGTGAGAGTTTGTACTACATTGGCTTGGAAACCAAAATACCCTAAAAGCCATCCTGTTGCAGCGCCACCTATTGTCCAACCAAATTTTTGAGACATCGAAGAAGCTGAAAAGATCAGGCCAGTGGCTCTTCTGCCTTGTTTCCACTCCGAGTAATCGGCGCTATCGGCATACATAGACCAGATTAAAGGGAAGATACAACCTGCACAAATGCTAATTAAAACTTGGAAAACCATGATAAGCACCACATTTTCTTTTCCGATATAATAGAAAAAGACACTCAAAATAGCCGCAAGTGCCATAGCGCCAAAAAAGGTTTTCTTTTTACCAATTTTGTTGGCAATCGGAGTCGCTGCAATCACACCGATGATGTTGGCAGCTTGTCCAAGCACCAAATAAAGTGTGGTTGGAGTCATTGCAAAATTTTCTCCCAAAATGTTGAAACTATAACTTACGGTACTGCTTACATAATATTTGAAATAGTAAACCGCCGCTCCGTCACGAATTGAATTGAATACCAAAGCGCCAATTCCTGCGCCCAATAAAATCCACCATGGCCTGTTTTTGAGAAGGTCATTTAGGTCTTCTTTTAAATTTGGTTTTTCATCATTTATAGGTTGCACTCTTTCTTTGGTAAGAAAAAAACAAGACCAAAAGAAAATAGTTGTAATGATTCCAAAAACGATAATGGTGTACAACCAGCCTGTTTTAGAATTCAAGCTTCCTCCAAAGTGATTTACCAAAGGTTCAATTAACCAAAGGGCCAGTAAGCTTCCGCCAAAGGCAAAAACCATGCGGTAGGAGGAAAGTGTGGTACGTTCTTTTCGGTCACCCGACATGACGCCAAGTAAAGAAGCGTACGGAACATTAATGATAGAATACACCATCATCATTAAGGAATAAGCAACGTAGGCATATATTATTTTTCCTTTTTCGTCAAAGTCTGGAGTGTAGAACGTTAATATCCCTATAATAGCAAAAGGAATAGCTGTCCATAATAAATACGGCCTGAATTTTCCCCAACGGCTTTTGGTACGGTCTGCAATAATTCCCACCAAAGGATCAAAACAGGAATCCCAAATACGGGTGATCAAGAACATAGTTCCTACCATAGCGGGAGCTATTCCAAAAACATCGGTGTAAAAAAACATGAGATACATACTGAAAATTTTCCAAAACATGGAGGAAGCAGCATCTCCTAATCCGTAACCAACTTTTTCTTTTAGGCTAATTTTATTATTCATTTTATTGAGGTTTATGGTCTTTGGGGTTATTTTTTATAAAAATTTAATTTTGCGGCGTCTTTTTCAAAGAAGATGTTGTCCAAATTGTAAAATTGGATAAAATCTTTCTCGCTTACTTGTCCTTTGAATGGGACATAATAGTGCATTTTCTGTTCTTTTTCCTGCCAGCCGTGATTTCTCCAAACGAGAACATAGGATATTTTATAGTCACTCATGGCTTTCATCAAAGTGTCTGTCCACCATTTGTCATAAGGAATGGCCTCATAACCCGTTTCGGCAAAAGCGATGATTTTATGTTGTTCTTTGGCAATTTGGTCTATTATAGAAAATTGTCTTTGACAGTTTTCTATAAAGGAATTGTCTTTCAATGGGTCATTGTAAATATACTTATCAAAACTTAAAATATCTGCATAGTCAGAACCTGGATAATATTCTAAGAAATCTTCTTTCGAGTTGAAATCGGCGGTATTGTACACATAGATTAAATTATGAATCCCTTTTTTTTGGAGATAGTCAATAGTAAATTTCCAAAGGGTTTTGAATTCTTCTGGACTTCCATTATTCTTGCACCACCAAAACCAATTTCCGGTAAGTTCATGAAACGGGCGATACAGCATTGGAATTAGATTTCCTTTTTCATCCTTTAAAGTTAAGATGTATTTTGCAGCTTCATCCAGCCAAGCTTTATATTTTTCATGACTTTCCCCTCCAGGCAAGGCCGAAGCCAATGATTTTGGGGTGGTGTCCCAGGCAGCTCCGCCTGTCAAAGGATTGTTGAAATGCCAACTGAGAGTGATAATTCCACCTCTATTATATCCGTCAATGATATATTGTCTCATTTTGTCAAAAGGAATACCGTCTATGTTTTTATCAGATTTGGTTTCCAAACCACCTAAATCCCAACCGTAAACAGCTGGATAATCACCAACAACATCTTTTACATCGCTTCTGCCTGCTTCATATTTCCAGTTTACACCATATGCTAAATCGTCTTGATGGCCAAAAAGGATGCCTTTATTAGCATTTTTTTGTAAATTATAATATAAAATACGAGTATTAGCTGTAGATTTTTTGTCGGATAATGATAATTTAGTATTATTAGACTGGGAATAAGAGATCAACATCGAATTAAAAACGAGTGCGAATAGAAATATTTGTTTGGTTTTTATCATGTTTTTATTTTTTGTTTTCAATTATATAAAAAATTTTTAAAAGATAATTGATTTGAATGTCAGATGATTGAGTAATTAAAATTTTTGAATATAAAGTTTTGTATGCTTTTTTATCAAAATATCAAAAATAATGCTCCATTATAATGATATGTATATTTTAAATATATTTTTATATCTAAATATAGAATTTCATTTTTCAAAGATATATTAATAACATGTTTTGAATTAATATTATTTTATCAATTTTATATCTTATTATTGCAAATTAAAAATAGAATTATGAGTGCTTTTAAAAATTTTCATAGAGAAATAGTTCCGCTCGCGTCACAAGATAGTTTTTTGGTATTTGATAGAGTCAAAGACGAATTTGATTATCCGATACATTATCACCCCGAATTTGAAATCAATTTTATATTGAATGGTAAAGGCGTAAAACGTGTCGTAGGTGACAATATTGAAGAGATTGATGATATTGAATTGGTGCTTGTTGGTCCTAATTTATATCACGGTTGGGAATTGAATAAATGTAGAAACAAAGAAATTCACGAAATAACAATTCAATTTCATAATGATCTTTTTCATGAATTTTTGTTGTCCAGACGCATTATGACACCTATAAAGGAGATGTTTAACCGATCTGTGCATGGTATTTTATTTTCAAATCAGGTAGCCGAAATGCTCACTCCACGGTTGATAAAGATATCCAAACTGGATGGAATGGATTATTTTTTGGAAATTATATCCATACTCTATGATCTTGCCAACTCCCGAAATCAAAGACTTCTATCGACATTTACAGTAGAAAATGACACTTTTGAAGAGTATGACAAAATGAAATTGATTTATGATTATATTCAAAAGAATTTTGCCGAAAAACTATCTCTGGAAGAAGTAGCAGGTGTTGCAAATATGACGACGATATCTTTTAATCGTTTTATAAAAAAGCGTACTGGTAAAACGTTTGTCAATTATATTAATGACATCCGTATTGGGTATGCGGCCAGATGGTTGGTTGAGAAAGACCTGAGTATATCTGAGGTTGCGTTCAAGTCGGGGTTCAATAATATAGCCAATTTCAACAGAAGTTTCAAAGCCTTCAAGAAATGTACGCCCAGTCAGTACCGTGATGATTTTTCTGGATTAAAACGGATTTTGTAATTTGTGTCTATTTATCTATAAAAATGCTCCTTGCGAACTTTTTCAAGGAGCATTTCTATTTTAATAATTAACTATATGATATATAATACAGGCATTAAATACAAATAATTTAAAAAATTCTATTTATAATTTTGTAATATGTAATTTAATTTTTCATTTTGAAAATATATTATCATGAAATGATATAATAATATTAACTTGATGTTAACTACTGTTATAAATTTGTTAATTATAAAACATATTAATTAATACCTATAATAATATCAGAATTCCCTTTTGAAATTATTAAACTTAACTAACAAATTTTTATTATGAAAAAATTATTATCCGACTTAATTCATTGGAAAGTAAACCACAGAAAGGTTCCATTGATGTTCTTATTATTGGCATGTGGTTTTATTAATGCACAAAATAAAGTGCAAGGAACCGTTACAGATGTAAATGGTCTTGGTTTGCCAGGGGTTAATATTTCGGTTGTGGGCGCCTCAAAAGGTGTTTCTTCTGATTTTGATGGGAAATATTCTATAGATGTACCTGCAAATGCAACTTTGTCTTTCTCATTTATTGGGTTTCAAACTCAAAAAATGCCTGTAAAAGGGAATAGTAAAATTAATATTACTTTGGTTGCTACTTCTGAAACTTTGAAAGAAATCGTTGTAATTGGTTATGGAACTCAAAGAAGAAAAGATGTAAATAGTGCCATTTCGTCTATTAAAGGAAAAGATCTTGACGATGTGAAATTGTCTTCAGTAGATCAAATGCTTCAAGGTAGAGTGTCTGGAGTATCTATTTCAAACAACTCAGGAACGCCAGGTGGTGCAGCTTCTGTACGAGTTAGGGGAACAACTTCTCTTAACGGTACCAATGAACCTTTGTATATTATTGATGGTGTGCCAGTCTCTGGGGATGCAACGAATAAAGCATCAAGCGGAAGACCAATTGCAGGAACAGATTTTACCTCTATGGGTAACATTGCGGTTAGTCCGTTGTCGATGATTAATCCAAATGATATTGAATCTATTGATGTATTAAAAGATGCTTCTGCAACTTCTATATATGGAGCTAGAGGGGCAAATGGGGTAATTATTATTACAACAAAATCGGGTAAAAAAGGAACAGGTAAAATATCTTTTGATACTTATACATCTGCTCAAACTAATACCAAAAAGTTGGACGTAATGAATTTGCAACAATATGCAAGACAACAAAATGCTCTGGGAACCGCTTTTGGAAATCAAACTCTTCGTCCAGAATTTTCACATCCAGAATTGTTGGGGCCAGGCACCGATTGGCAAGACGAAGTTTTTAGAACGGGAATTGCAAATAGTTATCAGTTGTCTTTCTCTAAATCGAAAGACGATACAAGCTATTATTTATCTGGAGGCTATTTGAGCAATCAATCTACTATTATTGGTACTTATTATCACAAATACAATGTAAGATTGAACGTGGATTCTAAAGTTAAATCCTGGATGAAAGTGGGTGCAAATGTGAATGGCAGTTTTTCTGACGAAAATGTAACTGTTAACTCTAATTATAATGGTATCATAAGCAATACATTATTGCAAGCGCCAGATATTGCTGTTAGTAATACCGATGGTACCTATGCTGGCCCACCAGACTCGAGTCAAAATGTTGCTTACTTTAACCCAGTTGCCGAAGCTTTGACAACTACAAATACATTAACTAGAAAAAACTTTCTTGGAAATGCGTATGCTGAAATTAGTTTCACAGATCACTTAAGATACCGTGCAGAAATAGGGGGAAATACAGAGTATTCTCAAAATGATTTGTATAATCCAGAACACCACTGGGGAGCTTATAATAAAGATGAAGCGAATTTGGATATTAGAAGACAAAGTTGGTATTCTGTCAATATAAAAAACATGTTGACTTATGACAATCAATTTGGTAAAAGCAAATTGAATGTATTATTGGCTCAAGAGTCAAATGATAGTCACTGGGAAGGAACCATTGCTTCTGCAAAAGGATTTTTGGCAAATGATCCTCATACGATTAACCTAGCTAATCCAAAAAATTCAACTGTTACTGGTTATCAAGGTAGCCAAGCTCTTTTGTCTTATTTTGCTCGTGCAATATATGAATTTGACAATAGATACAGTATGACAGCTTCTTACAGAGCGGATGGATCTTCAAAATTTGACCCAACAACCAAAAATCAATGGGGTTATTTCCCTTCTATTGCTGTGGGTTGGAAGTTATCTAATGAAGCTTTTATGGAGACCACTAAAAAATACATAGACGATATCAAATTCAGAATAGGATATGGAGAAACAGGAAATCAACAAATTCCGAATAACAGATATTCTGCGATGCTTACTACACAAAATTCAGGATTAGGTTCAGGATTTTTGGTTGCCAATAGCCCAAATCCAGATTTGAAATGGGAATCGCTTCAACAAACGGATTTAGGTCTTGATTTTACAATGTTTGATGCAAAATTAAATTTCACTATAGATTTATATCAGAAAAAATCAAAAGATTTCTTATTTCAGGTGCCGTTACCGCTTTATTTAACAGGAGGTGGATACCAATATGGTGGAATTGATGCTCCTTATTCAAATTTAGGAAGCATGCAAAATAGAGGGTATGATCTTACATTGGGTTATAATTTAGTTTCAGGAGATAGCTTCTCATGGAATACTGCTGTCAATGTTTCTCAATACAAAAACGAAATATTAGAAATTCAAGATGGTTTAATTGTAACAGCCGAAGTAAATACAAATGGATATATCCCTTACACAGTAACAAATTCTGTTGTTGGTCATCCAATGGGAATGTTTTGGGGATACAAAACGGATGGACTTTTTCAAACGCAAGCTCAACTTGATTCAGCTCCATTGCAATTTGGTCAGGCTGTAGGAACTGCTCCAGGAGAAACAGGATTAGGAGATGTTAAATATGTGGATGTAAATGGTGATGGAGTTGTAAACGCAGATGATAAAACATTCATCGGAAATCCACACCCAACAGTAACTTATGGATTTACGAATACTTTCAAATACAAAAATTTCGATTGTTCTTTGTTTTTGCAAGGAGTATATGGAAATGATGTTTTGAATTTGACTAGAAGAAATGGTATTATGAATTCAAATTTATATACCAACCAATTGGTCGAAGCGGCTAATTTTTGGACACCAACAAACACTAATACCAATATTCCAAGACCAGAAGGAAACTCAAATAGTAACAACCTTCAAATTTCTGATCGTTTCATTGAGAGTGGTTCTTATTTAAGAGTTCAAAATTTCACTTTTGGCTACACATTGCCTTCAGATGTGATGTCTAAATTAACAATATCTAAATTGAGATTGTATCTTACAGGACAAAACTTATTTACGTTTACCAATTATTCAGGTTATGATCCAGAGGTAGGTTCAATCAATCAAAATACATTGTTGTCAGGAATAGACAATGGTAGATTCCCTTCTGCAAGAACGGTATTGATGGGTGTAAATGTTGAATTTTAATAAAAACAAATCATGAAAAACTTTTTTAATATATACAAATTGTCAATACTAGCAATTGCACTTTTTGTTTCAGGTTCGTGTTCGAACGACTTCTTAGATCGTCCCTCAGAGGATGGTATAAGTTTAGACTCTTATTATTCTAGTGACGCTCAAGTCGCGGCTGCCACAAATGGTATGTATAGTAGAACTTGGTTTCAATTTGGCAATAAATTTTTCTGGGCCATATCCGAAGTGGGTTCCGGAAATATGTGTACATTTTCATCCGATGTAAATGCCATGAGAAATTTCTCTTTGACAGGAACTGATGGTGAACTTGCCAATGGATGGCAGTCTTTATGGGCAAATGTTGCTCAAGCCAATTCAATTATTAATTTTTTACCAGAAAGAGTGGGTTCGGGAGTAAGTCAAAAAGTATTAGACAATACTGTTGGGGAAGCTTATTTTATGCGAGCAACCGCTTATTTCTATTTAGTAAGATTGTGGGGGCCAGTGCCAATAATCGAAAACAATTTAGATTATGCCAATACTCCACAAATTAATACTAATAATGTTGATGACATTTACAAATTAATTATCAGTGATTATAAAAATGCAATCGATAGAGTAGAAGCAAAAATTAGAACATCTAATTATGCTTCTAATGGGCATATTTCTAAAGGTTCAGCCAAAGCAATGTTGGCCAAAGTATATTTGTATCAAAAAGATTATGCAAATGCAAAATTATTAGCAGGAGAAGTAATTGCCAGCAATGAGTTTAAATTGTATGGTGGAGATCAATTGCCAGGGAAAACATTTGGAGATTTGTTTTTAACAGGAAACAATAATAATGAAGAATCTGTTTTTGCATTACAATGGAAAGGTGATGGGAATTATGGTTCAGCCAATAATTGTAATACTCAATTTGGAACTTCAGATACTTCTAATGCCAGTTATGGTGGTGTTTTTGGTCCTTCTCAGGATATTTTATCTGCCTATAGTGCAGGTGATAAAAGAAAGAGAGAAACTTTTATGGTACCTGGAGATACTTATGCTATTAAATCGACTCAAGGTGCAACATTTACACTTCCAGTTGGGGAGAATGCACAAGGTTCTGGAGCAGCGATTAAAAAATATTGTATTGGTAAAGTTACAGAATCAACAGGTCCAGCAGACACTTGGAATATGATGAACAATAATACATACATCATGCGTTATTCTGAAGTTTTATTGATATATGCTGAAGCAGTTTTGGCTGGTGGTGCTAGCACAACAGACGCCTCTGCTTTGAGTGCTGTTAACGCAGTTCGCAAAAGAGCTGGTTTAACAGATTTGACTACAATCACTTTCGATGCTATTTTTAAAGAAAGAAGATTAGAACTTTGTTTTGAAGGAGATTATTGGTATGATTTGGGTAGAATTGACAGAGCTAAGGCTATTGCAATTATGTCTGCTCAAAATAGAGGAAGTAAAGCTAATGCCGAATATTATACTCCAACCGAAGCGGATTTTTTAATCCCTTATCCTGATGTTGACGTGGCCAAAAATCCTAAGTTATTGGAGCCACCAGTTCCTTATACTTTTAAATAATTATTTTAATATAAAAGACTATGAAAAAATTAAAAATAAAATATGTATTGAGCTTCTTTATGATGGCTTCAATATTTATAAGTCTATTGTCTTCATGTTCGAATGATGATAGTAATAATACGGTAGGACCTCTGGCAATAAAAAGCGTAAGCAAAGCTGTTGAGGGAACATTAACTCCTACGGATATTGGTTATCCAGCCAATATGTATATCATTCAAGGAAGTGGATTTATAGGAGTACAAAAAATTTATTTTAATGATGTTGATACCTATTTCAATCCTACTCTGGTTACGGATAGTGCTATTTTTGTGACTATTGATATAGATACGCCTTATGAAAATGCATCTAGTGAATTAAAAGTGGTAACCCAAAATGGGACAGTAACCTATCATTTTGTAATTGCACCGCCAGCCCCAATACTTAAAAGTTATAATCCAATCAATGCTGCTGCTGGAGATGTTGTTACTATTTATGGTTCTTTCTTTTTAGATCCTATAGTTACTTTTGGAACAACACCCGCTACTATTGTATCTCATACTATAGAGCAAATACAGGTAAAAGTGCCAGCTGGAGCAAACGATACTTACCCAACAGTAACAACTATTTCTGGTTCTGCTACCGGTAACGTTGCTGTAGGTACCGCAATTTATGATGATATATTTTATGGTATAGATGGTGTAGGTGGATGGGGAATATCAAATACCAATATTGAAAATACTGTGGCTTCAGAAGTAGCACAAGGTGTAAAAGCAATAAAAGTTGATATCACTTCTTGGTCTGGTTTCCAGATCGATATGTGGGCCAATGGAGGACATCCAGTTCCTGCAAATGCTACAGGTATTAGATTTCAAATGAAACTTAAAGCAGATGCAAAAGTTAGAGTTATAGTAGGTGGAGATTGGGGACATCAAGTTTGGTTTGATATTACTACGGAATATGCTACTTATGTTGTAAAATGGTCTGATTTAGGGTTGACAGGACCTCCTGCAACAATTGGTTCAATAGTATATGGTAGTGATGGTACAGATACTACGTTCTACATTGACAATATTGGTTTTGCTTTATAATAATTGGTTTTGTTTATTGAGTTAGTTTAAGATATCCCCTAATTTTTTAATTAGGGGATTCTTTTCTTTTATAAATAGTATAAATACATAAAAATGAAAAAATTACTCCTCTCTATACTTTTAAGCAGTATAACCATCCAGGGATTCTCTCAAGGAAATGTTTACAAACAAGGTTCTGGAAAATTTGAAGGTCTAGCGATGACACCGCCTATGGGTTGGAATTCTTGGAATACTTTCGAAACCAATATCGATGAAAAACTAGTCAAAGAAACTGCCGATATTATGGTTTCTTCAGGAATGCTAGCTGCGGGTTACAATTATATTGTCCTCGATGATGGCTGGATGTCAAAAAATCGTGATATAGAAGGCAATTTAGTGCCAGACACAATTAAATTTCCAAGCGGAATGAAATCCTTAATCGAATATGTACACTCCAAAGGATTAAAATTTGGTTTGTACAATTGCGCCGGAACGCACACTTGCGCCGGATACCCTGGCACACGAGGATATGAATATCAAGATGCTCGCTTTTATGCTAATTTGGGTATTGATTTCTTAAAATACGATTGGTGCAACACCGCCGGAATCAACGCTCCAGAAGCCTATGCTACGATGAGCAATGCCCTAAAAACTGCTGGAAGACCTATCGTTTTCAGCCTTTGCGAATGGGGTGATAACAAGGTTTGGGAATGGGGTAAACCAATAGGAAACCTTTGGAGAATCTCGGGGGATATTTACCCATGTTTTGATTGCGAGTTTCACCACGAAGAGGGAAATTGGTCTTCATGGGGATTCATGAAAATTGCCGAAATGCGCAAAGATATTCGTAAATATTCAGGTCCAGATCATTGGAACGATTTTGATATGATGGAAGTGGGAGACGGAATGACCAATACCGAAGACAAAACCCATTTTGCAATGTGGTGTATGTTGTCGTCTCCATTAATCGCTGGAAATGATTTAAGGAAAATGTCCAAAGAAACCTTGGCTGTTTTGACCAATAAGGAACTCATCTCGATAGATCAGGATAAATTAGGAATTCAGGGATTCAAACTTTCTGCCGAAGAGGGACTGGAAGTTTGGGTAAAACCGTTATCTGATGGAGCTTGGGCAATTACCTTTTTGAACAGAACCGATGCTCCTAAAAAAATCAATTTCGATTGGAAAAAGAACCCAATAAAGGATACTGATTTTGGTTTTGAAGCCGATTTCAATAAAATAACCTTCAAAATTAAAGACCTTTGGAAAAACAAGGAAGCAGGTACGACCAAAAAGAATTTTACTGCCGATATTGCTTCTCATGATGTTATTACACTTATACTAATTCCTTAAATTTAGAAAATGAACTTTAAATCTAAAATCATTCTTCTTTTGCTTGCGTTGAGTTGCAGCTTGGTAAACGCACAATTCGTTAAAAAACACGGACAACTTAGTGTAAAAGGAACGCAGTTAGTAGATAAAAACCAAAACCCAATTGTTTTAAGAGGGGTGAGTTTGGGCTGGCATAGTATCTGGCCAAGATTTTATACTGAAAAAACGGTAGCTTGGTTAAAAAAAGATTTTGATTGCACCATCGTTCGCGCTGCTATGGGTATCGAAATAGGGGAGCATCCGTATATGAAGGAGCCGGATTTTTCTAAAGATAAAATAGAATCCGTAATAAAAGGAGCCATCAAATCCGATATTTATGTTATCATCGATTGGCACAGTCACAATATTAATTTAAAGGAAGCCAAGGAGTATTTTGAAGAGATTTCGAAGAAATATGGAAAATATCCAAATGTAATCTACGAGGTATTTAACGAACCGGATTACGAAACTTGGCCAGAGGTAAAAGCCTATTCCGAAGAAGTAATCAAAGTAATTCGAGCCAATGATCCTGACAATATTATTTTGGTAGGAAGCCCAAAATGGGATCAGGATGTAAATTTACCAGCGGCAGATCCTATAAAGGGATATGATAACTTAATGTACACGATGCATTTTTATGCGGCTACCCATCAAAAAGAACTTAGAGATAGAACAGATGAAGCGATAAAAAGCGGTTTGCCTATTTTTATCTCCGAATCGGCTGGTATGGAAGCTACCGGTGATGGGTCAATGAATTACAAAGCGTGGCAGGAATACATCGATTGGATGGAAGCTAGAAAGCTAAGTTGGATTGTTTGGTCTGTTTCAGATAAAGATGAAACCTGTTCAATGTTAAAAAAATCAGCAGATTCAGAAGGCAATTGGAAAGACGAAGACCTTAAAGAATCCGGTCTGAAGACACGGGAATTTTTAAAAAAATATAACAAAACGAATTAGTTTGTTAAAACCAAAATCCAGCCTCAAAAGAGCTGGATTTTTTTGTATTATAAAAAAAACAGTATATTGCAACATTATTTCCGATGTAATTTATATAACTGAATGAAATTAACACTAAAACTAACGACTTATTCCAAATTGGTTTTGTTAATCATTGGGGTCTGCTCGCTCTTTTTATTGCTTTTTCTTTCTTTATACCTTTACACAATCCAGCAAGAAACAGATGTTTTTAGATCCAATTCAGATCAGTATAAAACTGAAGTCAATCGATTGTTTGATTTTAATTCAAAGACCCAAATTGTTACAATAAATGACCTAACCTATTGGGATGCATTGGTCAATTTCACAAAAACAAAAGATACAATTTGGTATAATAATTATATATCAAATGAATTTCCCACCTACGAAGTCGATTACATAGCGGTTTATGATTTGAGTAAAAAGTTTATTGTTAAAACCTCAAAACCTAATTTCAAGAGCGAAAATTTCATACCTGTGCAAGCGATGATGCATCTGTATAAAACTAAATTTTCTAGATTTTATATGCGTGTCCCCGAAGGTGTAGTAGAAGTTTTTGGTGGAACCATTCATACTTCAGATGATCCGGGAAAGACAAAAACAAAGCCTTTTGGTTATTTTTTTATGGCACGGCTTTTAGATCAAAAATATTTCAAAAATCTAGAAGAAATTACAACTTCAAAAATTCAGCTTTTAAATAAAGTTGATACCGATACAATTGATAATAACAAAGTTACTTCGGTTATAAAATTAAGGGATAGTGACAATCTTGTGGTAGCCAAATTGTTATTTGAAAGACCTTCATATCTCAACTTTGAAAGAACAAAAGAATTGTTGTTAATCATTGTTATTGCTACTTTATTAACTCTTATCGCATGTATTTATTATGCTAATAAATGGATTTACAAGCCATTACGATTAATCACTACTATTCTCGAAACCAATCAAGAAATTGCAATAAGCCATCTTAAAAAAGAGCCTGGTGAGTTTGGCTACATAGGTAATCTATTTGACGACCATAGGAGAAATCGGTTTCAATTGGAGAAATCGAAAGAAAAAGCAGAGGAAAGTGACAAACTTAAATCTACCTTTTTGGCCAATTTATCGCATGAGATCCGTACACCAATGAATGCTATTATTGGTTTTGCCGATTTATTGTTGGATGAAAGTTTAAGCGAAGATTTCAAAAAAAAATACCTTAAAATCATTAAGAACAGCGGAAAAAGTTTGGTATCCATTATTGAAGATTTGATCGAAATGTCAAAAATTGATGCCAAGCAAATTACTCCAAATCTCAAAGGATTAAATATAGAAAAGTGTTTAAATGAATTGTATAATACACTCAAAGTTACCATCCCCGAGGACAAAAATTTCAGTTTTCATTTAATTAAAAATAATGATAAACTTGGGAAACACATTTTGACCGATGAAGTAAAATTGAAACAAGTCATTGTTAATTTATTGACAAATGCCATAAAATTTACAGAAAAGGGTCATGTATCTTTCGGATTTAGTGTTAATCATGAGAAACAATTATTGGAATTTAGAGTAGAAGATACCGGTTTAGGAATAAGCGAAAAAGATTTAAAAGTTATTTTTGATCGTTTTAGAAGAATTGAAGATGATTATAGCATATCACTTAGCGGTTTAGGACTGGGCTTGTCCATTTCGAAAGCCTACATAGAAATGCTCGGTGGCGAGATCGGAGTAACATCGGTTTATGGTAAAGGTTCTGTTTTTAAATTTACTATTCCTTTGGTTTATGATGAATCAACAAAAGAAAAATCAGTTTTGAATGGTGAGCATTCGAATGTAAATTTTGAACCAAAAGTGATACTCATCGCAGAAGATGATAATATAAATTACCTATTGTTGAAAACCATATTAGAACGAAAAAAACACATTATTTTGCGAGCCAGAAATGGTCAGGAAGTGGTAGATATTTGTGCCAAAAATCTGGAACTTGATTTGATTTTTATGGATATAAAAATGCCAGTTCTAGATGGGTATGAAGCTTTTGAAATTATAAAAAAGAAACGACCAGAACTTCTTGTTATTGCTCAAACTGCTCATTCTTCTGCGGAAGTAAAAGATCGAATTTTAAAAGCGGGTTTCTCAGGTTATATTACAAAGCCATTGGATAAAGAAAAAATTTATGAGGCTATTGATGAAGTATTTCAAAATAAAATAATTTCATAAAAAAATAAAATCCAAAAAAAAGAGGCTTTTTACATTAAAAAAGCCTCTTTTTTGATTTTGTTTTAAACCAAATGCTCATCGGCAATTGATAATGCTTGTGAAATAATAGCTAAACCTTCATCTATTTCTGCTTCGGTAATGCATAAAGGGGGTGCTATAAAAATATATCCCCAGCGTACAAAAGTGTATAATCCCAGTGCTCTTACTTTGGCAGCAATTAAATTGGTGACTTTCAATTCATCACCGCTGGCGTTGTAGGGTGCAATCAATTCGCCTGTGGTTTTATTTTTCAATATATCCAGACAACCCAATAGACCAGTGTTTCTAAAAGCGCCCATACTTGGGTGTTTTGGTCGCATTTCGGCTATTTTAGATTCTAAATAAGCACCCATTTTTCGAGTATTTTCAATTAAATGATCGCTTTCGTAAATATTTATTACTGCCAATGCCGCTGCCAAAGCAACTGGATGTGCATTGTAAGTAAGACCAATCATCATAGGGGTATTGTCGAATTTTGCGGCAATTTTGTCAGAAACCATTAAACAACCCAAAGGAATATACGATGAGGTCAGTCCTTTGGCCATACAAATCATATCTGGGATAATATCATGGTTTTCAAAACCAAACCATTTTCCAGTTCTCCCAAATCCGCTCATGACTTCATCGGCAATAAATAAGATATCATATTTTTCGCAAAGAGCTTTTACGCCTTTTAAATACCCTTGTGGGTAATGCAAACAGCCCGAAGAGCCGCTTTCTCCTTCAAAAATAAAGGCTGCAATATTGGTTTTTCCTTCAAACTGGATCACTCTTTCTACATATTCTAAGCTTAAACTCAATTTAGTCGCTTCATCCAAATCTTTCATGCCGAAGAAATAGTAAGGATCATCTAGCAATACTGCATTGGGCATTTGTTGCGAATCATTGGCCAGTTTTCTCGGATCACCACCTACAGACATTCCGCCGATAGACCCGCCATGAAAAGCGCGATATCTACCAATAATTTTGTGTCTTCCTGTATACAATCGCGCTAGTTTGATTGCATTGTCTACCGAAGAAGTACCACATAATGTAAAGAAGGCTTTGTTCAAATCACCGGGACATATTTCAGAAAGTTTTCTGGCCAGTTTTGCTCTTATTTCGGTGGTGCAAGTTGGGGTTACAAAGCTCACTTTTTGCATTTGTTCTACCACCGCTGCTGTAACTCTTTGGTCGCCATGACCAATATTCACCGACATTAAACCAGACGAAAAATCGATTATTTTGTTGCCATCACAGTCGTATAAATAAACCCCTTCGGCTCTTTCTATAGCTATTGGATTTACACTGGCTTGCGCCGACCATGAAAACAAGCTAAATTCTTTACTGTCATTTATGATTTGTTCTTTACTTAACATTATGTGTTTAATTTATTATTTGATTATTATTAGTTGACAGTGAGGTCGTAACTGTATAGAAAGTCCTCTCTCACAAAGCCCATTTTATGGTATAATCCTTGAGCAACGGTATTGTTTTTTGCTGTTCGTAATCGAATGTCATTAGCACCTAACTCTTTTGCCAATTCAACAGTTTGTAAAATTAATTTTTCACCAATTCCATTTTTTCGAATAGAAGAATCGACAAATAAGTCGTTTAAAATCAGTATTTTACTCAGTGCCAATGAAGAGAAAGTAACATATATAAGCGCGAAACCAATTGCTTTTTCCAAATTTGAATCTTCAAATGCTAAAAATACAATCGCCTCATTATTTTCTATTCTTTCTTTCAAATACGCTTTGTGTCTTTCATAATTGGAAGGTTTTTTGTAGAAAATAGCATATTGATCGAACAAGTTTGTCAATTGGTCTAAATCTTGAATAGTGGCTTTTCGTATCATAATTGGTTATTTTTAAGTGGTTTAAAAACTAAAGTTACAAAAAAAACTTTACTTTCAGAATAAAGGTTTAGATTCTAAATCCAAAAGACAATAGTAAAAGTTCTAAATCCTAAATTTTAAATTCCAAAATCTAAATCCGCAATTATCAACTCATCCAGTTGGTTCCCGCTTCCGGATTCCATTTGGTTGTGGTTTTCTTTTCTTTGGTAAAAAATCCAATCGAACTTTTACCTGTAATATCACCAGTTCCAAAACGAGATTCATTCCATCCACCAAAACCAAAAGGCTCTCTGGGAACAGGGACTCCAATATTTACACCACACATTCCTGCCGAAGCATTTTCGGTTACATAATTGGCCAATCCTCCGCTTTGGGTAAAGACAGAGCACGCATTTCCATACGGATTTGCATTTTCTATAGCCAATGCTTCATCAATTGTGTTGACACGAACAATGGCCAAAACGGGGCCAAATACTTCTTCTCTAGCAATTTTCATATCGGCAGTGGCGTAGTCAATGAGTGTTGGGCCAACATAAAAACCATTTTCTTTTCCGGGAACAATTGTGTTACGGCCATCCAAAATGATTTTGGCACCTTGTTGTTCTGCTTCTGTAATATAGGCTTCTATTCTGTCTTTGGCAGCTTTAGAAATTACGGCACCAAGCGTAGTTCCACATTGAATTTTTTGGGCATCTGCAATCAATCGATCCAATATTGTATCACAGTTTCCTACTGCAATTAAGGTTGCCGCTGCCATGCATCTTTGACCGGCACAGCCACTCATTGAGGCTACAATATTGGACGAAGCCATTTCTGGATGTGCATCTGGTAATAATAGGATGTGATTTTTGGCGCCTCCAAGTGCTAGTACTTGTTTTAAATTGTTGCTGGCTCTTTGGTACACAATTTTGGCTACTTTGGTAGAACCTACAAAAGTAACGGCTTGAATTCCCGGATGATCACAAATATTTTCTACAGTGGTTTGTGTTCCGTTTATAATGTTGAATAATCCATCAGGCAATCCCGCTTCTTTGAGGAGTTTGGCAGTATATTGACTACTGATAGGCACTGCTTCCGAAGGTTTTAAAATAAAAGCATTACCGAGAGCAATAGCATTTACAATGGTCCAATGGGGAACCATGGTAGGAAAATTAAAAGGAACAATAGAAGCTACAATTCCCAAAGGAACTCTGGTCGAAGAGCAAAATACCCCTTTGCTTACTTCCATGTTTTCTCCATTTACAAATTGAGGTAACGAGCAGGCAAACTCGGTTAGTTCAATTGCTTTGTCGATTTCTGCTTTGGCTTCACTGTGAATTTTTCCGTTTTCTCTATAAATAATCTCAGTCAATTCCTCGCTGTTTTTTTCTAGTAATTGTTTGTATTTATAAAAGACTTGAGCCCTTTCTTTCAGGGTGACTTTTTGCCAAGCTTTTTGTGCTTTTTGAGCAGCGGTAATGATTTCATTCAAATCATCCATGGTGGATTCTTTGAAAGTAGTCAATTCCTTACCGTCTAAAGGCGAAATAACGGAATGGATTTTTGTTGAACTTCCGGATTTAAACTCCCCGTTTATAAAGTTTTTTACTTCGTTAAATGACATTTTTTTAGGTTTTAATTTTTTCAAATATACAAAAAATAGTAAAAAAACAATAAATTTTTTTGCGTGTATTAAAAATATT
The DNA here is from genome assembly GCF_025947305.1 of Flavobacterium sp. N3904. Lineage (NCBI taxonomy): Bacteria > Pseudomonadati > Bacteroidota > Flavobacteriia > Flavobacteriales > Flavobacteriaceae > Flavobacterium > Flavobacterium sp. N3904. Next base: position 2,410,087 of record NZ_CP110009.1, read on the forward strand.
GTTAGATTTACAAAATAATCACTTGCATATTGATTTATTTACAATAAGAAATATTATTAGAAATAAGCCTTTATACCTGTATTATTAATTTAAAGCATTAACCACTTTAGATTATTGAATTAACCAAAACCAAAAACTAAATCCATTAAATTTATGAAATCAGTATCTACTATTATCGGTGTTGCATTATTATTTCTGGCTACACTTTGTTTTTTTGTCCATTGGCACGCACTTGTTCCTGCCTTTACCGTTTTGGGTATTGCCATGATTACGAGAAAAGCTTTGGAGCCTTTAATTATAGGTTGCGCAATAGGATTTGCATTGTTGGCGCAACATGGAGGTTCTGAGGAATATTTTCCAGAAGGGAAAGGAATGATTTTTCCGTTGAATATGTTTGACGGTATGTTTACTTCTATTGCGAGAGATGCTCATGATCAAGGACTAATTTGGGTTATACTCGTGTGTATACTTTATGGTGCATTTGTGCAATTGTTGAATGCGTCTGGAGGTATCAAAGCTGTGGCAAGATATTCTGAAAATCATGTTACCAATAAAAAGCAATCGTTGATAATGACTTATTTTCTAAGCTTTTTCTTTTTTCTTGATGATTATTTGAGTGCTTTATCTGTCGGTAATACCATGAGACCAATTACAGATAAATTTGGTGTTTCTAGAGAAAAACTGGCTTTAGTGCTTACAATGGTTTGCGTACCGATTACCATTATTTTTCCGATTTCTACCTGGACTATATTTTACGGAACTCAGATTGTTGCTATTGATGGAGGTGTTTTGGATGCAGCTGGAGTAGCAATTACCAATCCGATTCAGGCTTTTTTGGGAACTATTCCGTATAATTTTTCGGCTTGGATTTCTTTGATTATGGGTGGTTTAATTGTTTTTCAATTAATTCCAGACACAAAAGCAATTAAAGAGGCCGAAGCCAATGTAAAACCAATAGAACCAGCAGCAATTAAAATAGTAAAACCAAATGCTAAGCCGGGTAAATTAGTATATTTTATTCTTCCGATTTTGGTTTTAATTTGGTGTACGGTTTTTCCTTACCCATTTGATATGGATTATTGGGGAAGTTTTACCTTCTCTTCAGAATATATATTTGGTAGCATCGATGCGTTGCGTGGTATCGTTACAGCAGTGGTGTTTACCTACATGTATTTTTTACTTTTCAAAGTAATTAAATTCAATAAAATATCGAAACATTTTGTATTGGGATTGGAAACAATCACATTCGTATTAACCGTTTTGGGCTTCACTTATTTACTGAAAGATGTACAAAATGCATTAGGTTTTAACGAATTTGTTGTTGCAAATTTACAAGGAATCAGCTGGTTGAATAGTGCTACTTTACCTTTTATTGTTTTTGCTTTGGTTGCTTGGATTTGTTGGGCAACGGGATCAAACTGGGGAATATATGCCATTCTTGTGCCTACTACAGCATTGTTGTCGCACACATTGGGAGCTAATTTTTGGTTGAGCCAAGGAGCATTAGCATCAGGAACAGTTTGGGGAGCCGCTGCCTGTTTCTTCTCAGACAATCGAGTATTAACGGCACAATCTTGTAAAGTCAATATGATGCAACATGGAATTTCACAATTCCCTTATCAGTTAACAATATTTGTAGCTTCCTCGGTGTTGTATTTAATAGCTGGTTTTGTGCTGTAATTGAATAAGTTATGATTAGAAAAGATGTTTTGTTTAATGAATTTCTAATTCGAAATGCAACTCCTGAAGATGCAGTTCAGATGGAATATGTTCAAAAACAATGTTATCCTACTTTGCATCCAACAGAGTTATTAAACAGAGAACATTTTATAAATCATATCAAAGTTTTTCCAGAAGGTCAGATTGTATTGGAAAGAGATGGGGTTATTGTAGGCTCAGCGAGTACCTTTCGGACTAATTTTCCAACAAAGGAATCTACATTTCTGGAATCATCGGATAATTTATGGATTACAAATGCCCATGTTCCCGATGGTGAATGGATGTATGGAATAGACATGGGAATTTTACCGGAATACAGAGGTTTGGGCCTTTCGACAGAAATGTATTTGGTGCGGCAGGAAATATGTAAAAAACTAGGTCTAAAAGGCCAACTCATTGCAGGAATGACAATAGGTTATGGCAAAGTAAAGCACAAAATGGCCATAGAAGAATATTGTTATGCGCTGGAAATTAAGAAGTTTACAGACCCTACGGTGACGCCTCAAAAGAAAGCGGGGTTCAGATGGATAAAGCCATTGTACAATCATATTAATGATCCAGAAGCCGGTTTTGCCTGCATTTTAATGTATTATCCTGTTGATGAAGATTATAAATTAAAATTATAATAGATTACTAAGGGGCTAAGAATCTAAATATCCAATACTCTAAAAGATATGATTGCTAAAAAGATTTTGAATGATACATTTTTAATAAGAATCGCAAAAGTTGAAGATACTATCCAAATGGAGTATGTACAATCTAGATGTTATCCTACGTTGCATGAATCGGAAATTTTGGATAGAAATCATTTTGCCAATCATATAAAAGTTTTTCCTGAGGGTCAAATTGTTGTAGAAAAAGAGGGAATTATTGTGGCTTCGGCCAGTACTTTTAGATGTGATTTTCCGGAACACGACAGTACTTTTCTGGAAGAAACAGATAATTTATGGATTACCAATGTGCAAATTCCAAACGGTGATTGGATGTACGGAATAGATATGGGAGTTTTGCCGGAATATAGAGGATTGGGACTTTCAAAAGAAATGTATAAAGCACGAAATGAGGTGTGTGCAGCACTCGGATTGAAAGGACAAATCATTGCAGGTATGACCATCGGTTATGGAAAAGTAAAAGACCAAATGACTATTGAAGAATATTGCAAAAAGGTTATGAACAACGAAATAATTGATCCAACAATTACACCGCAACGTAATGCTGGATTTCGATGGATTCGGCCTTTATACAATTATATCAATGATCCTGAAGCAGGGTTTGGAAGTATATTAATGTATAGGCCAGTCGACGAGAATTATTATTTATAGATTAAAAATTAAAGAATAAAAAAAATAAAAAAAAATAAAATGGGAACTCAAATTAAAAAAGTATCAGAAATTCCAGGGCCAAAAAGCAAATTGATTTTAGCAAGGAGAGCGGCTGCTTTACCGGCTGGGCTTGGAAAATCTACCGAGGTGGTAGTTGAAAAAGCAGAAGGAGCATTGGTGTGGGACGTAGATGGAAATCAATTGATTGATTTTGCTGGCGGAATCGGAATGGTAAATTTGGGACACAGACCACAAGTGGTTATTGATGCCGTAAAAGAGCAATTGGACAAATACATTCATCCGGGAGCCCTTGTAACTACATTTGAACCTTATTTGGAATTTGCCGAATTGTTAAACGAAATTACGCCGGGTGATTTCCCGAAAAAGACGTTATTGGCAAATTCTGGTTCTGAAGCTGTTGAGAATGCAGTAGCCATTGCGAGATATTATACCAAAAGACCTGCCGTTATTTGTTTTGAAGGAGCCTATCACGGACGTACCATGCTTACCTTAAGTTTGACTAGTAAATATGGTTTATTCAAAAAAGGATTCGGCAGTTATGCACAAGATATTTATCGTTTTCACTCTCCAAATGTATATAGAAGACCAAATTCTATGACCGAGGAAGAATATATTGATTTTTGTATCGAACGTTTTGATCAAAATTTAATTTCTCATGTAGATCCATCTGCCGTTGCGGCTATTATTATTGAGCCAGTTCAAGGTGAAGGTGGATTTATTCCGGTACCAAAACGTTTCTTGGAAAAAATTAGAAAAGTGTGTGATGAACATGGAATAGTATTCATTGCCGATGAGGTTCAGGCAGGAGCGGGTAGAACTGGAAAATTTCTTTCTATAGAGCATTCAGGTGTAGTTCCGGATATTGTTACGATGGCAAAATCAATTGGATCTGGATTGCCAATTTCTGCTATTACTGGAAAATCCGAAATCATGGATGCACCACATTTAGGTGGAATTGGTGGGACGTATAGTGGAAGCCCAATTGCAGTTGTTGGAGCGCTTGCGACCGTGAAAGAAATCATCAAACCAGAATTTTTGGATCGTGCAACGCATGTTGGTAAAATCATTACCGACAGAATCAATGCCATGAAAGAGAAATTCGAAATAATTGGTGAAGTTCGCGGACTTGGAGCTATGCTTGTGGTTGAGTTTGTAAAAGACAGAACAACCAAAGAACCCGATATGGATTTTGCAATGGCGGTTATCAAAAAGTCGGTGGCTAATGGTTTGATTTTAATTAGAGCGGGATTGTATACCAACTGTATTCGTTTCTTGCCACCAATTGTAATTACTGACGAACAATTGAATGAAGGTCTTGATGTAATCGAAGCTGCTATTCAAGACGTATTGAACGAGAGAGGATAATATATTTTTGAATGTGTTTCCAAATAGGTTTCTAAAACGGGTTAGGAACTTGAAAATCTATAATTAAATAAAAAAAAAGAGTGCTACTAATTTTAATACATAATGCCACAATTATTACTATGGATGAGGCTTTCGCCATTGCTGATTCCATAGTAATTAATGATTTAGGCAAGATTGAAGCGATTGGTACTGTAACCGAACTTCGAAATCAATTTGGTTCTTTTGAGAAAGAAATTGATTTTCAAGAGAAAACTATAGTTCCAGGACTCAACGACGCGCATATTCATGTTTGGAAAATTGGACATCTTCGCACCTATATGTTGGATGTTCGTGGCGTAAAATCGATAGTAGAATTCAAACAAAAGCTTAAAGATTTTGCTGCCAAAAATCCAAACTCGGAGTGGATTATGGCTCGCGGAATCAATGAAATGGTACTCGAAGAAAAGCGTTTACCTACCAAAGAAGATTTGGATGAAATCATTTTAGACCGACCTGTTTTTGTCATAAGAACTTGTGCCCATATTGGTATTGCCAATTCCAAAGCGATTGAAATTTCGGGAGTTAGTGAAGCTACCGAAGTGCCTTTTGGAGGTGAAATTCGCAAGAATCAAGACGGCAGTTTGCAGGGAATTTTTACCGAAAGAGCTTTGGGTTTAATAATGAATAAGATTCCTCCTTTTACTTTCGAGGAATATAAAAATATGATTCTTGAAGCGCATGATTATTTGTTAAGTCTAGGAATCACTAGTGCTACAGATCCTGCGGCCAACGAAGAATTGCTTGCGGCCTATATTCAATTGGATCAAGAAGGTTTACTCAAAGTGAGAATGAACGTTTTTCCACTTCGAATTCCAGACGGTAGTGACGAAATTCAGGTGTTGCCGGAACAATATGAATCGGAATTTTTGCAAATAAAAACCGTGAAGTTCTTTTCGGATGGAGGGTTGAGTTCGGCTACGGCGGCATTGAATGTTCCTTATAAAAACACCGATGGCTACAAAGGAGTGTTGCGATTGGATTATGATAAATTTTATGCCACAGCCAAAGAAGCGGTGGATAAAGGTTTCTCGGTAGCGACGCATGCCATTGGTCATCAAGCAGTCGATTTGACTTTGAAAGTGTATAGTGATTTGTTCAAGATCGATCCTACTTTAAGACACAGAATCGAACATGTTGGGTTTTTATCACAAGAAAATATAAATGATTTCAAACGAATGAATATGACTGCTGCGATGCAACCCGTATTTATTTATGAACTGGCCAATAATTTCAAAAGCACTTTGCCAGATGAATTATTAGATGTCGTTTATCCGTGCAAAACGGTTTTAGATAATGGAATCAATTTGGCTTTATCAACAGATGGACCAGTAGTGAAAGAAATTAATCCTTGGGTAAATATTGAAACGGCGATTACCCGAAAAGCAGCTGATGGTTCTATTATTGGCGAAAGCCAAAAAATTACTTTGCAACAAGCATTGTATGCATATACACAAGGAAGTGCTGTTGCCGATAATCTCGAAAATATAAAAGGAAATTTGACTGTTGGGAAATATGCCGATTTTATCGTTTTAAATCAAAATCCTTTTGAATTGAATACAGTTGCTACTGTAGAATCTATTGAGACTTGGGTTGCTGGTATACGCAAATATAAAAAGTATTAGGTTGATTCGAAAATAAAACCAAAAAATCGTTTTTTATTGCAAATAAATTAATTACTTTTGATTTATTATAAAATATTTACAAAATCAATTAAAGATGAGTGTATTAGACGATGAATTAGATTTCCAAATTTTGACATTATTGCAAAAAGACGGTAGGATGTCATTTACTGAAATTTCAAAAGAGATAAATGTTGCAGTAAGTACTATAAGGCACCGTTTTATCAATTTGGTTGAAGATGGAACTTTGAAAATAATAGGAAGGATTGATCCAAATAAAATTGGGTTCAATGCTTATGCCAGTATTTTGATTTCGGTCAAACCAAAAACGTTCATGAACTCAATTTTTGAAGAGTTGACTAAATTGCCAGAGGTGAGTTTTTTGGCATCAGTATCGGGTGATTTTGATATAGAAGCGAATGTAATGTGCCGGGATATGGAACATTTGAATGAGTTAATTGGAGATAAAATACATGTTTTGGAAGGTGTTTTTGATACCAAAACCAATATGTATATGAAGATTTATAAAATAGCGCAACCCGATTTGGAGTTGGCAAAATTATCAAGCAAACAAAATGAATAATACAGATAGATTATACGAAAGAAGAAAGAAAAGTGTTCCAAACGCTTTGGGGATTTTTAATCCTTCCAGTATTCAATCGGCCAAAGGCGCCATAATCATTGATGCCGATGGTAGAGAACTGATTGATTTTGCTGGTGGAATTGGTGTAAATAATGTAGGACATGGTGTTCCTGAAATTATTGAAGCCATTCAAAAACAAGCCGAAAAATTTATTCATGCTTCATTCAATGTTTCGGTGTATGATCAATATTTGGATTTGACTGAAAAATTATGTGAAATATTACCTCATGGCGAATCTACAAAAGCGATGCTTACTTTATCAGGTGCTGAATCTGTAGAAAATGCTATTAAAATTGCTCGTGCGGTAACCGGAAAATCGGGAGTTATCTGTTATGATGGTTCTTTTCATGGTCGTACCATGATGGCGATGACTTTGACATCCAATGTGAAATACAAAGAAGGAGCTGGACCTTACGCACCCGAAGTATATCGTTTGGAATATCCATATTACAAACCGAGCATGATCGGCAGAATGACTCAAGATGAGTTTGATGATCTAATGATTATGAAGTTGCATAAAACTTTTTCGTCAACCGTTTCTATTAGTCAGACCGCTGCGATTATTTTGGAATTGGTGCAGGGAGAGGGCGGTTTTACGGTAGCTTCCAAAAAATACGTTCAATATTTACGCAAATTCTGTACCGAAAATAATATCTGTCTGATTTTTGATGAGGTGCAATCCGGCTTTGGTCGTACCGGAAAATGGGCGGCTTACGAGCATTATGATGTAACACCAGATTTGTCTACTTGGGCAAAATCTATGGGTGGCGGAATGCCGATTGGTGCTGTAATTGGGAGACAAGAAATTATGGATGCCATAAAACCAGGACTTATTGGAGGAACTTATTTAGGAGGCCCGTTGAGTTGTGTGGCTTCATTGGCAAGCATCAATTACATGCAAAAAAATGACATCAATGCTGCTGGCAAAAAAGTCGGTAAAATTGTTCATGATAAATTCAAACACATACAATCTTTATATCCGGAAACGATTACTGATGTACGTGGATTGGGAGCAATGTTGGCTATCGAATTCACCAATCCAAAAACCGGAATTCCAGATGGTGTGGCCACAAAAGCAATTGTAGATAAATGTTTGGCCAATGGATTGATTGTGATTACATCAGGAACTTACGGAAATTGTATTAGAATTTTGAGCCCGTTGTTTATTGAAGATGAAGTGTTGCATAAAGGCTTAATAATTTTGGAAGAAGCGATAGAAGAGGTTTTATCTTAAATCGGATTTATCTAAAAAAAGCAAATTAATTTAAAATATCCCCCATTTTGGGGTCAAAGGCTATGAGAAAGCAATATATAAATGGAGAATGGTGCGACGCAATAGATGGCGCAAAATGGGATTTGCAAAGTCCATCGACGGAAGAAATATTGGACAAAGTTCCTTTCGGAAATTCGGCCGATTGCAAATTAGCCATTGATGCAGCAGATAAAGCTTTCAAAGGATGGAAAAATACAACTCCTTATTTTAGAGCCGAGTTTCTAAAAAAAGCGGCCAACTATATGAGGGAAAATGTGGAGGCTTTCGCAAAAGAAACCGCTTTAGAAACGGGAAAACCAATGTTGGAGGCAAGGGGAGAATGGCAAGTTTCTGCCAATCTTTTCGAATGGTATGCTGAAGAAGGAAAACGCAGTTATGGAAGGGTAATTCCTTCGAGTAGAATCGACAAACGTTCGATGGTTATTTATCAGCCCTTGGGTGTCGTTGGTGTGATTACAGCTTGGAATTTCCCGGCTTATAATCCGGCAAGAGCAGTAGGAGCTGCATTGGCTGCGGGTTGTACTGTTGTAATGCGAGGTTCCGAGTTTACACCATTGTCGAGTTTTAATATGGCAAAAGCCCTGCATGAAGCAGGAATTCCGAAAGGAGTTTTTAATTTAATCAATACCGAACCAGTTTCTACAGGAACGGAAATGATTGAAAATCCTTTGTTGAAAAAAATAAGTTTTACTGGAAGTACTCGTGTTGGAAAAATATTAATGGATGGTGCTTCAAAAACATCAACAAAATTGTCATTAGAATTGGGTGGAAATGCTCCTGTTATAATTGATAAAGATGTTGATGTAGTATCGATTGCACATCAGGCTTTGGTTGCCAAATTAAGAAATTGTGGACAAGTTTGCGTAGCACCACAGCGTTTTTATGTGCATTCGAGTATTTTTAATGAGTTTATTTCAGTAGTAAAAGAGGATATTTCGAAACTAAAAACAGGAATCAATAGTGGAGATATTGATTTTGTTGGACCACTGATTAATAAAACGCAACAAAACCATTCATTGGCTATGCTCGAAAAAGCAAAAAGCGAAGGAGCAGTTGTTCATATTGGTGGAGAAAAATCAGAGAAAGGTTTTTTTGTGCATCCTGCCTTAATTGAAGCAAGACAATCACAATCATTTATCAAAACGGAAGTATTTGGACCGTTAATGATTGTAATTCCTTTTGATACTCAAGACGAAGTTATCGAATGGGCAAACGATACGGAATATGGTTTGGCATCTTATGTCTTTACCAATCACATTAAAAATGCAAATATTTATGCCGAAAATCTGGAATTCGGGATGGTAGGTATCAACGAATGGGCGGCACACGGAACAGAATTGCCTTTTGTTGGAATAAAAAGCAGTGGAATGGGTCACGAATCAGGATCAGAAGGATTGAAAGAATATTTGGAAATGAAATTGATTAGCTACGGAAATATGTGCTAAATTATAAAAAGACCACAATCAAAAATGCCATCAAATTATGAAAAAAGAGATTTTAGGCAAATATATTTTGCAAACGCCTTTGCCGGAACATGCAAAACAACAAGCCGAATTGCAGGAAATTGTATTTCCAACATTATCAGCTGAAGAATTAATTACAGAAGAAAAATACAAAAGACATTTGGAGATTTTTCCCGAAGGGCAGTTTATAGTTTTGGATGGGGATAGAGTGATTGCTTCCTGTACGACTTTGCTTCAAAATTACCATAAAGGGCATCATACTTTTTTGGAAATTTCGGATGATTTATGGCTGGGAACCCACGATCCAAAAGCAGAATGGATTTACGGACTGGACGTTTCAGTTCATCCCGATTATCAAGGAAAAGGAATTGGTAGAGAAATTTACAATGCACGTCAGGATGTAGCCAGACAATTGGGTTGTTTGGGACAAATGACTGCTGGAATGCCAATTGGATATGATAAAGTTAAAGAGCAAATGACCATTGCAGAATATTGCGATAAGTTGATAAAAGGAGAAATTATAGATCCAACAGTTACGGCTCAAACCAAATGCGGATTCATTCTTGTTGAACCTTTATTCGATTATTTAGACGATCCAAGAAGTGGTAATTGCTCCGTTTTAATGTATTGGCCATTAGACCCAAATACAAAATTAAGTGAACATCATTAATCAAAAAGTGTTCAGTTTTTAATGAACAGAAAAAAGAGAATTTAATGATATAGTACAGTTTTAAACTAAACTTACAAACCTTCTAAACTATTATAACCAACCAAAAAAACCAAACCAAATGAAAAAAATAGCATTATCGTTACTAGTACTAGCCGGCTTATTCTCAAGCTGTGGTAAAAAAGCTGAAGAAGCAAAGACAGGAACAGTTGATTTGGAAGCATTAAAAGGCTCTACTTTAAACATTCTCGCTTGGGAAGGGTATGCAGACGCTTCATTTACCAAAGAATTTGAGGAAAAATATGGAGTAACCGTAAAAGGAACCTATTTTGGATCTTCGGATGAGTTGGTTTCAAAATTACAAAGTGGTGGTGGTGCTAGCTATGATGTTATTACACCTTCGTCTGATGTGGCGGGATATATTGTTTCTTCTGGTTTAGTTGAAGCGATTGAGACCGATCAAATCAAAGCTTGGGATTCGCTTTCTCCAACACTTTTGGCAATGAAGGACGTTCAAAAAGACGGAAAATTTTATGGTATGCCTTTTACTTGGGGGCCAGACTATTTAATTTATAATGCTGATGTAATCAAGGAAACTCCGACTTCGTGGAGCCTTTTTAATGATCCAAAATACAAAGGTAAAATTGCTTTGTATGATGATATTTCTTCTATTTATTTAGTGGCACAAATGCTAGGTTTTGATAAAACAGATCCAAATGCTTTATATAATATGAGCGAAAATCAATTATTGGCCTGTAAAGCAAAATTGGTAGAAATGAAACCTCAAATCCGAAAATTTTGGGCTTCGGCAGGAGAATTGGATAATTTATTCAAAAACAAAGAAATTGTAGCTGCTGTGGGATGGCCTCTTACTCCCGCTAATTTGAATAAACAGGGAATGAACATCAAAGCCGTGATTCCTAAAGAAGGAGCAACGGGATGGATTGACCGTTTGATGATTGTAAAGGATGCCAAAAACAAGCAATTGGCACAACTTTGGTTGGATTATGTTTCCCAACCAAAAGTAATGGCTCAAGTGGCAGAATTTACGCAGTACTACGTAGCAAACCCAGCTGCAAATGCACTATTATCTCCAGAAACTCAAAAATTAATGGATGTGGCAAGTATGGATGCAATGTTCAAAACGTTGAATTTTTGGCAACCCGTAAAAGAGAGAAAACGATACAATGAAATTTGGAATGAGGTAAAAAACCAATAGTTTTATTGAGCTTGATATATCCTGACAGTTTTTTTGAATCTGTCAGGTATTGTTTTTAATTCTGTTTTTTTAACTATGAAGAATATCAATAAATACTTTCTAATTTTTCCATTATTGTTGTGGTTGCTACTATTTTTGGTATTGCCCTATATCTTCATTTTGACGCAAAGTGTGCTGTCAACAGATGATTTTGGGAAAGTGGTATACGATTTCAATTTTGATTCTTACATCAAGATTTTTACAAATCCGTTGTATTACGAAACATTGATTCGAACTTTTTTTTACGCCATTATTGTGGCTTTGGTTTGCATTCTGTTGAGTTTGCCATTAGCCTATTTTATTGCTTTTAAAGTCACCAAAAACAAGTCGTTCTATTACACTTTAATTGTGTTGCCTTTTTGGATGTCCTACATTGTGAGAGCCTATGCATGGAAAATTATTCTTGGTGAAAACGGAATTTTCAATTCCTCATTAATGAATTTGGGTATAATAGATAAGCCTCTACGCTTTGTGTTGTATTCTGATTTTTCTGTGATTCTGTGTTTGATTTATATCTTTTTGCCTTTCGTTTGTATACCAATTTATACTTCGTTCGAACAAATTTCAAAATCATTGGTTGAGGCCAGCAAAGATTTAGGAGCCAATTCTTGGGTGACTTTTCGAAAAGTAATTTTTCCATTGATTCTTCCCGGTGTAATATCTGGAGGGACTTTAGCCTTGGTGCTTACGCTTGGGGACTTCTTGGCAGCATCACTTTTGGGCGGTCCCAACACATTGTTTATATCGAGTATTGTTCAAAATTTATTTGGAACATCCAATGACAAACCGCTGGGATCAGCAGTTGGAGTAGTTTTGCTCGTATTGGTTTTTATATTACTAGAATTGTCGTCTCGTTATGAGAAAAAACACGAAACTCAATAATCATGAAAAATGTAAGAGCATTTATAATTTCCTTTTCAGCCTTTTCGGTGCTGTGGTTTTTGTATTTCCCAATATTCATTATTATTTGGTTTTCATTCAATAAAGAATCGGTAAGTTCATTTCCAATAGAACATTATTCGTTGGATTGGTACATAAAATTATTTCACAATCAATCAATGATTAATGCTGTTGAAGTCAGTTTTATAATTGCAATATCAAGTACGCTCGCCGCTTTAATAATTGGAATACCGTCTGCTTATGCGCTACACAAGTACAATTATTTTGGTAAAAACTTTTTGTTAAAAATCATTTTGCTTCCCATAACGCTTCCTGGAATTGTGACGGGAGTTGCCATGTTGAGTCTTTTTCCTTTAATGGGAATTCCATTGTCATTGAAAGCCGTTTTTATTGGTCATACGACTTTCTTAATTGGGATTATGATTACACAGATTTTGGCTAGATTCAAGAAATTAGATCCTTATCTGGAAATGGCCGCTTTTGATTTGGGAGCCAGCCCGTTGTCAGCTTTTTTTAGAGTGATTTTACCCAATATAAAAACAGCCATAATTGGCGCCGTTTTATTATCACTGGTATTATCAATGGATGAAATACCTGTTACTTTTTTCTTGATTTCAAGAGAAAACACATTGCCGATAGAAATTTATGGAATGATGCGTCGAGGGATTACACCCGAAGTAAATGCTGTGGCAACTTTGGTATTTTTAATATCGTCAGCGGCCATTTTTATTTCGTTAAAATTTAATAAAGAGAATTAAGCATGAGTAAATTAGAATTAAAAGGAATCAGTAAATCATACGGAAGTGCGCTTATCGTAAACAATTTGGATTTAGAAATTCAAGATGGAGAATTTTTGACCATTTTGGGGCCAAGCGGTTGCGGGAAAACAACAACGTTGCGCATGATTGCAGGTTTCGAAACTCCCGACAATGGACAAGTTTTACTCAATAAACAAGATATTTCGCAATTGCCTCCATATAAAAGAAATGTAAATACAGTTTTTCAAAATTATGCCTTGTTCCCGCATCTTAATGTGGCTGAGAATATTGCTTTTGGTTTGCACCAAAAAAAATTAAGCAAAACCGAAACCAATAAACGAGTGGATGAAATGCTAGAATTGGTTCAAATGACGGCTTTCAAAACCAGAAAACCTTTTGAAATGTCAGGTGGACAACAGCAACGTGTAGCTATTGCGAGAGCGATTGCACCCGATCCCGAAATTTTATTATTGGATGAACCTTTAGGAGCATTGGATTTGAAATTAAGAAAACAAATGCAATTTGAATTGAAACAGTTGCACAAGGATTTGAACAAGACTTTTGTATATGTAACGCACGATCAGGAAGAAGCCTTGACTATGTCGGATAGAATTGCAGTGATGAATCACGGAGTTATAGAGCAATTGTCGAACAGTCAAACCTTATACAATCATCCTAGAACCAAATTCGTGGCAGGATTTATTGGTGAAGCAAATTTGATTCCAGTACAAATAGCTAATACTTCAACATTTACATTAGAAGATAAAACCTTTAATTTCAATCATGAAATAAGTGATAATAAGGGAATATTATTTATTAGACCCGAAAATGTTTCGTTTGATACAATACATGACATATCGCTTCAGGTTACTATCGAAGATGTCATTTTTGTGGGGAATCATAGAAAATACAAATTGGTAACCGCGTCAGGTCAAAAAATCATTAAAACCGAAGATTCTTCGGTGGCATTAACAAAATTAATTGGTCAAACAGTGACTATTTATTTATCACCAAGTCTAATTCAGATTTATAATTCATAAATATTTTAGATTTTGGAGCAATCTGAAATCTAATTTCTAAAATAAAAAATTATGTATAAAATGTATATCAACGGTGCTTTTGTGAATGCGGCATCAGGCAAAACAAGAACAATATTGAATCCTGCGACCAAGGCTGCAATTGCTACAGTTCCAGAAGCACAAATTGAAGATGTAAATGGGGCTGTCGACGCCGCAAGAGCTGCTTTTGATGGAGACGATTGGAAAAGTAAAACGGCTCAAGATCGTCAGAAAATATTGTTTGCAATAGCGGGAAAAATAAGAGACAATTTTGATGTTTTTGTAAAATTGGAAGTAGAAAATAATGGTAAGCCCATTCGTGAAGCCGAATTTGATATTGATGATGCGGTATCTTGTTTTGAGTTTTACGCAGGATTAGCGACCAAGATTCACGGCGAAACGATGAGTGTTCCTGGAAATTCATTTAGTTATGTAACTCGCGAGGCTATTGGGGTTTGTGCGCAAATTATACCTTGGAATTTTCCGTTCCTGATGTGTGCCTGGAAACTAGGACCAGCTATTGCAGCAGGGAATACCGTTGTTTTAAAACCATCCGAAGTGACACCATTGACAGCTTTGTTTTTGGCACAATTAATAGCCGAATTGGATATTCCAAAAGGGGTAATTAATATTGTAACAGGCGATGGCCCCATTGCTGGAAATGCTTTAATCAGCAACACCAAAATTGATAAAATTGCTTTTACTGGAGGAACTTCAACAGGAAAATATATTGGCAAAATCGCTGCCGAAAATCTTAAGAAAGTTACTTTAGAATTGGGAGGAAAAAATCCGGTAGTCATTTTTGACGATTGTAAAATGGACTTGGCTATTGATTGGGGACTGTTTGCCGCTTTCGCCAATAGCGGACAGGTGTGTACAGCGGGATCACGAATTTTGATTCAGGATACTATTTATGATGAGTTTGTAAAACAGTTTGTGGCTAGAGCCAAAAATATAAAAGTGGGTGATGGAAGTGATGCCGAAAATACAATGGGACCTATTGTATCTCAAGCTCATTTTGACAAAATTAAAGCCTATATCGAGGTAGGAAAAGGGGAAGCTACATTGGCTTTTGGAGGCAATACAGATGACAGTAAAGGATTTTTTATTGAGCCAACCATTTTTACAGATGTTACTCCAAATATGCGAATTGCCAGAGAAGAAATTTTTGGGCCTGTAGTTGCATTATTGAAATTTTCCACTGAAGAAGAAGCAATTGCAATTGCCAATGATACCGAATATGGTTTGGGTTATGGATTATTTACGCAAGATGTAACACGTGTTCATCGGGTAATGCCGAAGATAAGGGCAGGAATTGGATGGGTTAATTTTTATCATCCTACCTTCAACGAAATGCCATGGGGTGGTTACAAACAATCAGGAACTGGTCGAGAATTAGGGTTGTATGGTATTGAAAATTATCTCGAAATAAAACAAGTCAACATCAATCTAGATACAGATCCGGTGGGATGGTACTAGAAAGTAAATAGGCAGTAATCAGTTTTTAGTTTTCAGTTGAACAACTTTAAACTTTCAAACTTTAAACAAAAAATTACAATGATATTCAAATCTATAAATCCGTTTACACAAGCAGTAATTGCGGAGCATGAAGTATTAACCAATGCGCAATTGACACAAAAACTGCAATTGGCTGAATCCGCTTTCAAGAATTGGCGCACTACCACTTTTCAGGAAAGAGCCGATAAAATGAAAAAACTGGCTGATATATTAAGAGCCAACAAAGACGAGTTGGGTTTGCTGATTACCAATGAAATGGGTAAAACGCTGCCAGAAGGAATTGCTGAAGTCGAAAAATCAGCAGGGAATTGTGATTTTTATGCTGAGAATGCTGAAAGAATGCTGAAAGATGAACAGTATGACACGCCTTTCAAAAGTATGTCGGTTTATGATCCATCAGGTGCTGTTTTTGCGATTATGCCTTGGAATTATCCTTTTTGGCAAGTGCTGCGTTACGCTGCACCGGCAATTATGGGTGGAAATGTAACGCTTTTGAAACATGCACCAAACGTTATTGGTTGTGCCAAAGCCATAGAAAATGCTTTTTTGGAAGCTGGTTTTCCAGAAGGTGTTTTTCAGCAAATAAACATTGATATTCCGCAAGTAGAAAGTGTAATTGCTGCTGATATTGTTTCAGGAATAACCTTGACAGGTAGTGAAATGGCCGGTTCTTCTGTTGCCGCATTAGCAGGAAAACATATTAAAAAATCGGTGATGGAATTGGGTGGTTCGGATGCTTTTATTGTTTTGAATGATGCCGATTTGGAAAAAGCCGCAACTGTAGCTACTCAATCGAGAATGTTAAACGCAGGTCAGGCTTGTATTTGTGCCAAACGTTTTATTGTTACGGAAAAAGTGGCTGATGAATTTGCAGATTTGTTTGCTCAAAAAGTAGGAGGATTGCAACAAGGAAATCCATTGCAAAGCGGCATTAACATGGGACCTTTGGCTAGAATCGATTTGGCCGAAAAGTTAAGTTATCAATTGGAGCATTCTTTAAAGCAAGGAGCTAAAATGGTAGTAGGAGGAGAGCGGGAGCATTGTAACTTTCAACCCACCTTGATTGATTTTGTGGATGCTAATAATATCGCTTTTCAGGAAGAAACTTTTGGCCCACTAGCTACAATTATTAGGGCTAAAGATGAAAATGATGCGATTGCAATTGCCAATAATCACAGATACGGTTTGGCTTCTGCAATTTGGACTGAGGATAGAGAAAAAGCCTATAAATTGGCCAGAAGAATAGAAGCAGGTAATGTTTTTGTCAATTCTTTGGTGCGATCAGATTCTAGGATTCCATTTGGTGGGACCAAAAAATCAGGCTACGGAAGAGAATTATCCGAAATAGGAATTAAAGAATTTATGAATATGAAATCAGTGATTATTGAATAGTTATTTCGCAAAGAAGGCACAAAAGAGGATGGAAATTCAATTGATTTAAATTATCTAAAATAAAATATTGAATTAAAAAACACTAAAAACACTTTGCGTATCTCTATGTTTACTTCGCGAATCTTTGTGTAATGAATTAATAACCAAACCAAAAACATATGAGAAATCCAAAATCAACCGTACTTAAGAATATTCTTTTGAATTTGAAACTTGCACAATTTTCAAATGAGAATCCAGAAATTGAAGTCGATACAATTATTGCTTTCAAAAATAGTGATGCAGTGACTAGAAGAAAGTTTGTGACGGATGTTGCAAAATTTAGCTTGCTTACCGGAATTATCGGAACCTCTGTTATAAGTTGCAAAAAAGAAGAAGAAAAAACTAAGCAAGCAATATCAGATGAAGGTGTTGGTTCTTCAGTTAATAAAAAAGTGGTGATTGTTGGTGCAGGAATGGCTGGTTTGAATGCAGCTTATCAATTGAGAAAAGCAGGAATTAGAGCCACTATTTATGAAGGAAGTTTTAGATTGGGCGGAAGGATTTTGACGCATTATGGTGATGCGCTACAAATGGGGATTCATCCTGAATTTGGAGGTGATTTTATAGATTCTACCCATGAGGATATGCTCAATTTGGCAAAGGAATTTGATTTGGAGTTAATCGATATGTATGCCGAATCGAAAGCAGCTCATTTGATACATGAAACGTACTTTTTTGATGGAAGACACATTCCAGAAGAAGAAATAATAAATGAGTTTAAAAAGATAGCACCAACAATTCAAAAAGATGCGGCAAGTTTGGGAGAAGATTATGATACTCCTGCAGCTTTGGTTTTTGATAAAATGACTTTGAAGGATTATATAAAATCTTTGAAATGCAATCAATGGCTGAAAGATATTTTTACCGCAGCATATTTGGCAGAGTTTGGTCTGGATACTTCGGAACAATCGGCTATTAATTTCTTGGATATGATTGACACCAATACTTCTGAAGGTTTTAAAATTTTTGGAGATAGCGACGAAAAGTACAGAATTAAAGAGGGAAATTCGAAATTAATAGAACATTTAGCTGGAAAAGTGGCAGATTCAATTGTGGTAAAATCCATATTAACAGCCATTTCAAACAAGGGTGGAAAATATACATTATCATTCAAGGATAAAGAAGATGTTCAGGCCGATTACGTTATTATTGCCATTCCGTTTACGATGTT